>JAVWAV010000051.1:0-1817 GCA_036649855.1 Bacilli bacterium | reverse complement strand
ACTTAAAAATATTTTGCATGTTATTGATTGACTATCATTATATATAAATATATAATTATATTCGGCTTTATAGCCATGTATTGAATTCCCGGTACGAATACAAAACTGTGTTATAAAATAGGAGAAAACAAAAAAGTTATGCAAAGACAAACAACTCTCGCCACAAACGAAAATGTAAGCAGAAAATGGTATATTATCGACGCAACAGATAAACCATTAGGACGTTTAGCAAGTGAAGTAGCAATATTATTAATGGGCAAAGGAAAACCAACATATACGCCAAACGTAGATTGTGGTGACTATGTCATTATTATTAATGCCAAAACTGTAGGTTTATCAGGCGACAAATTACACACAAAAAAATACTACAACGTTTCCACTTATACAGGTGGATTAAGAACCAGAACTGCAGAAGATATGGTTGAACGTTTTCCAGTAGAGATGGTCGAAAGATGCGTCTGGGGAATGCTTCCAAAAGGAAGACTTGGTAGACAAATATACAAAAAGTTATTTGTTTATGAAGGAGCTAATCATAAACATGAAGCTCAAAAACCAGTAGCATATGAAATGAAGTATTTAGGAGGTAATAAATAATGGCAAATTCAAAGAAAACCGCAGTTTATTACGGAACTGGTAGACGTAAATCTTCAGTAGCAAGAGTATATATTAAAGCAGGAAAAGGCAGTATTATCGTTAACGAAAAAGATGTTACCGAATATATGCCACATGCTACCTTAGTATTAGACTTAAAACAACCATTAACATTAACTGATAATCAAGATAAATTTGATATCATCGCACATGTCTCTGGTGGTGGCTTTACAGGTCAAGCAGGCGCTATTAGATTAGGTATTGCAAGAGCATTACTTGAAGCTGGTATCGAACGTAAAACATTAAAAGATAATGGAATGCTTACTCGTAACCCAAGAGCTAAAGAAAGAAAGAAATACGGACTTAAGAAAGCACGTAAAGCTTCCCAATTCTCTAAACGTTAATTCGAAGAGAAACATTTTAAAAAAAATAAGAACTTGTTTAACAAGTTCTTTTTTTAACCAAAAGAAAAGTGCAACGCCTGTTGCACTTTTATTATTTTTTTAAATACTAGTCTTTTTATTAAGAACAGAATTATATTTAACTTCGTAACTAATTTCCATAACTTTTCCAGCATCAGTAGCTTTAATTTTAGCTTTACTCATTAATCCTTGTTCGTTAATATCGATCATAAAGGAATAACTATCATCAGCACTAGAAGCTTCAAATTTTAATTTTTTACCATCTTGAACATAAGATATTTTTCCTGTAGAACAAATAAGTTCATAACTTGATAATGCAGTGGTTGTAACACATAAATTATCATCTATTTCATCAAATGCATTTTCAAGAGTTTTAGCAGCATCACTCATAGGAATTACTACTTTACTTCCACCTGCATATAAAACATATTGATCTTTATCTTTTGTAAATAATTGTTCAGTCTTTCCTAATTTAGGATCTTCCATCATAACGTAGAAATAGAAATCTTTAAAATCAATTTCTGTTATCATTTTACCAACATGTTTTCCATCTTCTTTTCCTTCAGTTTGAAGTGAAATTGTTGTTATTTTCTTTAAATTTTCTTCTCCCTCATAACTTTTTACAAGTTTATGAGCTTCTTCTGTCGTGATTTTTGTACCACATGATGATAAACCAACCGATAAAAGACATACGGCTCCGAGAACAAGTAATTTTCTTTTCATATATTTATTTTCTCCTTTGTTAAACTACTAACTTTATATTACCTCTTAAATTTAGATAAATCAAATAATAGAGTTTTTCTT
>JAVWAV010000050.1:0-1883 GCA_036649855.1 Bacilli bacterium | reverse complement strand
GGAGGAACAAGTGAGACTCATTTAAATTATGTCTTTGAAAAGATCCGTAATAACTATGATATCGAATTACTTAAGGTTGCTCCTAAGATCTCATATCGTGAGACTATAAAGAAAAAAGCTACAGCAGAAGGACGTTATATTAAACAGTCTGGTGGAAGTGGATTCTATGCTGTTGTTAATATGGCTTTTGAACCAAGTGGAAGTTATGAAAATATCTTTACTGAAGAAGTATTTGGTGGAGCTGTTCCTAAAAACTATTTCCCAGCAGTTGAAAAAGGTTTCTTTGAAGCCACAAAAGAAGGAATGTATTTAGGTTATCCTATAATTGGTGTTAAATCTACTTTACTTGATGGTAAATATCACGATGTTGATAGTAATGAATTAGCTTTTAAAATGGCATCCATTATTGCTTTTAAAGAAGCATATAATGCTGCCATTCCTGCTCTTCTTGAACCTTATATTAAAGTTGTTATCTCTTGCCAACAGGAAAATATTGGAAACGTAATGAGTGATTTAAACCAAAGAAGAGCAAGAATATCTTCAATGGATGAAGATCCTTCTACCGGATATCAAGAAATTATTGCAATTGTTCCTGAAGCTGAGATGTTAGATTATGTTTCGAAATTAAGAGTACTTACTCAAGGTGGAGGATATTTTAATCGAGAATTTGATAGTTATCAAGAAGTACCAGCACTTATATTAGAAAAGATTATGCCTCTTATTAAAAATAACTAATTAAAAAAAGGAGAATAAACATATGAATTATACTGAAGCAGAGTTATTTAACTCACCAAACATGATTGTTGAAGAAGATACAATAATCGATCGTTTTACATGTTGCCTTGTATGTAGTGTTAGTGGAGTAGAAGAAGTAATTGGTAAACGTAGATATAAAGTAGCTGATCTACGTGGACAAGGCTATATTGGATTTGATGCTTATAACCATTTAATTAGACAAGAAAATACTGAACGTATAAGAATTACTTATGTTGGTAAAGACTTTATTACTGTCTTTATTAGATCTCCTTATAATGGTGGAATACCTAGTATGCACGTTGTCTCGTTTGACAACAATAACTTAACATTTGTTAAAGACGCCGGACATAATGTTACTTATAAATTAATTATTCGCATTAAAAAACCAGGTTTAGATCCACAATAATAAAAAAACTTCACTTTAAGGAATATAATCTTAAAGTGAAGTTTATTTTTAGATTAATTTACTTATTTTAAGATAAGTGATAAATTTTTTAAACGCTTTTGCTCGATGAGAATTAGCGTTTTTTATTTCTTCACTTAGGGCTCCAAATGATTTATCAAATTTATCACCAATAAAAATAGGATCATAACCAAAGCCATTTTCACCTTCGATTTTACTACTTATTTTTCCTTCGACTTGGCCTTCAAATACTAATGGATTATCTTCAATATTAAGAAGAACGATAGTGCAATAAAATATCGCTTTATTAGTAGGATATTTTATTGCTTCTTTACTTAAAAATTCATTAGTTTTTGTTTGTCCACCGCAAGATGCAGCATAGCGTGAGGTATAAAGACCAGGAAAATGTTCTCCTAAAAAAGATATTTCAAGACCAGAATCATCCGATAATATCGGTAAAGTAGTATATTTTTTTATAGCTTCTGCTTTTAATAAGGCATTAGCTTTATAAGTAGATCCATCTTCTATTACATTACTTGTTATTCCTAAGTCACTTAGTGAATATAATGTTATAGGAAGTCCTTTAATAAGAGCACGATATTCACTCATTTTATGTTCGTTAGATGTTGCTACTACAATTTCGTAATTCATGTATATATATTAAACTAAAGTAACCTATTTAGAAAGTTTAATTTATTTGTTAGTAAAGAGATGTTCTTATTTA
>JAVWAV010000049.1:0-2691 GCA_036649855.1 Bacilli bacterium | reverse complement strand
CTAATAACTAAATCAATTCGTCTATTTACTTCTTTTGTTCCTAAAATATTTAATATTGCGAACAAGTTAGGAGTTTGTTTTCTTGTAGTTACGGCAATTCTAACAATTTCAGCAGCATCGGCAATATTTCCAGTATATGCTTCCGGATTAAGTTTATATTCTTTATTATTTGGATTAAAACCATATTTTACAGCAATAGCTTTAAGAGAAGCAAACCATTCTTGTTCATCATGGTCAAAAGATAAATTAACTTTTACATCATTTAAAAAAGCGATTAATGTTTCTTTTTTAATCTTTGGATTAAATTCAAGCGAAGAAACTAATTCACCAAATACATCATTATAGAAAAATTTGATTCCTTCATATATCTCACCTAAACAAGCATAATCCTTACGTGGATTTTCTTTTTCTCTTTCTATATTAATAATGTCTTTAAAAAACTGTTCATTTTCTTTAATTCTTAAATAAAATTCTTGATCAAATTTATTGGTATAAGAAAGCATTCTTTTAGTAATTTCATTCTTATTTAATTTAGCAAGAAACTCTTTACTAAAATATCTCAATTTTTCAATATCAAATAAGGCTCCATCAAGAGACATCTTATTAAGATTAAAAGTAAAACTCTTATATGATTCATGTGGATTTTCAATTAAATATTCTTCAAAGTTACTATTTGCAATCGACATTAAATAAGTTAAGATTGCCTCAATTGGATAGCCATCCTTCAAGAAATAAGAAACAGCTGCTTCATCATCTTTTCTTTTAGATAATTTTCTTTTATTTCCGTTATCAAGTTTCATGATAACTGGTAAATGAGCGTATTTAACACGTGAAAAACCTAAAGCATCAAATAATTCAACATGAATTGGTAAACTTGATAACCATTCTTCTCCGCGAGTTACAAGTGTTGTATGCATAAAATGATCATCAACAGCGTGAGCAAAATGATAGGTTGGTAAATTATCACTTTTTAAAATAATAATATCTTGATCATTTTGAGCAAGTTCCAAGTCTCCTCTAATTTCATCATGAATAAGAATTTTATTATTGTGATCTCCAGTTGATTTAAATCTAATAACGTAAGGCTCCCCCGCAACAATTCGGTTATAAGCAACATCTGCACTTAAATTGCGACAAGCAGCGTATTTTCCATAGTATCCAGTTATTTCTTTATTCTTTTCTTGTTCACTACGTAAAGTTTCAAGTTCTTCTTTACTACAAAAACAAGGGTAAGCTAATCCTTTAGCAATCATTTCTTTAATAACTGTCTTATAGATATTTTCGCGTTTAGATTGAATATATGGTCCATATTGCCCAACTTCACCTTCGACTTTTAGTCCTTCGTCTGGAGTGATTCCGAATAATTGAAGTTGTTCTAATAATTCTTTAGCACTTCCTTCAACTTCACGTTTAGTATCAGTGTCTTCTAATCTAAAATAAAATATACCATCACTATCGTGAGCTAATTTATAACCAATAAAGGCAGTAAATAAACTACCTGTATGTAAAAATCCAGTTGGTGAAGGAGCAAAACGTGTAACATAAGAATCTTTTGATATTTCTCTTGCTGGAAAACGTTTTTCAAGGTCAGCAATGCTCTCTTTTATATCGCCAAATATCAATTCAGCCAAATCTAATTTATTTTTCATAAAAATTCTCCTTTTATTGTTGCATACTGTAGCAACTTTTAATATAATACTTAAGCACGCAGGTGTAGTTCAGTGGTAGAACACTACCTTGCCAAGGTAGTTATGCGGGTTCGATTCCCGTCACCTGCTCCATTATAGAGCAAGTAATATAAAGAACGAAAGTTCTTTTTTTATTTATAAATTATTCTTTCTCATCATCTTTTTCTTTTACTGTTTCATCCTCATTCTTTTTTTCGTCAGAATTTTCTTCATCTTTTGGTTTTAAGTTAGAATCAATCATGTGTTTAAGCTCATCTGAAAGCTCATCCATGCCTTCTTCTTCATGAACTTTTTTTAAAAGTTCAGCAAACTTAGCTCCATCAATATTTAATATTATAGATATATCTTCAAGATTAGCATCTACTGTAATAAGAGAATTATATCCAACAATTGGAAGAAAGAATGAAGATATTAAGAAAGCTAGCATTAATGAAGCAACAACAATAAAAACAAAATTAGAAGAATAAAAAGTTAATACGATAATCGAACCAATATAGATCGTTAAAAATAGGGCTAGAAATGGCCAATTTGTTTTAAAATATTGTTTTAAGAAAGTACCTCTATATTTTCTAGCCATATTTTTAAGATTTTTTCTCATTTCAAAAGGTGAGATAAGATAATATGGAGAAAACATTAATGATAAAGCAAGATAATATAAGCGATAAGTAATAACAAATAAAAAGCTCATAACTGCAATTGACGTAACTATTATATTAATAATTTTAAGAGCGTTATCATATGGCTCACCATTATTTAAATAAAACGAAAATAATTCAGCAGTCGAAGCACCACTATTAAGAAGATTTTTAAAGTCAGTGATAAAATTAAAGACGTTAACATCGACATTTGCGATAATATTTGTCGCAAATGTGATGATAAATCCACTAAATAATGAATAAATAAGAATCTCAATAAGAAGAACAAAGATAATTTTTAACTGACCTTTAAATGGCTTAAAATAAGCCATTTTCATGTAATTTAAAAATACTTTTGTTGCAGATAC
>JAVWAV010000048.1:0-2885 GCA_036649855.1 Bacilli bacterium | reverse complement strand
CCCTCGCAAATTACATCATCAACATCTATCAATATTTTTTCTTTTTCCATTTTTTTAATTCCTTTTAAATTCATTTTTGTTAATTAATCTTCGTTCTCAATTATTTTTTCAATTTCTATTCCAATACGTTCAATAACACCTACTACTAATGCATTTCCCATCATAAAAAATCTTTTTTTATCAGTCATACCTGTATTTGTCCAATTATCTGGAAATCCATCAATTCTTTCTGCTTCAATAGGAGTTAAAGTTCTAAGTTTATTAGTTTTAAAATCTTCTATAACATGAGTCATTCTACTCATTCCAGTTTCACTAGTCAACATTGTTCTTGCAGGAACATCTAAATTATCTGGAAAAGCCATGGCACCTTCAGAATAAGTATAAGGTTCCCCATTTGGTTTTATTCTTGGAATTTTTTTTCCCCCTTTAAGATATGCAAATTTTTTAATTTGTTCTTCTGTTAAAAAATATTTTTCATTTACTTCTTCTGTAACCCTTAATTTACGAAGTGGAAATATAGAATCATAATCAGCATCTACTTTAACTGAGTAAATATCACCATTATTCATAATACCAGCATTATAAAATTGTGTTTGATAATTATTACTTACTTCAAGTAAATCTTTGAATCCTGATATATTTGATTCCATCACTTCTTTATATCCATCTTTTAAAGGAAATTGATTAATAAACATTCCATCATTAAATATAGCATCTCTTTTTTGAACTTTGTGCATTTCTTTATAATATTTAGTACTTTTATGATATGCAAAAATGTATGTTCTTCTTCTTTTTTGTTGTAATCCATAATCTCCAGCATTTATAACACGCCATTCTACATCGTAGCCATTGTCATATAAACTTCTTAAAATAATACCAAAATCTCTTCCTCTTTGAGAAGCTGGAGAAATTAGTAATCGATCTACATTTTCTAATAATACAAATGGTGGTTGTTTAATTGCAAGTGTTTCTTCAATTGCCCACCATAAAACTCCTTTTTTTCCATCAATTCCTTTACTTTTTGATAATGTGCTTGCTACTGAATAATCTTGACAAGGAAAACCTCCTACTAAAAGAGTATGGTCTGGTATTTCATTCTTATTAACTTCAAAAATATCTAAGTTACTAACATCTTTATTACCAAATCTTTTTATATAACATTCAAAAGCATCTTGCGTTTTTGTTGCTGGCTCCCATTGATTAGCCCAAATAAAGTTCCAATTACCATTTTCTTTAACTTTATCTTTTGCAAAACTAACTTTATTTAATCCACATCTAAATCCACCTACTCCTGCAAATAATTCTACTACTGTTTTTTTCATCTTACTTCCTCCGTAATTTTCTTTTGTTTAGTTGTTTAAATCCTTTATATATATTATAATATAAGAAGTTAAAAAGATCAACCTTTACTAACCAATTAATTATAACTTATTTAATTGAAAAGATCAACATTTATATATATTTTATAATAATTATTAGTAAAAAACAAGATCAAACTGGAGGATTTATGGAAAAAGGAAGATTATATAATAGAGAAGAAATTGAACTTATATCTAAATCAGCAATAGGCAAATCTGTAAATGATATATTAAATGAAGAATTGATTACGATTGAAGACAAAAATGCTAATAAAGGTGGTTTAGGTCAATTAATTGAAAAATATTTATTTAATATTGACAATAATAGTGATTCTGAACCTGATTTTATGTCAGCCGGAATTGAACTAAAAGTAACGCCTTATAAAAAAATAAAAAATGGTAAATTATCTGCAAAAGAAAGATTGGTTTTAAATATTATAGATTATATGACGGAATATAAAAATGAATTTAAAAGTAGTCACTTTTGGTATAAAAATAATAAGATTCAATTATTATGGTATTTATGGGAAGCTAACAAAGATAAAAAAGATTTAATAATTACTAATGAAAAATTAATGGAATTAGAAAAAAATGAAGATTTGAAACAAATTGAAGAGGACTGGAATTTTATAACACAAAAAATAAAAGATGGTAAGGCTCATGAAATTTCAGAAGCTGATACAATGTATTTAGGTGCTTGTTCTAAAGGAGCAAATTCTTCTTCTACAAGAAAACAACCATTCAATGATATTCCTGCAATGCAAAGGGCTTTTTGTTTTAAAAATTCTTACATGACTGAGTTAGTTAGAAAATATATTGGCAATTATTCTAATGTTGAAAAAGTATTAAAAAATACTACTAATTCTTTTAATGAATTTGTAAATAATATCATAAATAAATATAAAGATAAAACACAACAAGAGTTAATGACGGAATTTAATATTGAATCATCTGCTAAAAATATAAATAATATCATAATTAATAGAATGTTTAATGTTAAAAGTAATTTATCAGATACAGAAGAATTTAAAAAAGCAAAAATTATTCCTAAGACAATTAGAATAGAGGAAAATGGTAGAATAAAAGAATCTATTTCATTTCCATATTTTAAATATTCGGATATAATTACTCAAGACTGGGAAACCTCAGATTTAAGAGAAGAACTAGAAACAACAAAATATATGTTTTTTGTATTTAAGAAAAGCGGTAATGATTATATATTTAAAGGTATTAAACTATGGAATATGCCTGAATTTGATATTGAAACTTCTGTTATGGAAATGTGGAAAAGTACTTATAATACAATTAGAAGCGGTAATATAATTAAATCAATAAACAACGGAATCAGAAAAACTAATTTTGTTGGTATGAGTGAAAATAAGGTTTGTCATGTTAGACCACATGGACGAAATTCAAAAGATGTTTGTAAATTACCTTTTGCGGATAAATTAACTGGAGTTAATGAATATACTAAACATTGTTTTTGGATTAATAATACCTACATTAAAAAAATATTTAAAGAGTTTA
>JAVWAV010000047.1:0-3074 GCA_036649855.1 Bacilli bacterium | reverse complement strand
CAGAGTGTATTTGTTAACTTTATTAAGTTCGTGGGTTCAAACGTTTATGATACTGGCATTTTTTAATTAAAAAAGCTAAACACAAGGTGTGTTTAGCTATGTTTATTTAGTGGCGGAGAAAGAGGGATTTGAACCCTCGCACCCTGTTACAGATCTATGAGCTTTCCAAGCCCACCCCTTCAGCCGCTTGGGTATTTCTCCGGCTGATAATAATTATAACATGTTTGTTGATTTTTGCACGAAAAAACTTTAAGATTAAGAGGTTATGATAGAAATTAATATTACTGAAAAAGATAGTAATCAAAGAGTTGATAAATTTGTAAGGAAATATCTTTATGATGCTCCTATTTCTTTTATATACAAAGTATTTAGAAAGAAAGATGTTAAGATAAACGGACACTGGGCAAAGATTGAACAATATATCTATGCAGGAGACGTATTACGTATTTATATAACTGATGAACAATTAGAAGAATTTAAACAACCAGTTAATATTGAGAAATTAACTTTTTCTCGTGAAATAATATATGAAGATAACAATCTTCTTGTTATTAATAAACCAAAAGGGTTATTAGTCCATGGAGATGAAGAAGAGAAACGTTTAACTTTAGCAAATGAAGTTCTTTCTTACTTATATAAAAAAGGTGAATTTTCACCAGATGATACATTTAAACCAAGTCCTGCTCATCGAATTGATCGTAATACTAGTGGTTTAGTATTTTTTGGTAAAAACATGGAATCACTTCAATGCTTAATGAATTTATTTAAAGAAAAGAATCAAATAGAGAAAACCTATACTGCTCTTGTTGATGGAGTTGTTAAAGAAAGTGGAAAGATTGATAAGCCACTTTATAAAGATGAAGTACATAACCTTGTTCGTGTAGGAGTTACTGCAACGTCAAAATCTGCTTTAACTTATTATGATGTTAAACGTAAATTTAGTGATGTAACACTATTAACTGTTCGCATTTTGACTGGTAGAACTCATCAAATTAGAGTTCATATGCAATCCATTGATCATCCAATTATTGGAGATCAAAAATATGGTAATTTTCCTAAGAACAAAATATTTAAAGAAAAGTATGGTTTAGATTATCAATTTCTTCATGCTGGCGAAGTAAAATTCATTAATATTGAAGGAAAATTAGCATATTTGTCAAATAAAACCTTTAGTGCAAAACTACCTGAAGAATTAGCAAATATTCTAAATAAATTATCATAATTTTGATATAATATATTAAAGATATAAATTTTGGGGGTACATTTATGAATGCTGTTGATACATATAATAACTGGTTGGCTTCACCTAATGTTTCAGAACTTGATAAAGTTGTTTTACGCACAATGTCTCCCGAAGATATTGATGATGCATTTTACACTAATATCGACTTTGGAACTGCCGGAATGAGAGGTCTTCTTGGACCTGGTAGCAACAGAATAAATGTTTATACAATAAGAAAAGCTACGATTGCTTATGCAACATATCTTTCTTCAAAATTTCGTGATGCCATGGAAAGAGGAGTAGTAATATCTCACGATAATAGATATATGTCTCGTGAATTTACTTTTGAATGTGCAAGTGTTTTAAACAAAATGGGTTTTAGAGCCTTTATTTTTGACTCACTTCGTCCAACTCCTGAATTATCTTTTGCTGTTAGATTTAAAAGAGCTTGTGGTGGAATTATGATTACTGCCTCCCACAACCCAAAAGAATATAACGGTTATAAAGTTTATGATGAAACAGGTTGTCAACTTGTTCCAGCTAAAATTAAAGAATTAATTAAAATAATTAATGGAATGCCAGCAGAAATTGATTGTGTTATTAAAGAATATAAAAATCCAGGCGAATTCGTGATTTTAGATTATCAAGTTGACCACGAATATGTAAATCTTATTAAATCAATTCAAATTAATACTAATTTGAGCAAGAAAGACTTCAAAATTGTCTATTCTCCTCAACATGGAACTTCATTTATTAACGCTATTAGAATATTTAAAAAGTGTGGTTATGAAGTCTTTCCAGTGCTTTCACAATGTGCACCTGATCCAACGTTTAGCGGAACACTTACTCCAAATCCTGAAGATCCAAGATGTTATATTGCTGCTCTTGATTATGCACGTAAAATAAATGCAGATTTAATTTGTGTAACTGATCCAGATGGCGATAGAGTTGGACTTGGAGCTAGAATGCGTAATGGAGATTACCGTATTTATACGGGAAACGAAGCTGCTTGTTTACTTGCAAATTATATATTCCAAGAACGTGAAAGATTAGGAATGCTTAATTCCAACGGTGTTATGTATAACACCGTTGTAACCTCATCTTTAGGAGAAAAGATTGCTACTAGTTATGGAGTTAAGACTGAACAATTCTTAACCGGATTTAAATATATTGGAGATAGAATTCATTATAACGAGACTCATAAAGGACCAGAATTTGAATTTGGATATGAAGAATCATATGGTTGCTTAATTTCGCCATTTGTAAGAGATAAAGATGGTATTCAAGCTATATTACTTTATAGTGAGATGGCATTATTTTATAAACTTAATAACCTTACACTTGATGAAGAATATAATAAGATCCAAGATATGTTTGGGTTCCACAACAATGTTACCTATAGTATTTTCTTTAAAGGAAGTGCAGGAAAAGAAGAGATGTTAGCAATTCTTGATAATGTTAGAAAGAATCCTTTAGCAGATCTATGTGGAACGGTCGTAGTTAAAACAAATGACTATTTAGAACAAAAATCATATGAAAAAGGCGAAGTTAAACCAATTGAATTAGGACCTTCTAACTTAATTAAGTATTATCTTGCTGATGGTTCATCTCTTGCAATTAGACCTTCCGGAACTGAACCTAAATGTAAAATCTATGTTGAAGCTGTTTCAACTTCAAATGAAGAAGCTGAAGAGTATGGCAAAAGATTATATAAAGACTTTGTCTCTAGATACGACATTAAAATTGACGATTAACGAATATTATTATCTATTAAATAAGAGACAGCACCATTATGGTTGTTGTCTTTTTTTGTAACATTTTTAGTAAGGTCTTTAACAAATTGAGGAGAATT
>JAVWAV010000046.1:0-3120 GCA_036649855.1 Bacilli bacterium | reverse complement strand
GGTTCCAACATATTGATTATTTTTGTTACTAGAGCGTTACCCATCATAAAATATCTTCTTTTTTCTGGCATCCCAGTATCTGTCCAATTATCTGGAAAAGCTTGCATCCGTTCAGCTTCAATTGGCGTAATGAAACGTCTTTTATTTGTGACATAATCAACGATAATATGAGTACTTCTGTTAATGCTTGCTTCACTTGTTAACATGGTTCTTCCTGGTAAAGACAATTCATCCGGATAAGCCATAGTTCCCTCAGAATATAGGTATTTCTCGCCATTAGGCTTAACTCTATCAATACTTTTACCACCTTTTAAATAAATGAATTTTTTATCTTGGATTTCACTTAACATATATTGAGAAGGTATTTCTCTTTTTTCTTGTATGTCATTCAATGTAATGGGATTAATATATATTGGAGTACTTTTAAATGTTGCAACATTTCCATTTATCATATTTCCACTATTCTTAAAATCACCATTAAAGTTAGAAGTCATTTCTACTTGATCTTTGAATGAAAGAATATCAATATGTTTAACATATCTGTCGTAATCTGGATCTTGAAAAATCGGAAATGCTTTAGCAAATAGCCCTTTTTTAAGGAGAATAGATTTAGCTGTTTCCTTATTTAGTTTAGTATTATATTTACTATCTCTTTTCCAAGCAAAAATGAATACTCTTCTTCTTCTTTGAGCGCATCCATATTCTGCTGCATTAATTACACGCCATTCAACATTATATCCAAGATCATGAAATGTTCTTAACATAATTCCAAAATCTCTTCCTCTTTGCTTAGCAGGTGATTTTAATAAACGATCAACATTTTCTAGGAGAACAAATGGTGTATTCTTTGTTTCTAAAATTTCTGTAATTTGCCAAAATAAAACACCTTTTTTTCCTTCAATTCCTTTTTCGCCCGATACTGTCCTAGCGACAGAATAATCTTGACAGGGGAAACCACCTACTAATAAAGAATGATTGGGAATAGTGTTTTTATCAATAGTAGTTATATCTTCATTTGAATGTGAATTACTAATACCGAACCGTTTTGTATAGCAATCAAAAGCATGTTGAATTTTTGTTGATGGTTCCCATTGATTTGCCCATACGAAATTCCAGTTTCCGTTTTCAATCGCTTTGCCATCATTATCAATATTGTGAATATCGTTTAAACCAACCCTGAAACCGCCGACACCGGCAAATAATTCAACTACTGTTTTTTTCATATTGGTATTCTCCATTTCTATTTATAATTATACAATAAATCGCCATTTAGATCAAGGCATGTTATAATAATTAAAAAGTAATTTCTTTTTAATTATAACGTAGTTCATGGCATCTTGCAAGATCGATATTAATTATTTTGTAAATTTAATTGGAGGTAATCATATGTTTGATTATGATGATGCAAATGAGGAGAGTATCCTTAATTATGCTAAAACATTAGTAGGAAAATCAGTACAAAATGTTATTGATGATTTTAATAATTCGGTAGTTAAGCATTACATTGATCCATCAAAAAAGAGTGAATTTAAAGTAGAAGATTCTGTGGCTTATAATACGGAATTAGAATACAAAGCATTACCTAATGCGAAAGGCGAAATTGGGAAAATAATTGAAAATAATTTTTTTGGTTATAAATCAAATAGTAATCAAGAACCAGATTTTCCAAAAATAGGAGTCGAATTAAAGATTACTTGCTTTGATAAACTAAAAAAGAAATATTCAGCTGGAGAAAGATTATCAATTACAAATATTTCTTATAACGACCCAGTTGAAGAAGATTTTTATAAAAGTCATGTTTGGGATAAAATTAAAAGAATTTTATTAATCCACTACCTGCGTGATAAGAGTAAAGAACGTTCTGAATATATATTTAAATATGTAAATTTATTTACTCCACCTGAAGAAGATTTGAAAATTATAAAAAGCGATTATTTTAAAATTATAAATAAAATTAAAGCAGGAGAAGCAGACACCCTCAGTGAAAGTGATACTTTTTATTTGGGAGCTTGTACGAAGGGAAGTACAGCAGAAAAAAGTAAACGTCCACAATATTATGGTAATCATGCTTTGGCGAAAAAAAGAAATTTTTGTTTTAAACAACAATATATGGAATTCGTTTTGCAAGAATATGTTTTACAGAATTGTGTTCCGTATGAATCCATTATTAAAAATGGTATCGAATTAACTGATATTTCCTTTGAAGATTTTGTCCTTAAAAAGATAAATAATAATATTGGGTGTACTGATTATGATTTGTGTGTAAAATATAAACTAGAATATACTAACAATAAAGCACAATGGATTAACTTAGCATATAGAATGCTTGGAATTAAAACATGTAAAGCTAAAGAATTTGTAAAGGCGAACGTCGTTGTAAAAACTATTCGATTAGAAGATAACAATAAAATTAAAGAAAGTATGAATTTTCCTCCGTTTAAATTTTTGGAGTTAAAAGATGAAAATTGGGAAGATTCTAGTTTGTATAATTATCTTGAAAACACTAAATTCTTATTTGTTATTTTTAAACGAGATGGATCTTATTATAGACTGTTAGGGAGTCAACTTTGGAATATTCCAAGCTATGATTTAAATGTAGTTGTACGTAAAGGATGGGAAGATATTCGTAATTGCATAATTAATGGTATTGATTTTGATACCAGTGGAAAAGTTGTAAAAAACAGTTTGCCAGGCAAAAAAAATAATGAAATTATTCATATAAGACCTCATTCACAATTAGCGGCTTATAAATTGAACAATGGGTTTACTCAAGGAAATGTTAAAAGAGATGCAAATGAATTACCAAATGGGGAATGGATGACCACACAAAGTTTTTGGTTCAATAGTTCTTATATTTTAAAGCAGTTAAAATATAAGTAATTCATTAAAAATGATTAAGTTTGTTAAATTATATGAATGTACTATATTCTCAAGTTTAGTTACTAATGGATTACGATGTTCTTATTATCCATTATTCTGCTTTGTAATACGTAAAATTGTAAATTAACGGATGAATAACATTTTTATAATGCCACTTTAGGTTTTAAAAACATTTATTATAGAGCCAAATCATTTATATTAGAATAATCTTATAAAATTTTTATTTTGTGTCACATTAAA
>JAVWAV010000045.1:0-3769 GCA_036649855.1 Bacilli bacterium | reverse complement strand
TGTTTAATAGTTTACTTTTTATACCATTTTTATTAAATGGGCTTACCGGAGCATCTGCTCAAACACTAGTAGATGTTGAAGAACCTGTTTGCAGAATTGAATTGCATGCTTATACATCAGTTGGACCTAAAGAAAAATCTGCGGGTGAACCAAGAGTTGCCGCAAAAGGACATGCATATGCTCTTTTTAAAAACATTTCATCATCAAATATTACAGTAGGTTATTACGATTTATTTCCAAACGAGACCATAAGTGTTGGATTGTGGGGCTTAGTTCCCGGATATTCATCTTCATCTTCATCTTCATCTTCATCTTCTATTTTATTTGATCGAGCCGGTGTATATTATAATTTAGAAAGATTTAGATTAGGAAGATTTGAATCTGCAGGTAATGACATTGGAACATATAGAAATATTAAGCCTTCTCAACTAGTTAAAGCAACAGAACGAATGAAAGAACAAAATGATTGGTATGATCTTGCTGGATATAATTGTTCATCATTTGCTGTTGATATGTGGAATTATTCAACTGGTTCAAATTTAGACGCTGGATGGATTGATTGCCCAGAAGATTTGAGAAAAAATATATTAGCTCTTTATAACGGATACAACATTTTATATGGCTACCAAGGTGGCGTTTCTTATGACTATTGCTATTACGATACTAAAACAAATTTATTTGTAAAAAGGAGTGTTTAATTATGAAAAAATCAAAAGAAATTTCTTTACTAGTTTTAGATGCTACATTGCTCTTTCTTTCTTCTGTTATGTTTTTTATTCCGTTTCTTAGTTTTTATGCTGCTAGGAATGAAAATTTTACAATAATTGAGTGCCAAATGTATGGATTATACATACCACTTGTCTGCTTTGTTATCTGCTTACTAGCTTATATATATGTTACCTTTTATCTATTTAAAAATGGTACACGCAAAATAAGTTTTTTTATTACTAACATTGTTTTTACTTCCTTTATAATTATATTAACAGGAGCATATATTTCCATTGATTTTTATCATATCTATTCTTTTCTTTTTGCTGGATTTATGTTCGTATTATTAGGATCATATGATATTTATCTCATTATGAAACTACGTTCTTTATATCTAAGCGACAAGTCTAAAACAGAAATTAAATAATACAAATAAATCGATAATGCAAATTATCGATTTTTTATTGTTTTGTCTAATTCTTGTTATGTGATAAAATTGGTACATATATATAAGGAAGATGTTATTCATGAAAAAGATTATTTTAATATTACCAGCTATTTTATTATCGTTAGCAAGTTGTACCAATATTACGTCTCTTAGTAATACTAGTATAGAAAGTAGTGATACTTCTACTTCTACTTCAACAAGTACTACAACTTCTACTTCTTCTACTACTTCTACTACTACTGATCCTACTACTTTACCTACAACAACTGATCCTACAACTACTGATCCTACAACCTCAATTGATCCATCTATTCCAACTGATCCTACTCCTGATAATTCTCCTAGATTAGCAATACCTACTAATATAGATAACAAACTAATATTAGAAAATAATATTAGACAAACATTTGAATTTAAGAATGATGTTATACCAGATAACTGGAGAACTATCTTTGGTTATAAATTTGGTAAGGTACCACAATATGCAGAATCATATGGATATGGATTAGAGTTTAAAATATCTAATAGTGGAGCAGGACGTGGAATACAATCCCCAATGTTTACTTGTTCTTTAAAACTAGAAATAGATCTTGAAATTGGTAAGTTATCAAATTCAAATAATGTTGTTTCTCCTAATGATAAAAGACCAGTATTCAGTGTATATGGATTTTCTTCTACCGGACAATTTATTAGAAGTGTTGATTTATTTACTCTTGATAAAGGAAACGAAAATCACTCTAAAAAATTATATATGAGTGGAGTAGATATAAGTTATCTTGAAATAAAAATGCTTCGTAATCCTTATAAATCTCAACAAGCCTATAACTGTCAATTATTAGGAATTAGTCTTGTTTCTTATCCTTACGAATATAAAGAATAAAACAAAAGCACGCCATTACGACGTGCTTTTATTTTATTCATTAATGTTATCTACTTTTTTAACTATTTTGTTAAGATTAAATCTATCTAGTTTGTTTTTAATTTCTTCAATATACTTTTTAATAATATCATCACATGATTTTTTTATTGAATCTGATGCTGATACGATCTTTTCATTTTGAGTAATAATTTCATTTACTAACTTATTTAGGTTATCTAATGGATTATCTAAATAAGTTTTTTTAAGCTTTTCAAATTCTTCAATAATATCTTTAGATTCTTTAAGTTCTAGTTCTTCTTTATTCTTGTTTAATACTAGACTAGAGAACTTAGAATATAAAGAAACAACCATATTAATAAATGTCATCATATAGACTGGACGTACTTGATACATATCTTCATATCCTATTACTTTTTTAATAGGACAATCAGTACTTTCACTTTCTAGATTAGTAACAAGTAATGCATATTTACGTTTCTTTTTGTTTCTATTCTTATCAAGAGCAGCATAATAATCACTATTCTTCTTCTTATTAACTGAAGAAGGATTTTCATCTTTCATCTCAAGACAAATAGAGGTTAAAAATGATTCGTTATCATGCGTTTCATCAGCAAATATATCTAAAATAAAATCCGCTTTAGATCCTTTATATTCATCTTCATTTTTAACAACATCGTTATCTTTTTTCCAAACGCAATTGAAAAGACCATTTTGCATATATTCATTAATTGTATTATCGCACCATACTTCTAAGTCTTCACCTATGTTTTTAACGTTTTGAGCGGATTTTAAACGATATAAATTGTCAAATTTTTCTTGCCGTGTGTTTTTTTCTTTTTCTATTTCTGCTATTTTTGTTTCTGATTTGGCATTAAGTTCTTTTTGTAATTGTTCTTTTTCATTGTCAAATTCTTTTTTAAGGTCTAGTTCCTTTTTAGTTAAAGCCACACTAATTGCATTTTCCATATTACTTTTCAAATTGTTAATATTGTTTTTTAAATCATTAATCTCTAAATTGTGCTTATTAGTAATTTCGTTTACTTGAACGGTGTATTTTGCTTCAACTTCTGATTTAGTCTTTACTAATTCAGCTTGAAGTGATGCCTTTTCATTCATTAAAGTTTGTTTAGTTTTGTTAAATTCTTCTTTAAGTTCCAGTTCTTTTTTAAGTAAAACATCATCAATTTCATTCTGCTTATTGCTTTTCAAATTATTTATGTCGTTTTTTAAGTTATTAATCTCTATGTCATAACTTTTTTTAATTTCGTTTTCATTTGCCATGTATTCTTCTTTTGCTTTTGATTTAGTCTTTTCTAATTCAGCTTTAAGCGAGGAAATATTAGCGGTTAATTCTTCTTTAATCTTTGCAAAATCTTCGGAATCTTTATTTCTAGCTTCTGCTAGCTTGGTTTCATATGAAGAAACTAATGTCTCTTTTTCTGCGTCAGAAATACGTTTTAACTCATTTTTTCTTTCTTCAAGTTTTGCTTTATATATTTCATCTTTACTTTCATCTATTCTTTTAGAAATATTAGAAGTATCTACTTCTATTATTTCTTTTAAATCAATAATATCACCTTTTTTAGCATCTTCTGCTAGTTCAAGAGTATCTTGATCTTTTATAATTACTTTTACTATACTCATATTGGCAATCTCCTTTTAATAATAATGACTTGTATTTATATTATATAGGTTAATACGTTATTTTTATATGATATATGTGAAAATTGTAT
>JAVWAV010000044.1:0-3885 GCA_036649855.1 Bacilli bacterium | reverse complement strand
TTTATGGTACAATTAAAACAACAAATTATTTGAGGTCTATAAATTATGAAAAAAACAATATTAACATTTTCTTGCATGCTTACAAGCTTATTACTGAGCAGTTTTATTATTCCTGATGGAGGTACTAGTCAATCTATTACTGTATTAAATTCAGAAGCCTCTATAAGTAAGGGCGAAAATAAAACTGCTATTGTTGGAAACAATTCAGCAATAAATAAACTTTCAGGAGAACTTTTAGCCGTTGAAGGACATCTTGATGTAGAATCATTAACTTCTTTATCGCACAATTTTATAATGCAAAATAAGAATATGTTAGCATATAAATTTTCTCCTATAGTTAATGGGATAAAAGTTATTTATACTGATACATCTGATAAAATATTAAAAATAAATCCTCAAACTATTAATAACTTATCTTATTATGGAAGCTATGAAACTACTGATTGTACCAATTGGAACACACTTGAAACTACTATTAAAGAACAAATTACTAGTGCAGTTTATACTGCACCATTAGGTTATAGTTGGTCAGGTGCACTTAGTTATACTCAGTTTTCATTATCTGGTGTAAAAGAAATATCTTCTCCTAAACTTGAAGATTATATAAACTCAATTATGGTTATTAAACCCGTTATTATCAAAGAAAACGCTAACGCATTCGAAGTAAAAGTAACTGGCGTAACTGCTAAAGTAAATGGTAATAAAACATATTCTGCTCATTTTGATGAGCTAGTTACTTTTACTTCGACTTCAAATAATTTTAAATATTGGAAAGTTAATGAAGATATTGTTTCTTATCAAAAAGAACTTAAATTAACTGTGTTTGGATCGTTAAACGCAATAGAAATAACAACAGGTTCAATAAGTAGAAAAGCTAATATATATAAACACGATATACAAACAGTAAGTTCTTCAGAAAATGGAGTATATCACATTAAATACGAGTTATTATCAGGACAAAGTCTTGTTGAAACAGGAATGTTATTTAAAGGCAAAACATATGAAACAGCAACTAGTAAAGTTGTTGCTAGATCAATTAGTGCTGATAACGAATACGCTATTACCTCTTTAGAAACTGGAGATAATGTTGCGTATTTAATGTATAAAGATATTGATGGTTCCTTAAAGATTATTTATAGTGCAAAAACAAGTGAACCAGTTCCTCAGCCAACATTACCTCCATATTATGGAGATAGTAAAGAATATATGGCTTTATCTGGAGCTAGTTTAAAGACTAAATTATTTACTCTTGTTTCAACTAATGCTAAAACAGTTTCGTATAAAGGATTATGGGATGCTTTCTTTAAAACTGATGTTAGAAGTGATGGAACTATTTGGGATATGTACGGAGAATTTCATTTTACCAGAAGTGCTCAAGGACAAAATTATAAGGTTCCAGGAGATGGATATAATAGAGAACATAGTGTTCCTAAATCTTGGTTTAATGAAGCAACTCCAATGTATAGTGATTTATGGCATCTTTACCCAACGGATGGAAAAATAAATAATACTAGAAGTAATTATATGTTTGGAGAAGTTGATGATACTACTCCTTTAAATCCTAATTTAGTAGGAAGTCCAGTTGGTGCTAGAGAAGGAAATGAATATGGTAAAATCGATAGTAAATGGGTAAAAGAAGGAATAAGTAATGGTACAACAGTCTTTGAACCACGTGAAATATATAAAGGAGACTTTGCTCGAACCTACTTTATGATGGCTACTCTTTATCAAGATAGAGTAAGTAGTTGGAACGCTGGAAATCACTTTACTCCTAATAATTTTCCATCATTAAGTAAATATTCAATTAATCTTTTCTTAACTTGGGCTAAAAATGATCCTGTAAGTGAAAAAGAAATAAATAGAAACGAAGAAGTCTATAAGATTCAAAATAACCGTAATCCATTTATTGATTATCCCGACTTTGCCGAGATGATCTGGGGAAACGCAAGATAAAAAAACGAGGAAACTCGTTTTTTATTTGTTAAATTTTTAAAACATAAAAAATTGACAAGTAAGTAAATTAACTAAACTTATTTATAATTGAAGTCAATTTTTTATGGGTTTTAAATTGAAAGTAGGAATAAGTTAAAAATAAATACGAATATTCAATCAAAAGACTTAAAAAAAACAAAGAATTAGTATATATTATTAGTGAGTAAGAAACTCTAATTAATAAATATATTAATTAATAAACTAATGGAGGTTATTGATGGAAAAGAAAGTTAGCTACACAGTAGAAGTTGAACACATGTGTCCTTTAAAACAAGGACCAAATCATGGACCATCTCCAATTCCTGAAGAAGGAGAATTTAAGAAATCATATCAAATTTCTGATATCTCTGGATTATCTCATGGTATTGGTTGGTGTGCTCCTCAACAAGGTGCTTGTAAATTAACATTAAATGTTAAAGACGGGATTATTGAAGAAGCATTAGTAGAGACAATTGGTTGTAGTGGTATGACACATAGTGCTGCTATGGCTGCTGAGATCTTACAAGGAAAAACAATGTTAGAAGCATTAAATACAGACCTTGTTTGCGATGCTATTAACGTTGCAATGAGAGAAATATTTAAACAATTAGCATATGGTAGAAGCCAAACTGCATTTAGTGATGGTGGATTACCAATTGGATCTGGACTTGAAGATTTAGGTAAAGTATTACGTTCACAAATTGGTACGATGTTTGGTACAAGAGCAAAAGGTGTACGTTATCTTGAAATGACCGATGGTTATGTTCTTAAAATGGGTTTAGATAAAAATAGTGAAGTTATTGGTTATCAATATTTAAATATTGGTAAAATGATGGATAAAATTAGAGGCGGTATGGATCCTAAAGAAGCCTATGAATCATCAATTGGTTCTTATGGTAGATTTAGTGAAGCTGTTAAATATATCGACCCAAGAAAGGAGTAACATATGGCTGTAACATTTGAAAACTACGAACGTAGAAAATTAGGTATTGATGCATGTTTAAAACTACACAATATCGCTAGTTTAGAAGAAGCTAGAGAAATATGCCTTTCCCATAATATCGATCCAATGAAGATTATTAAAGAAACTCAACCAATTGCATTTGATAATGCTGGTTGGGCATATACTCTTGGTACTGCTATTGCTCTTAAAGAACATGCTAAAACCGCTAGTGAAGCAAGTGAATTAATCGGAGAAGGATTACAATCATTTTGTGTTCCTGGCTCAGTTGCTGCTAATCGTAGAGTTGGTATTGGTCATGGTAATTTAGGTAGCATGTTATTAAACGACAACACTGAATGTTTCTGTTTCTTAGCAGGACATGAATCATTTGCTGCTGCTGAAGGTGCTATTAAAATTGCTCTTAATGCAAATAGAGCAAGAAATACTCCTTTAAAAGTAATTTTAAATGGTTTAGGAAAAGATGCTGCTTATATCATTTCAAGAATCAATGGATTTACATATGTTGAAACAAAATATGATTATAAGTTTGAAAACGTTGAAGTTGTTGAAGAAATTCCATTCTCTACTGGTGCAAGAGCTGCTATTAGATGTTATGGAGCAGACGATCCACTTGAAGGTTTAGCTATTATGAAACTTGAACACGTTGGCGTTTCTATTACTGGAAACTCCACTAACCCAGTAAGATTCCAACATTTAGTTGCTGGTACTTATAAAAAATGGTGTACTGAAAATGATGTTAGTTATTTCTCAGTTGCATCAGGTGGCGGAACAGGTAGAACATTACATCCAGATAATATGGGTGCCGGTCCAGCAAGTTATGGTCTTACCGATACAATGGGCAGAATGCATAGTGATGCTCAATTTGCAGGATCATCAAGTGTTCCAGCACACGTTGAAATGATGGGATTAATCGGAATGGGTAATAACCCAATGGTTGGTGCTACTGTTGC
>JAVWAV010000043.1:0-4096 GCA_036649855.1 Bacilli bacterium | reverse complement strand
GTAGACATAATAGTAGTCATATTCTTCCACTTCGATAAAACAGTTTTATCCAAATTATTGTCTTTAGCATATTGAGCATTTGTAATTCCTTGCTTTTTTAATTCATTAAAGAAGTTATTATGAATAATCTCACTTCTACTTAACGTACTTAATTCTTTCTTTTCATTTGTATTTATCATCTTTTCACTTCATTTCTCTAAATATATTTTATCATAAAATCTATACTTACCAAATAGAGAAGATGTCTTATTTTCAATCTTTTAACGTTTTCCAATAATTTAACGATAATTTTTGTACATTCATCTAATAATTTCGTTTTAGGGTTCAAATTGATACGCCCTTAACGTTAACTGATTAACCAATACATAAAAATATCCGTTAATCTATTAAAAATGCCTTAAAATACAAAAAAACAATACTAATTACTAGTATTGTTCATGTGTCATATAATGGCTGCCCTGCCAGGATTCGAACCTGGGAATAGGTGGTTCAGAGCCACCTGGCTTACCGCTTGCCCACAGGGCAATAGTTATATTTTAATTATTTGATAAGAATCAAATAAAGAAATAACTTTGTCGCTTGGTCGCTCAAAATCGTGATACATTTTTATTAAAACTTCTTCTGGAACAACCTTATCTTCTATACGTTCTACGTTTCTTTCTTTAGCAACATCAAAAGGAACATCAATAAAAACAAGTGAATGAAAATCAAAACCTGATGTCTTTTTTAAGTAATATTCACGATAATAATCATTCATGAGTGTAGAATCTAAAATAACAGTTAAATTATCTAGTGGAAAATTTAAATATGAATTTGCACGTTCAATAAAAAGCTTCCATACTTTTTCTTCTTCTGCAAAATATTTATAAGATCCACCAAGTTCTTTCCTTATCTCATCACTTGATACAATAAATGTATTTAGGTGATTTTTTTTATATTTTTCTGCCCAAGTTGACTTTCCAGCACCAGGAACGGCGCTTAATAAAATCATTTTCTTCATCTTTTTATTTCTTATAACCTGTTGGATTATGAGACTGCCAATTCCAAGCATCTTTACAACAATCTTCAATTGTTAATTTAGAAGTCCAATTTAATTCAGCCTTAGCTAAATCACAATTTAAATAAGATGAAGCAATATCTCCTGCTCTTCTATCAACAATTTTATATGGAATCTCAATTTTATTAACTTTCTTAAAAGCATTTACAAGTTCAAGAACACTAGTTCCTTTTCCTGTCCCGAGATTATAAACACGTAATCCACATGTATCAATAATCTTTAAAGCAGCAACGTGACCAGTAGCAAGATCTACAACGTGTATATAATCTCGGACGCCGGTTCCGTCTTCGGTTGCATAATCATCGCCATAGACAAATAAATTCTTTAATTTACCAACAGCGACTTGTGTAATATATGGCATTAAATTATTAGGAATACCTTGTGGATCTTCACCCATCAATCCACTTGGATGTGCTCCAATTGGATTAGCGTATCTTAACAATATAATATTCATTGTTTTATCAACGTATGCGTAATCAGTTAAGATACGCTCGATCATAATCTTGGTTTCACCATATGGATTTGTTGCAATTCCAACTGGATCTTTTTCATAAAGTGGAACACGAGTTGGTGTACCATAAACTGTTGCACTACTTGAAAAAATAAGATTCTTAACATCAAATTCTTTCATTACTTCAACAAGGGTTAAAGTAGAATCGATGTTATTTCTATAATATTCTAGAGGTTTACTAACTGATTCACCTACTGCTTTTAATCCAGCAAAATGAATAACAGCATCAACATGTTCTGCTTTAAATACTTCCTCTAAATTGCTTTTATTACATACATCAACTTCGTAAAAAATAGGTTTAACACCCGTTAATTTCTTAATACGATTTAAAACTTCTTTTGATGAATTGATTAAATTATCAACGATTATAGGTTCGTGACCCTCTTTGATTAATTCAACCACAGTATGACTTCCAATAAATCCAGTACCACCCGTAACTAAAACTCTCATAATGTTCCTCCCTTTTATTTGTCCTTTTTGGTAGGCGTTTTAACGCCTGCTTTTTTTAAACTAGAATGATCAACACGAACTTCTGATAAAATCTTATCTGCTACCATTTTATTAATTTCAGATTCAACAAGCAATCTAAAAGCAGAGTAAATTAATTGATTTTTTTGGATTCCATCAATCTTTTTAATCTTCTCTTGATTTTTCTTAGCCTTGTTGCGATCTGTATCAGCCTTTTTATTAATTGTATCAACACGAACTTTCGTTTTGTGAAGAACATTAGTAATAGAATCCTCTGTTGTTTTCTTAAAAAAGTTATATGAGTCTTCTGGTGTCATCATTGATGTTTTACTATCTAAAATTAGACTTAAATCTTCTAAATTTGTTACAGATTTAAGCATCGATAATGCTATTAAATGAGTTATATGATCACGATTATATTTTCTATCATTTGGAGGTTCAATAATTTTAGCTTTTACATAGTTATTGACCATAAATGAGGTTAAATCACAATTATTATCATTACTAAATGGTTTAACCGATTCAGCAACAAAAGAAACCACTTGTTCCATATAAAGATTTACTTCTGGAAGTTTAGAATATTCAGGCAATTTTTGTTTATCTAGATTTGCAAGCCACCAATTTAGATTTTCGTAAGTTTCTTTCATATAATGATTATATAATAAAATATATTCAAAAACTAATAAAAAACTCTTTTTAGAAATACTATTTTCAATGTATAATAGAACATATGGACAAAATAAAAATTATAGTTGATTCCGCTGGTGACTTTACAAAAAATGAAATTATTAAGTATAATTTTGGTTTTTGTAAAATGAGCTATACTATTAACGATATATCTTATATAGATGATCCTTGCTCACCAGTATTAAGCAATAAACAATTCTATGATTTATTAAGAGAAAAAAATATTTCTAAAACCGCACAAGTAACCACTTCTGAATTTATGAGTTGTGGTGAGCAATATATAAAAGAAGGATATTCCCTTATTTATTTAACATTTTCTAGTGCTTTAAGCGGAACACATAATAGTGCTTGTCTTGCAAAAAATATGCTTCTAGAAACTTATCCAGATGCAAAAATTGTGGTAATTGATTCATTATGTGCTGCTTTAGGACAAGCATATTATAGTATTTTAGTCGCACGTTTCGCTGAAAAAAATCCTAATTTTGAACAAGTAGTAGAATATGCAGAATATATAAAACTTAGAGTAGTTCATATTTTTACAGTAGATGATATTGGTGTATTAGAAAGAGGTGGCCGTTTAACTGCAACAAAAGCATTTGTTGCTAAAACTTTATCTCTTAAACCTTGTCTTAGAGTTGATGAACAAGGAAGATTAGTTTCGTTTAATGTCTCTCATGGTAGAACAAAAGCTATTAAAGACTTAATAAATGAAACAAAGAAAAGTATATCAATGATTAATAAAAAAATTGAAAGTGAAGTTATCTGGATTGGTCATGCTGATGATCTAGAAGATGCACTTAAAGTAGAAACATTATTAAGAAAAACATTTAAATCAATCGAACTTCCACCAATTGAAATTCATGAAATTGGACCAATTATTGGAAGCCACGTTGGACCTGGTATGTTATCTATTTTCTTCTTAGCAAAAGATAGATCAATTAAATAATTTTTTAAATTAGACTGCAAAACCTCAATGGTTCCAATGGAACCATTTTTTTATGTAAAAGAAAATCCAACTGTTTTTTAAAAGAAAACAGTTGGATTATTTCATCTTGTTTGAGAATTTAGACTGCGAAACTTCATTATTTTATAACAAATAATTAAATGTCATATTTAATAGCAATCTTATGAGGAGTTTTTCTAAGGAGTAAAATAAGTGGAATAATAAGTGCACCTATTGAGACTAAAAATAGAAGTACATATGCTCCAAAAATTCCTAAATATATAAGTGGCGTTGCATTTTCAAAGATTCTGAATATATTAGCTATTAATAAGCCCACTATAAATCCAGGCGTTGTATAAATAGTAAATATTGCTATTCCTTCCGCTAGGAACAGTTTAGAAATTGAGGTCTTGCTAACACCAAGACAACG
>JAVWAV010000042.1:0-4215 GCA_036649855.1 Bacilli bacterium | reverse complement strand
AATCTAGTGAAGATTATCTTGAAAAAATTCTTATGTTATCAAAAGAACTTGATAACGTAAGAGCAATAGATTTAGCTAAAGACTTAAATTACAGTAAGCCTTCAATTTCGATTGCTTTAAAGAAATTAGTTGATGAAGAATACGTCACAATTGATGAAAAAGGTTCTATTTATTTAACAATAAATGGTCAAGAAATAGCTGAAAAAGTGTACGCTAAACATTTATTGTTATCATCTTTTTTAATTTCAATTGGCGTTGATCAAGATGTTGCAGTTGAAGAAGCGTGCGCTATTGAACATCATTTAAGTGATAAATCATTTGAAGCTTTAAAAGTGTTTTATGAAAAAAATATTAAAAACAACGATTAATAAACTATATATGGGAGGAATTATTATATGAATTTTATTAAAAAAGGCTTAATTTTATGCAGTATTATGTTTCTTTCATCGTGTTCGCTATTTGGTGAATCAACTCCTGATCTTGTTGAACTTAATACTCTTAGCCAAGTTAACAGTGAAAAATTAAACTATTATAGATTGTCAAAACAAGCAAAAGCTCCAAAACTTAATTCTTTAGGAAAGCAAAAAATCCTAATTATTCCCGTTGAAATAAAAGGATTTGAGAAAAATGCGAACTCTACTAATTTAGAATGTATTAAAAAAGTTTTTACCGGAACTACTGCTGAAACAGGTTACGAATCTGTTGCATCTTATTATGAAAAATCATCTTATAACAAACTTAATTTATATGAAAGTACAGTAGCCGATTCTTGGTTTTCTCCAGGATTAACTCCTAAACAAATTTATGAGAGAAATAATGGCGGAAAAGAAGGAAATAATGATGGCGGAACTTGGTATATATTAGAAAAAGCTATCGAATGGTATAAAGCTACTTATACTTCAGTTGATATAACTCAGTTTGATAACGATAAAGATGGATATCTTGATGGAGTATGGCTAATTTATAGTTCTCCTAATATTCATAACTATCGCTATGCTGATATTCCTTCTTCAACTAATCCTTTCTGGGCCTTTACATATTCTGATTTAAATACATTAGGTCATCCTAATATAAAATCTCCTGTTCCAGTATTATATGCTTGGGCATCATATGACTTTATGTTTTCAAAACAATATCCTAATAACGCTGTTGATGCTCATACTTATATTCATGAAACCGGACACATGTTAGGACTAGATGATTATTACGATACAACTAATAAATCAATGCCACTAGGTGCTATTGATATGATGGACTTTAACGTTGGCGATCATAACGCATTTTCTAAATTTGCCTTAGGCTGGATTAGTCCATATATAGTTGATACAAGTGTTGCTGTTAAATTACCATCCCTTGTTGAAACAGGTTCAGCTTTATTAATAAAAGCTGGAACCTACAACAATACGCCATTTGATGAATACTTTATGGTCCAATATATCACTCCAACCGGATTAAATTATCAGGATTACATCAAAGGATACCATAAAGGTCTTTATGTTTATAATAGACCTGGAGTCATGATTACTCACGTTGATAGCAGAGCTGGATATCTTTCAAACGGATACATTTATTACACAAGTGATATTTCTAAAATGCAATACGTTGCCTTAAGTAATACTGCTACTGATAAAAAACGTTTATTAACAATTATGCCTGCCCATTCTTCAAAAAATGATATCTTTACTAGTAATTATCAACCAAGTAACTCTGCTCTTTTCCAAGAAAACGAAACCTTTTCACTTGAATCAAATTCTAATTATAGAAAATATATGGAAAGTGGTTCTTCAACACTTAATAAAGGAAGCAAATTTGCTTTTAAAATTAAAATTGGAAAACTAGACCAATCAGGAGCAACAATTATCGTTCAATAAACTATAAAAATTTATATCTAAAACTTATCAACGCCTTACCAGACTTTTAATTTTAAAAGAGAGAAAAGAAAAATGAAAATGAAAATCAAATTTGTTTTAGGACTATGTTTACCATTACTTTTAAGTTCCTGCAATGGTTATATTTTAAGTAGTGAAACGTCTACTTCAACAAGTACTACAACCACATCAACTAGTAGTACAACCACATCAACAACTACTACTGTTCCTACAACTGTTCCAACCACTACAACAATTGATGGCGATGGAAATATTATTGCTGATGGAAAAAATGCAACACTTAGAAAAGAAGAAACTTATTGGAAAGTTAAAAGCAATGGTGGAGTAAATACTCTTGATCCTGTTAATGCACAGGATAACATTTTAGTAATTCCTGTTGCTGTTAATGATTTTTTAGGAAACGCTACTCCTAAAAAACTTGAAGAAATTAAGCTTACATTTAGTGGCGACTCAACTAACACCAGTTGGGAAAGTGTCTCTTCATTTTATAAGAAATCATCATATGGAGCATGTAATCTTAATTTCACCATCACCGATTGGTATACTCCAAACATGAATCCTAAACAAATTAGTGCTGCAAACAATGGAGAAAGTGGTGGAGCAAATGATGGTGGTACATGGAGCTTATTAGATAAAGCTGTTAACTGGTATAAATCTAATAACCCTAATGTTGATATGAAAAAATATGATAACGATACTGATGGATTTATTGATGGAGTTTGGTTAATTTATAGTTGCCCAAATAGTTCAAAATTTGATTACAGTAGACCTAAATATAGTATCCCTGAAAATAGCAATGGATATTGGGCTTTTACATTTTGGAATTTTAAGAATTCCGAAAAGGCAAATGTTGCTTCTCCTGTTCCATATCTTTATGCATGGGCATCTTATGATTTCATGGAAGAAGCATTTGGAGAGGGCGATAAAGATGCCCATACATATATTCACGAAACCGGACATATGTTAGGACTTGATGATTATTATGATGCATCTGGCAATGGAGCTCCATATCATCCAATGGGTGATATTGATATGATGGATTGGAATATTGGTGATCATAATTCCTTTACTAAATATGCTTTAGGGCGGATTACTCCAACGCTAATTAATTCAACAGCAACTGTTAAACTATCTAGTTTAGCAGATACTGGAGCATCTATTTTATTAAAACCTGAAAACTATAATAATACGCCATTTGATGAGTATTTTATGATTTCACTAATTACTCCAACAAACTTAAATAAACAAGATTATACTATTCCTTATCCACCACGTGATATCGGATATACTACTCCTGGTATTATGATTACTCATATTGATGCTCGTGGAATTCGTTATTCTTCTTCTGGATCCACCTTATTTGAAGATAATATTTCTAAAATGGAAGGTACTTATGGAAACAATAGTGAACACGTAGTTAACAAAGGTTTAATATGTATCTTCCCACAAAACTATAATTCTGTTTCAAATTCTGCTCGTAATCCTTTCTCTATTACTTTTTCTAGTAACAACGATGTCTTATTTAGAGCAGGACAATCATTTAATCTTAATGAAGATTCTAAATTTAGAAAGCTAATGCCAAGTAAAACTAATAAATTAAATGATGATACAACATTTAATTATAGTGTTGCTATTGAATCAATAACAGCTGGTGTTGCTACAATAAAAATCACAAAATAATTACTCTTTTGACAAACAATAATTTTATTGATTTAATGCTTGTTAGTTGCTATAATTAACAAGCATTAAATTGCATATGGCGAATGTGGTGAAGTGGTTAACATTCCTGGCTGTGAACCAGGCACTCGTGGGTTCGATTCCCATCATTCGCCCCATAAAAAAACAAATAAACTGATACATAATATGGTCAGTTTTTTTATTTTTATAGGAATTGCAAATGATGTCCGTACTCGAACCCACGAATTCCATGTTGCTTAATATTGGTTTAAGCAGCAAAATTAACTAAAGTTTGTTTTTTTATTTCTAACAAACAATATGTTTATCAAAGTTATCATTTTTTAGCAAAAATATCCTAAAAATATCAAAAGAAGAAAGTATAAAAACTTCTTAATATAGATCACAAAGTAATTTATTCTTATATTACTTTTTCTTCCAAAATGGGATTGAACTTAAAAAAATAATTTGAATTATAATACTATTTAAGAAATAAAAAATAATCTTACATCATTTGTAAGCAACCACATAACAAAATAACCATATATTAATATGTTCAATATCATTGTTTCAATTAGTTAAAATGAAACTATTACTAAACACTAAATACATTTTAAGCATTAAGAAGATAAACATCTTTTTAAAATGTTAA
>JAVWAV010000041.1:0-4351 GCA_036649855.1 Bacilli bacterium | reverse complement strand
TAAAAAAAATATAATAATATATGCTTTTATCATTGTATGTTCTTTTTTTTCTTTTAGTAAAGGGATTAGTGCAATGCCTATTGAAGATGAATGTATAAATAATAAAACTTGTTTGGTATTGTGCAATTATGAGAATAAAATCGGTTATGAACATGAAGCAGTAAAAGATTTAAAAAATATAACGATATATTATATGTTTGATGGAACTTTTATGCTGAGATTTAGCCCATATAATTCTGTCGATAAGCCATATAAGAAAGGTCCGATGACTCTTGATAAACTAATTTCAAATAAAGACCGAAATGTCTACTGGGATAATAAATCGACAGCGGATACTTTTATTTGTCCTACTAATGGATTTGTAGATAGAGATGGAATGGGCCTTGGAGAAGAAATTTGTTTTGATAGTGACGGTACTACTTGTGAAAACAAATACAACAATGCTGGAACAAAATTTGGAAAAGCAGGAATGGACTTTAGCTCTCAAAAAAAAGATTATGACTTTAATGAACAAATTGAAATATATGGAAAAAATTGGGTATTTGGAGATGTAAAAGAAGATATAAAGAGTGGCAAAATTGATTTAACAACATTTATCACAGAAAAAGTTATTAAAGATTTTAAAACAAATTTTTTATATGGAAAAGATACTCCTGTATTTATGCAAAATAGCCCTGCTTTTAAAGCATTACAAGATAATGCAGTTGAAAATTTTAATAATGTTAAAAAAGAGTCAATAAAAGAAATAGAAGAGAACTTAGCAAATAATGTTATTACAGAAGAAGAAGCAACAAAGCAAAAAGAAAATTTTGAAATAGAAGAAGAAGTAATAAAAAGTAATATAGATGAAGCTATAAAAGTTATAAATGGAAATAATAAATTTAATAGTAGTAATAACTTGAGCTGTGAAGCAGTATTTGGTGATCAAGATGATGCGAATTATCCAGCTTACTGGATACAATGGTCATTAAATTTAATGAAATATATTGCCATAGTCGCTTTATTGGTACTTAGTACAATGGACTTTTTAAAAGCAATGGTTAATCAAGATAAAGATGCAATCCAAAAAGCTGCAATAACAACTGCAAAAAGATTTGTTTTTGCTGTACTAATATTTTTCCTACCAATAATAGTTGAATTTATTATGAATTTATTTGGTGCATATGGCACATGTGGATTAGGGTAGGTGAAGAATTATGTTAATATCAGGATTTTTTACTAAAACAATAACTGGTTTTTTTCTATTTTTAGATGCAGTAGTATATAATTTTATAACTTATTTTTACGAAATATTTAATTTTTTAGCTAGACTTAATTTGTTTAATGATGAAGACTACATGGCAATTGTACAAAGGATATATGTTATTTTGGGAGTGGTTATGCTCTTTGTTTTAGCATATTCATTATTAAAAGCAATTATTAATCCGGATGACTTTGCAAAAGGAGAAGCATCATTTCCAAATTTAATAAAAAATGTAATAGTTTCTCTGATAATTATAGCAGTTTTACCAACTGTATTTACAGTAGCATATAGAGTTCAAAATGCGGTCTTATATAGCGAAGTAATAGGAAAAGTAATTTTAGGAAATATGGGGCAAAGCAATAAAGAAGCATTAGATAATGGTGGAATAACAATTGCTTATAATACATTTCATGCTTTTTTTACAAAAGGTTCTGATATTATTGATGAAGAAACAATAAAAGTAGACCAAGCATGGTTTGATTTTAGCGAATCAATGTCACTAAAAGAAGCAAATGAAAAAGTTTTAAATAAAGAAAGTGACTTTTTTATATATACTCTATTTTCAGGAGCTGCAGATGATGGGAAAGTAAACTATAGTATTGTTATTTCCACAGTAGCTGGATTATTTGTTTTATGGTCAATAATATCATATTGTTTTGATCTTGGAATTCGTGTTATAAAATTGCTTTTCTATCAAATAATTGCTCCAATACCAGTAATTTGTAGAATTTTGCCAGGTGGAAAATCAAAAGACATATTTTCCAAGTGGGTAAAATCAACAATAAGCACTTTTATGGAAGTTTTTGTAAGAGTAGCGATTATGTATTTAGGAGTATATTTAATATCTCTTGTTATAAAAAAATTCGAGGATGCTTCAATAAATACTGGTTCACTAGATTCACTTCAAATTTTATTAGTTATAGCTTTCTTAATTATGGGAATAATTGCTTTTGTAAGACAAGCACCAAAATTAATTCAAGATATATTCGGATTTGAAATGGGTGGAGCGGGACTTGGCCTTAAAAATATGAAAGAAAGATTATCAAAAGGCGGAGCATTCGCAATCGGAGCAGGTGTTGGAGGTTTAGCAACAGCTGGAACGAGAAATATGGTAAAAGCATGGGGAGCAAACAAAGGAGAGGGCTTTGGTAGAGTATTCAAAACTTTAAAAAGTGGCATTGGAGGAGCTGCATCTGGTGGATTACGAGGATTATATGGTGGCCGTTCAGCAGCTGGATTTGGAGATATGAAAAAATCTGCATCAGCTTCAGCAAATAAAGCCACAGAGGCTGCACGAAAAAGAGAAGCATATAAAGCTTCACATCCTACAATATATAATGCTGATGGTAGTGTAGATGGCGGCATTTTAAATGGAAAATGGGACGATTTGAAACAAAATATAGGTTCTTGGGCTGGTGCTGGTAATTTAAATATAGATGCACTAAAATCTGAACAAGAAGTATACACAGAAGGAATGGGATTTAAGAAAAGATTATTTGACTTGGTTGCCGATAATGAAAAAGTATTAGCATATCAAGGAGCTAAAAAAGCAGCACAAGAAAAAGACGTTGAAGATTATGTAAAAACAATAATTAGTGACGGAACTGGTTGCTACACAGGAACATTAAAAGGGAAGCCAGTATATATAACAACAGGCGAAAAAGATAAAAATGGAAACGATATTCTTATTAAAAATGCACAAGCAGCGGCGATTGAACTAAAATCTGGAGATATTAAAAAATATGACGATGCTATTAAACTAGCGTCACTACAAGCAATAGATGCTAAATTAAAAAGTGGAGATGGACGATTTACTGGAGAATTTGAGGCATTTAAAGTATTTAAAGGACAACATTCAGATAATGAAACAGTTAAAAGTATGTCAATACTTGAAGAATTAGATTCTAATCAACAAGCAATCATATCTGGCGCACTTTCAACAAATGATGCCAATGTAATTGCTCAAACAATAAAGGATTTGGAAGCCGATAAAGGTATTTTAGCAAATGACAAAGCATTTAAAATTAAAAATGGCGATGTACAAATGGAAATCAGTAAAAAGGTTCAAGAACAAAAAGCTAAAAAAGAGTAAGAAAAGGGATGACTAAATATGCAAAATTATATTATACCGGCGAATTCTAAGAAATCACAGTTAATACTTGGTTTCTTTACACCGCTAGACTTAATTATATTTGGAACAGGATGTTCAATAACAATATTATTATTAGTAATTTTACAGAATGCAAATTTTAACGAGTTGATAATAATAATTTTACCAGCGTTGATTACCGGCTTATTAGTAATGCCTGTTCAGTATTATCATAATGTTATGCAGTTAATTTCAAATATGATTAATTATTTTACAGGAAGAAGAAGGTATTTTTGGAAAGGATGGTGTGCTAGCTATGACACAGACTCAGAAGCTAAATAGTAATGAAGATTCAAAGTATTCAGAAAATTGGTTACCAGTTAGACAAATACTTAATGGAATGATTCAACTTGATAATGGTTTATATGTAAGTGGAGTAAAAGTTGCTCCTAAAAACATATTTATAATGGACAGAAATAGTCAAGAAAGTATAATTTCTAATTTAGGGAATTTATATAACTCTCTTGATTTTGAATTCTGGCTTTTAATAGCAGATAGACCTGTAGATATAGATATATATCTATCAAGATTACAAATTATGTATAATAATGCACAAAATGCAGCAATAAGAAAATTAATTATGCAAGACATAAATAAAGCAAATTTATTTATGAGTGCAGAATATAATGTCGTTGATACCGAGTATTATATATTATTTAAAGAAAAAAGATTAGAAATAGTTCAAAAGAAATTACATAATATTATAAGTGGTTTAGCATCTTCAGGACTTCAATCAACTCAAACTTCAAATAATGACTTAAGAATATTATTAGATAATTTCTTAAATGGTGGAGAACAAACTACCTTTGGGACGGTGATGTAAATGAAATTAAAAAGTGAAATAGCTCCTAAAGGAATGGAGTTTAAACCAACAGAATTTGTTTTAGGTGGAAAATATTCTACAATTTTTACGATAGTTTCATTTCCAAAAAACATATATCCTGGATACTTATCGGATA
>JAVWAV010000040.1:0-4466 GCA_036649855.1 Bacilli bacterium | reverse complement strand
TTTAGAAGGAATTCCTTTTTCTAACCATAAAAGCATATCAAAGGAATCAGGTTCAAGAAATGCGCCGTAACTTAACTGTATATTGATAATATCTTGATTACTATTTTTAGTAATATAGGTTGAGCTACCTTCAATAAGCGTATAGTGAGCTAAAGTTAAGGTTTCTCCATAAGATTCAATAATGTTTCCTACTTTATTATCACTAATCCATATAACTCTTTCTTTAGTTGTTTCATCAGTATAGGAAGTGCTAAAGTAATCATCATATATATAAGGAAGAGGAATTGTATCAATTTTTAAAATTGACTCGAAAAGAGCTAGATCTTCTTTTGCCCATTCTGTAATTATTTTTCCTAGTGAAGTCGTAGTAGTAGTTGTACTAGTTGTTGTTTCTTTACTACTTGAAGTAGTAGTTAAAGTTACGCTTGGCGTAGCAAGACAAGATGTAAGTGCAAGTACCATTGCGAAAGGCAACAAATATTTTAGTTTTTTAACCATATTAAAATTTCTCCTACTGCCATAACTTTTAAATTTCGTTATCTTATTTATTATAGTGCAATTAATTAGACCTTTAAAGTAGATAGCGATAAATAAGATAACGAAATTTAAGAAAGCAAAATAAAAGCTCGAATTGCTTCGAGCTTTATGAACTTATTTCTTAACAAATAAATCAGGATAGGTTTTTTTGAAGTAGTTGTAAATAGATTCATCGTGGTAGAGGATTTTGCTTTCTTCAAGATAATACTCAAGAGCATTGGTCTTATTAGTAGCGTTTCCTGCAAGAGTTCCAGCGATTTTATAAGCAACATCTTCAGCGTATAAACCACCATCTTTTCTAATATTAGTATAGGAAGTTGTAACTTCAGCATCCTTACTTAATCTACTAGTAGAAGCAGCTTCTTCTACTTCAACAATATAGTAGGTATTAGCATCATATAATAAGAAAGCATTTTCGTTTCCTTGTTCATATGATTTTGGTAATAAGTAGTAGTGATCGTTAATGTTTTTTACCCATGTTGAAGCTTTTACTTCTTTAGCAGAGGTATTGACATCGGTTGAAACAGAGATATTAAATAATCTGTTTCTAGCTTCTCCTGGAAGTGAGGAGAAGCCATCGGTTTTAGTACCCCATCCATCAACTGTATGATCTTTTAAACTGATTTCTTGTTTCTTTAAAGTAAAACCATGATTGTAGGAATATTTTCCACTTCCACTGAATGTTGCTTCAGCAGTTGCATCAGTTGTAGCAATATTAGTTTTGATTTTTTCAAAATCAATAACGACATCACCAAATTCCGTTCCTTCATAGTAAGTAACTTCTCCGAATTCAGTTTTTTGGTCTTCTTGAAGAGCTTCGAATTCATCTGCTTTTTTATTTCTTGGCATTAAGCCAGAAGTTTTTAAGAGTTCTTTTGCTAAGTCAGACATATCAGGATGGCCTTTCCAAGCTTCACCTAAGATATTTAAATCTCTATCAGCTTCAGTAGCATTAGGATTCTTTAAGTTGTTTTTAATAAAAGCATCGCAGAGTGTTTTGGCTGAACCAGGGAATTTTGCATTTTCTGGAATAGCAACATAATTTACTTTACGAGCATATTTTCTACCAAAAGAAGCATATTCTTTTTTATAAAGATAATTTTCGACAAGAATTGTTTGCATGATTGCAGGGACAAGTTCTTTTCTAATATAATCATTATAATAATCTAGATGAATAATTTTGTTTGAAGTCCAAGTATTTGTTTTTTCATCATAGATTTTATCTGTTGGAGTAATGATCTTTTCATAGAAGCTTAATTCATCAAATTTTTTATTTGCATCAAGAGTATATAATTTCTTATAGATTGATAAAGCAAATAATTGCTCTTTGAAGGTGTTATCTTCTTTAAAAGTGGATGCGTTTAAGGTACTAAATAAAGTTGAAGCAATTTCTTTTTGAATTTCGTTATATGTTCTCATAACTCTTGCTTCTTCAAGTGTTTTAGCAGTGGCGGAAGTATCTCTATTTCCTTCTTTGTTAAATTCTTGATAAACTTTATGATCAGTGATTAACTTAGTAAGTTTTTCACCTTTTTTAGTAGCAGCTTCATTAATTTCATCAAATGTTCCAAAGTAACTAATAAAGATTTTTTCAAATACTAATTTAGTTGCTCCTGAAGTAAATGCATCTTTTGAATGTAATCCATCATAAATGACGGATTCCATATTATTAACGATTTCTTCTTTAATATCTAAAATGTTTTCTTTATAGCCGTTTGGTTTAGCAATAACTTCAGAACATGAAGATAAGGCTAATAAACAAGCAAAACCAGCAAAGGCTGTTTTTATTTTATTGTTTGACATTGTAGCATTTTCCTCCAAGTTTAAATTCTGCATCTGTGCTATCAGAGAATTTAGCAGCACATACTGTTGGAATTACTCTTGTTCTAGCATTTTCTTGTCTACCTAACATGTCGGTATATTCTTTCCATGTTTTAAAGTAGGCGTTATCTGTTTCAATAGCAGATCCTTCAATCTTAGAACTGATATATTGATCAATCTTTTTTGACATTTCAGTGTCTTTAATAGCAGCACCTGTTTTATTGAAGAAGTATTGGTACATTTTTGTATCAATTGCTTTATCAGCAGCTTTGATTTCATCTTTTAAGGCTTTAGATCTATTTAAATATGTTTGGGCGTTATCAACAAGATAGTTAACATAAACAACTTTATCTTTACCATCAGCTTTTTTAGGGAATTTTGCTTCACCTGGCATTAATGTTGTGTAGTACTCTTTTAAAGTAGAACCATTATCTCCAGTTGTAGTTGCAACTAATGCACTTCTTTCAACAACGATGAAGTGGATTCCTTGATAATCACTTGTTCCAGCTCTTACTGCTAGAATTGGATTGCCTTTTTCGTCACAAAGAACTTCTTTGTCGCCTAATTGAGCTACAGTTTTAAATCCTGGTAAGTCAGCGTATCCAGCATTATCAACAAGAGCGCCAGTTTCTAAATTAACATCTTTTGGAGTAATAACAGATACGTTATGTTTATTGAAAAACATATTCCAAATAATATTACGTGGATAATATGCTGCATTGTTATCATTAACTAAAGCACCATTTTGATCTTTTTCTTTACTTGCGTAGGTTGAAAGATCAAGAGCAGCACCATATGGAATTTCTCCAAGGCCAAGTTTTGTTAATGATTCTTTTTCTTTTGCAAGTTTTGCTTCGCTTGTTAAACCAAGTTTTGCTTTATCTTCAGCAGAAACTTGTGTGTTAAATAAAGAATCGTATGTGTATACGCCTAATTTGAATTCATTTACAAATGAGGTGTTTTTACTCATGATTCCAAGATCACCATAGTTATTAGCACTGCCTTCATCATCTGAAGGTAAACTTTTTGCAATTGTACCAAAAGTTTCGTTGTTATTTTCTTTTGCTAAACGAGTAACAGCTCCAGAAAGTTTAACAGCTTCATCTTTAGTAATTGAACTTCTTGCATATTCTGCATTTGTAGCAGAGGTTTTTACTAAAATGTGTTTTACGTGATATGGTAAAACATCATTTAAGTAAGAAGCAAGTTCAACTTTCTTGCCGCCTACTGTAAGCGTTGTTCCAGTTAATAATGATTCAAGGTTTGTATCATAGAAATCATCTTCAAGATAAGTCTTAAATTGTTCAATTTCAAATTTAGCTTGTAATTGAGCAAGAGTCTTAACAGAATGCGATTTTAATAAAATATCTAATTCCTCATCATAGCTTTTTTTGTTTGTTTCGGCATTTTTTTGAGCTTTGTTTTTCTCATCATCAACCTTAGTTTTTGCAAGATTAACTAAAGAATCTTTCTTTGCTGATCTTACTGGTTGATTCATTTCGTAACGAAGAACTACTTCGTAAACTGCATTATAATAAGCTTCAACACCTTCTAAAGTGTTCTCATATCTCTTCATAATGTCATCTGCAGTGACAGAAATTGCAGAGCCATCGGCTCCATTAAATGAAACGACAAAATTGCCTTTTTCATTGAATTCGTTACAGGAACTAAGTCCTAATGTAAACATTGCAACTGCACTGAGAGTGAAAAGTTTAATAGATTTGGTCATTCACCACTCCTCCTAGTTAGTATAAATACTTTTATATTTTACATTGTTCAATATGTTTATACAATTACATTATTAATTAAATTTACTATATTAACATTTATGTTATTAATAAATTAATAAGTAAATGAGATATTTACTGAATTTAGAGTGATTTTTTATTTTTATATAAAGAAAAAACGTTTGTTGTTTAATTATCAAGTTTTTAAAAGATAGAAAATATTTAGTTATTTTTTTAAAAAAACAAGGATAATTTAAGAGGTGATATTTAGTCTAAGAATTACAAAAATAAAAATATTGATTATAATTAAACGAGTGGAGGGATATTATGATCTTTAAAAAAACAATCCTTATATTTTTGTCCGGTGTCCTAATTTCGTGT
>JAVWAV010000039.1:0-4592 GCA_036649855.1 Bacilli bacterium | reverse complement strand
AATAATTCTAAAAAAATGTATAAATTTATTGATATTTAGTTTAGTTTTTTATATACTATTTGTACTTATCAAGACTCATCAATAGCGAGTGAAAAATGATGAAAGCAACTCTAATTAGTATTAGTAAGTGCTCTCTCGCAGCAGAATTCCACATTCTGGACGATAAGTAGAATTGCATTCTTAAGCATTCTTCCTTTTGTGGAAGAATGCTTTTTTTATTAAAGCAAAGGAGATGTATATATGGAAAAAGAAAAGATTTTATTTACAAGTGAATCGGTTAGTGAAGGACATCCTGATAAATTGTGTGATCAAGTAAGCGATGCGATACTTGATGCATGTTTAGCTCAAGATAAAGACTCACGTGTTGCTTGTGAATGTTATGCAACAGAAGGATTTTTAGTAATTGGTGGAGAAATAACTACTAAAGCTAAAGTTAATTATGAAGAAGTTGCTCGTAATGTAATTAAAGAAATAGGATATGATAAAGAAGAATACGGATTTAATTATAAAACAGTTAATATCGTAAATAAAATTAAGGAACAAAGTCCTGATATATCACGTGGTATTGTGAGATCAGAAGAAATGGAACAAGGAGCAGGAGACCAAGGAATTATGTTTGGTTATGCAACAAATGAAACGAAAGGTTATATGCCACTTGCGATTTCTATTGCTCATAAACTGGTTAGAATTGCTACTTCTTTAAGAAAATCTGGTGAATTTAAATATGCTCGTCCTGATATGAAATCGCAAGTTACAATTGATTATACTGATCCAAATAATATATTAATTGATAGCGTATTAATGTCAGTTCAACACGATCCAAATTTTATTGAAAGTGAATTTAAAAAATATATTCATGATGAAATAATGGTTAAAGTAGCATTATCATATGGCTTAAATACTGATTTTAAATATCTTATTAATCCAACTGGTAGTTTTATTATTGGTGGACCATCAGGTGATACTGGTTTAACTGGTAGAAAAATTATTGTTGATACGTATGGTGGGAGTGCTCGACACGGAGGTGGAGCTTTTAGTGGAAAAGATCCAAGTAAAGTTGATAGAAGTGCAACGTATTATGCTCGTTATATTGCTAAAAACCTTGTTGCCGCTGGCGTTGCTGATCGTATTGAAATACAGTTATCTTATGCCATTGGAGTTGCTAAACCAATGTCAATTTCCGTAAGTACATTTAAAACAGCTAAATATAATGATGATGTTATTCTTTATATTATTGACAAAGTATTTGATTGTAGACCTGCTGCAATTATAAAAGCATTTAATCTTAAAACTCCTTCTTTTAAATATTTCGATGTTGCCTCATATGGACATTTTGGTAGAAGTGATATTACTTTACCTTGGGAAAGCACAGATAAAGTAGAAGAAATTAAACATATATTAGAAAATTGTAAACCAATTAGTTAAATTAGACTGCAAAACCCCCATATCTTTAGAAATTTAAAAGATATGGGGGTTTTTATGTTTTTAAAATAAAAAGAAAATATTTTGTCAAAAACATTTAATTCTTGCTGTTTTAAGTTATAATATAAGTAGGCATACGAGACGTTTACAATAATCAATAAAGGAGATTAATTATGAAAATTCAAGTAGTTGGCAAAAACATCAAAGTAACTGATGCAATCAGAGAAGCCGCAGAAAAGAAAATTTCAAAAATGGACAAATACTTTAATTTTGAAGAAGAGGTTCACGCTAGAGTATTAGTTAGATCATATAAGATAGGAGCTAAAGTTGAAGTAACAATTTTTACACCAGTCTTTGAATTTAGAGCCGAAGTTTATGACGATGATTTATATTCCGCAATTGACTTATCAGTTGAAAAACTTGAAGGTCAAATGAGAAAAGTTAAGACAAGAATGGATAGAAGAAAAAATAAAGTAAGTTTAGGAAGAGCAGTTGTTATTGAAAATTTAATTGATGAAGTTGAAGAAGAAAATAACATGGAAGTTGTTAGAACTAAGACCATTTATGCAGAAGAAACAACACTAGATGAAGCTATTGCCCACATGCAAGCATTAGGACATAGTTTTTATGTATATAGAGACATTGATGAGAACAAATTATCTGTCGTATATTCACGTAATGCTGGCGGATATGGCGTTATTGAAGTTGAAAACGAACTTAAATAATTATTATATATAATAATAGTTTGTTAATACGCAAAATCTATTATATAATTTTTATATGCCAAAAATATTAGCAACAGACCTTGATGGTACGCTATTTTTTCCAAAAAGACGTCTAATCATGATTCCTCGAAAGAATCTCGAGTTTTTAAGAGAGTTCTACGACGCAGGAAACAAAATTGTTGTAGTTTCTGGCCGAAATGTCAACTTTGCAAAAAAAGTTGAGAAAAAAATTGGACGTCCAATTACGTTCATTGGATGCAATTTTGCTTACGTTTATGAAGAGGGAATTATCAAGTGTGAAAAAACATTTGATGGACAAAAGTTATTAGTTTTCTTGGAATCATTAATTGATAAATTTGAACCTATATCTTTTGTTGGAATGTCTAAAGACGAGAACTGCGTGATTAGAATGTTTAAATACAAGCTTATATATAAGATACTTTATCCTATATATAATTTGCTTCAATGCAGTTATCGCGAATCGTATAAAATAGAAAATTCTAATTTCTATGCTTCGGTTTTAAAGAATAATATGTATAAATGTATGGTAATGTTTGGAGTATCTAAACAAAAGGTTGCTTATACATCAATCGTAAACAAATACCTTAATACCTATGACAAATTTTGTGAGATTAGTTGGAGTGGTAAAGCAATTGAACTTACACCAACTGGAGCATCAAAATCGGCAGGACTTTCTTGGTATTTAAAAGAACACGGCTATAGTGAAGAAGACTTATATGTTGTTGGAGATTCAGGTAACGATATCACAATGTTCAAGGACTTTAATAAAAACAGTTTCTGTATGGAACATGGCGATCCTACCGTAAAAAAATATGCAAAACATATTATTAAAAACTTCAACGATATTAAAGAATATATACTAAACGAAAAAGGAAAAGAGGATTAAACATGGCAGAAGAAACATTAGACGTCAACGTAAATGATATGGTATTAAATGAATCATTATCATTTGTTATTACTAGTTTTGTTTATTACAATTCATTATTAAGAGATACATTAGAATATGTATTAACTAAAGATGAATATAGTGTTGAGTTTTACAATTATAAGAAAAATGGTTTGATTAACGAACCAAAAATAAACTCCCCATTAAAAAACTTTATTGACAGCAATGGCGAAAAAGGAGCAGAACTTGCTAAGAAATTAGAAGATTTTGCAGATTTGGTTTATGGAGATGATTCAACTATTTTACACGTTAGTAACGATAAATTAATCGTTGATAAGAATCAACATGTTCAAATACTTGAAGGTGTTATTCCACTTCATGAAGAACTTAATCAAATAATTAAACTTCATATTCAATTTTCACACGACAATCCTAATAATAAAATTGATGAAGAACCAATTATGAAATTACTTTTCTGGGACGAAATTTATTATAGAGGTGTTGCACTTCTTAACTTATTCCAAGAACTTATTTCTCAATTTAAAGAATATAATAAAATTAGATCAGAATCTAAAGGTGAAAAAACTGCAGCTTCAAATTATGTTGAAAGAGATTTAAGCAAACTTGTTTCTTTAACAGAATTTGTTACTCGCAATGCTTCAACTAATGATCAAAAATATGTTGATGCAAAAGACGCTATGAATGTTATTATCGAATTAATGACTGCCAAACGTCAACTTCCAGAAGGAAAAACATTTGAAGATTTCTTCAAATCTACCGAAGCAAGTCTTCGCGCACTTATTATATATGCCGAAAGTCCATGGAGAGAAGCATATTCTCCATGCCTTGGTTCATTAATTAAAAAAGCTGAACTAAACAAACAAGAAAAAGAAAGTAAATAAGTAAAATTAGTTAACCTATAAGGAGAATTATTATGGAAAAAAAGACTAAAAAAATTAATATGTCATGGAAAGAAATAACTACATACGTCTCTGCTGGCGTAGTGTTCTTATTCGGTTTAACCATCGGAACGTTTTCAGTTATAGGTGACTATATCGGACCTGCTAACTTTATTAAAATAGCTGAACAAAAAACTGCTGAAATATTTAAATTAACAATATCATGGAGAATATGGGGATTAATCTTTATTTTTATTGCTCTTGTTATCTTACTTATTGGTTTATTCTTCTTTGCTAACAAACATGAAAAATTAGTTATTAAAGATACTAGAAAAACAGCACGTACAACTCTTAAACTTAAAGAAGAAGCAATTGAAGAACCAGTGATTGCTGAAGAACCATCCGAAAACGTATAAATTAAAACAATAAAATATCTGCAAGAAATTGCAGATATTTTTATTTGTAAATTTTTTTAACGGAATATATTATCTGCAATCAATTTATTGTTAAAATTTAATATAATGGTTCTAAGAAAATAAAAAAAAGACGATCACTTTGGTGATCGTCGGGACATGTGGTCAACAAACGCAACCACTCAAGTCAGTTATTTCAGTGACTCTTTCGACATTGTAGATATTT
>JAVWAV010000038.1:0-4715 GCA_036649855.1 Bacilli bacterium | reverse complement strand
TAAATACTTTTAATAATATATTTAACTAATTTTTTCATGCTCATAACATGATTTAAGTTCACTTCCAAACACACTAAAACTATACTTTAATCCTTTTTTACAACCATTATTACTACTAACAGCATAACATAATGAAACTTGTTTTCCCCAGAAGTGTTACATCAATTTATTGATGCAATTTTTCTGGTTTTTTCATTTTTACATCAATTTATTTGAATTTTATTTTTTACTAAATTTAAATTTCTCTTATTCATTTTTTATTATTTCTAATACTATTTTATATGATTCTATAGCTTCTTTTCGCCCATCTTTTGTGTCTTTGAGGGCATTGTCACATAATTTATCATTCCACCAACCATATCTTTCGACATTTCTACATAATTAGGAAATTTATTGATAATTGATAATGCTACTTCTTTATCAACTTTCGGAATAATTGATACAAATTCCATAATCTTCTCTTTGCTTAACGATCTAAAATCTGTTATATCAAGTGCTTTTTTTACTTCTGCTTCTGATATATAATTTTTTTTCTCATATTTTTACCTCCAAATAAATTCTATTTGTTTTAATTATTTGAAATTGGAGGTATATTTGGAAACAAAGCATTAATTTCTTCTATCGCTTCTACTTTTTTCCAATCATTCATACCATCTTTCCATACAAAACTATCTTTCTTTAATGTTCCATCTTCTATTTTTTTCTTTAAATTTTCCATATCAAATGGACCTATTTGGTTTCCATTTTCTGCTATATAATATTTTGGTGTAGGAATTGGTGGTGGAGTCATATTATTTGAATTAGGTATATTATTATTTAAAATTCCATTCATAGTACCCGCAATATTTTGTCCTACTGCACCGCCTACTGCCATTCCCGCCATCATAGCAGCAGGATTAAATCCAGAACTTCCACTACCTAAGTCAACACCTCCGGCTCCGTTTTCTCCCATTTTTCCTAATGCATTAGCACCTGCAATTCCAACTTCACTTTGTTTTTCTATTTGGAATGCTCCTAAATTATTACTTTGAGTTTGTTTATGTGTTGAATATTGTCCTTCTTCTCTTTGAATTCTAAGATTTTCATCATAATTTTCTATATCAATTCTTTGCTTATCAGTAATATTTTTTACTTTTGCTTCTGTTTCAGCTTGTATTGTTGCACTTGTAACATCTTTCGTTACATTCATAAGTTGCTTATATCCTTCACTTGTTTTATCTATTTCAATAGCTCCAATATCAACACCAGATACTAATATTCCAAAATCTTCTTTTAATCTTTCAATAATATCTAATTCAATCTTATCATTAATTTGTGATATTTTCGTTTCAATTTGTATTAATGGAATATTATTCATTGCAGGAGCATTTGCTATTGTGTCTTTAGCATATCTTATAACTACATCTTTAATTTGATTTTGAAAATCATCCAATTTAAACTCTGCAAGTCTGTGTAACTTAATAAATTCTTTATAATCATTAATTTTAAAACTTATTGTTCCTCTAACTGCTGTTGGTACACCAAAATCTTCTAATCTTGGATCATATACATCAAAGAACGGCACTGCAAAATTCACTTGTACAATTTGTGCTAAATTAATAAAATATACTTCTGCTTGGAATGGTGTCCCTCCATCATAAGCTAATCCTACAATACTTGCTAAAGCTGGCAAGTTATTTGTTTTTACTGTTTCATCAAAAGGTCCCACTATAAAATCTTGCATAGTTCCATCTTTTTGTTTATAAACAAAAACTGCAACTTCTCCATCTTTTACTCTTAAAGAAGACCCCCAACGAATAGCATTCTCTCTTGTATTATTTCCTTTTTGACTTCCTTTTGGATGCCATTTCCAAATTAGATATGATGGTTCATCACATCTAATTTCATCCATAAATCCTCCATTATTTTTGTTAAAAAATCCCATATTCTTCACATTCCTTTCATTTTATATACTTTTTATTCTCCGAATCCTGTAAAATAAAATTTAACATCATCATAATCTTTATCACAGTCAAATTCTTTTGTAAGTGATTTTTTTGATTTTAACTCTCCAGAATTATCAGACATATATTCATGGTCACATCCAATAATTTTTTTGTTTTTGAAGAAAACTGCATAAGCTACTACTGCTTGACCAACATAATCACTTTCGTTTGTTACAGTTAAAATTTCTTTTTGACTTCCTTTTGATGAATTATATTTTAATTGCTTTACTATTGGATAAGAGTAATCATCTTCGACAATAGATATCTCAAATTCCATTTTTTCATAATCTTCATCATTTATCATATACATTATAGTTTCTGCATTATTTTCAACTGCATTACTACTTCTAACTTTTTCTCCAATTAAATTACCGTTTTTGCCATAAAATTTAAAATTAACACTAATATTTAAAGTATATTCTGATTCGTTTTTTATTACAAACACCGTATGAGGCTTACCATATTCTATAAATTTATATTTCATTGTTTTCAATTGCTTTAATACTTTGCTTTCGTTTAACGCATTACTTGATGAAGCATCTTTATTACTTTCAGTGACTATACTATTCGTTTCCCTAGCTTCATCTGCCACTTTATTAGATTTATTATTTGTATTATTATCATTAAAAATTATACCACATAATATAAAAATAATAATCATAACAAAAATTACACCATAACAAATTCCTACTATTTTCCAATTCTTCCATCTTGCATTTGTAATTGCTTTATTTGTTTCATCAAACATTACTTGAATTTCAATCATTCTATCATCATTTTTAAATAATAATTTTGCTTTATGATATGCTTGTTCAAATTTTGCCTTCCATGCATCTGAAACTGCTAATCTAGCACTTTTTATTTGCGTATTTTCATAAAGGTCAATTTCAACATTTGATTTCGAAAGAATAAGAAATTCATATAAATCTTCTTTCGTATTTGGAATAGGAGAACTTCTTATTAATGAGATTTTTTGTTCATCTGTTGTTGTTAAGGGTTGCCCAATATTGAAAACGCTTAATATTTTACTAGCCTTTATTTTCTTTTCTCTCTTTGACTCTATTTCTTCAAGTTTTTCAGCAAATTCTGTAACAGCACTGAATGATTTAGAACCTCTCAATTCGAAACCACAAGTAGGACAATTTGCAGTAAATGATTTCAAAGTTTCTCCACAATTAGGACACTTAACTATTTTCCCATCATATACTGTTTTTCTTTCTGTATATTCTTCATCTTTCTTATAATCTTTAATTTCTTTATCTTCTATCTTCTCCTCATTAGTAGTTGGATTTACTACTTCCCCGCAATAGTTACAGAATTTTGAATTATTGTTAATTTTTTCTCCACACTTTGAACAATACATATATTTGTCTTCTTTCTCTGTATTTTTTTTAACTTCTTCAAATTTTGTTTCATCTTTTTCTATAATTACTTTTTCATCCTGATGTTCTTCAATGTTTTGTTTTTTATTGTTTTCTTCTTTATTAAATTCTTCCACAACTTGATTTTTTATATCATTAACTGCACTTTTGGCAGAATTCATAGCGCTCCTTAACCCAGAAATAATAACACTAGATGTAGTAGAATTCCCTATGGTTTTATTTATCTTATTATTTTTTAAATTTTTATCAATATTTTCTTCATTTGTTACATTAACTCCCGTAATTGTTTCAATTATACTATTATACCAAGTCTGTATTTCTTTTTTTTGTTCAAATATAAAATGTTCATGAGAACCATTTTTAAATATTATTTGTAATCCAAGACCATAATCATCGTCATCAATTTTAAAAATTTGAACCTTATTATTAACTACTCTAATATCATCTAAAGCTATTTTTTCTGCTACATCTTCTGTTTTAGCAAAAATGCCATTTGACTTTTCATAAATATATATTAGATTTTTATTTGTTAGATACATCTCATAAATTTCCGTATATTTATCATTTGCTTGATACCTCTCAACATTTTTAGATTGTTGAATAATTCCCTCGTCGTTTTCTAATTTTAAATCCACCATCTTGCTAACACCCTTTCAATTTTATTTATTATGCTCATCTGGTTGTTCATCTTCCTGAATTACATCACAAATATCTCCTATATTACAATTTAGATATTCACAAATTCTTACAAGAACAGATATTGCAACCTCCTCATTTTTTCTTAATTTAGTCATTGTTCCAGTTGCTATATTCAAGTCTTTTCTCAAACTGGCAGGTGATATATCTTTTTCAATAAGTAAAATCCATAACTTTTTATAGCTTATTTTCATTTAATACCCCCTTGTTTCTTATTTTGATTATACTACTTGTTTTTACAAATTTCAATGTTTTTTAGCAATCTTTTTGACAATTTTCGCAAGTTGTTGCGATTTTTTTTAAGAAAAGTTATTTATGTATTAGGTTATTTCTTATAGAAATAACCATTTATTTTAATAAGAAATAAAGTAATTGAATTGTGAAATTTTACTAAATTAGTATGCACTCCACATATCAGTTTGATTAAAATTAGAATCTTTCATTAATATATTATTTCCATTTATTCCCGTTACTGGAACCCAACGCTGATTACCCGGTGTTGCTCCTTTAACTTCTGCTGTAATATAATATCCTGAATTAAAATACTGCGTAATGAGTGCTAATTTCTCCGTTCTTGACTTTCCTTTTAAATCCACTTTATTACCATGTCTTGAAAATATTAATGATGTTTGTCCATCTATACAATCAGGAA
>JAVWAV010000037.1:0-4838 GCA_036649855.1 Bacilli bacterium | reverse complement strand
AATAGTGTGTCTTATTTTATTTCTTGTATGTTTATCTTCTAAGTTTGTTGAATCAATAGAATATGGAATCATGTTCTCATTAACATAATTCATTATTGTTTTCTTATCATATGCTAATAATGGTCTAAGAACTAACATCGATTGAATATATGTTTCTTCTGTAATTCCTTCAAAAGTTGGATATGATTTTCTTTGCTGATTAAATATCCACGTTTCAATACTATCATCACAGTGATGCGCCGTTAATAAAACATCACAATTTTCTTTTCGATATATTTCAGCAAAAAAATCATATCTAAAATATCTAGCATCGGCTTCAAAGTTCTTTTCATTTGATTTGTGATAGATTTTTTTAAATAATTTAATTTTGTTTTCTTCACAAAATTTTGTCAGTGCGTTTTCTTCTAAATCCGATTCTTTTCTGGTTTTATAATTTACATGAGCAACCACAAAATTAAATTTATTTTTTAAAAGTAATGACAACAAGCACATTGAATCAGGTCCAAATGAGCAACCTAAAAGATATTTTTTCTTCTTATCTAAATTTAACGTTTCATTAATTGTTGTTAATAATTTCATACATTTTATCCGCCTCTTCAATGCGAGCGTTTTCACGAAGTTCTAGGACTTTGACTTTTACTTGGCGAGCATTCAAATTTAACTCAAGAACATCATTTATTTTTACTTCTTCTGATGGCTTTGCAGCCTTTCCATTAATAAAAACCCTGCCGTTCTCACATATTTCTTTGGCAATCGTTCTTCTTTTTATAATTCTTGAGACTTTTAAAAATTTATCTATTCGCATTTTTTACTACCTTCATATACCTTGTTACATATATTAATTATATCATTAAAGTCTTCTAACCATCTATTATCTTTTGTTAAGGATATTTTAATTAATCCATTAGAAGTGGTGATTTTCGTTTTCTTTGAATACTTAAATAATGAACTAAATAAAATAAAACCAATCCCATCAACTTTATTATAAAGATTTGATAAATAAAGTTGAATATCGTTTTTAGTTTCAATATATTTGTCAAATATTTCTCTTTTTAAACAAATTTTAATTCTTTTATTTAAAAGAAGATTATTCATTTCTGTTGGAATATTTCCATAAATATCAATAATCTTTTCGATCGTTATTTCAAGATCATCTAAAGTATCAGAGTCATTTATTAATTGGTAAATTTCAAATTTATTGTTATCAATTGCGTATTTATCAGGAATAAATCCATTAATATGCATCTTTTGATATTCGATATCTTTCTTTTTATCAACTCCGTTTTGCTTTTCGTTAATAGCTTCGTTTAATAGTTTTAAATATAAATCGATACCAACTTCGTTAATAAATCCAGCCTGTTCCGCTCCTAAAATGTCTCCTGCGCCTCGAATCATTAAATCTCGTTGAGCAATTTTATATCCACTACCTAATTCTGTAAATTCTTGAATCGTGTTTAAACGTTTTTTAGCAGAATCATCCATTTTTTTATCAGGTTTATACATTAAATATGCGTAGGCTAATCTATTTGATCTTCCTACTCTTCCTTTTATTTGATAAAGTTGAGCCAAACCAAATCTGTTTGCATCTTCAACAAGTACTAAATTAGCATTAGCTATGTCAATTCCATTTTCAATAATTGTTGTCGTAACAAGAACGTCAACATTGCCTAAATAAAATTCATTCATGATTTCATCAATTTCATTTTTGTCCATTTGTCCATGAACTGCAGCGATTTTTGCACCTGGAAGATGTTTTGCTATCTCATCCGCTCTTTTAAAAAGCGTTTCAATATTGTTGATTACGTAATATGCTTGTCCATGACGCACTAATTCTCTGCTTAATAATTCATAAACCATATCTTTATCATATTTTACTAAATAAGTTTGAATTGAAGTCCTATTTTTAGGAGCAGTATTAATTAAAGACATTTGTTTCATACCAACAAGTGACATTTGTAATGTACGTGGAATTGGAGTGGCACTTAATGTTAAAACATCAATATTTGGAAACATCATTTTTATCTTTTCTTTATGTTCGACTCCAAATCTTTGTTCTTCATCTATTATTAAAAGACCTAAATCTTTATAATTAATCTTTTTTGATAAGGCTTTATGTGTGCCTATAACAAAATGAATGGCACCAGTACCAATATTTTTAGCAGCATTATTAAATTGTTTTACTGATAAAAAACGTGTCATGCAAACAACTCTTATATCATAACGAGAAAATCTTTCGATTGCTCTATCGTAATGTTGTTTTGCAAGAAGAGTTGTAGGACAAAGTAACAATACTTGTTTTCCGCTATTAATAGCTTTAAAAGCAGCTCTAAAAGCTAGCTCTGTTTTACCAAATCCAACATCACCACAAATTAATCTATCCATTGAGAGGGGAGATTCCATATCTTTTTTAATATCACTTAGTGCCGTTTCTTGATCTGGAGTTAATTGATAATCAAAATCATTTTCAAATTGTTCTTGATATATATCATCCTTCGCAAAAGAGATACCTGGTTTACTAGCTCTTTCTTGATATAAAGCAACAAGCTTATCGGCAAGATCGCTAACTCTTTTTTTAATTTTATCTTTAGTTTTTTCCCATTTACCATTAAATAATTTACTAAGACTTGGAGTATAGCCTTCTCTTGATATATATTTTCGTATTAACTTAAATTGTTCAAGAGGAACATAAAGTACATCATCATCCTTATAGATAATTCTTATATAGTCATTTGTAAGATTATCGTTTGTAATTTGTTTTAACCCATCATATTTACCTATCCCATAATTTTCATGAACTATATAATCCCCAACTTTTAGTTCATCATATGATTTAAGTACGGTCCCTTGCTTAAATTTAGTGGAATATTTACTAAAATTATTTTTATAACCGAAAATTTCTTTTGGAGTAAGATAAACTACACCTGCATCACTAAACTCAATACCATTCGATAACGTATTAATTTCTAAAAATATTTTATGGTTTAATAAATACTCAACATCCAATTCTTTATAAAAAGCATCTAGCACATTTTTCTTATAAAAATCCATTTGTTGTTCTGAAATGAAACATATGTGAATAATATATTTATTTAATACATAAGAATCGAGGTTTAGTTTGCTATCTAAAAGATTTTTTGAGTAATACGTAGGAAGTTTAACATTTATAGAAGTTGGATTTTCAATACTAATTTCATTATTTTTTATAATTCTGCAATTGATCTTATTAAATATATCTTCATAAAATAATGATAAAGTATTGATGTTTTTGCCTTGCTGATTAAGCTTATTTAGAAAATCCGCAGAATCGCTTAATAGCAAATTATAACCAATTATAGTTGCATCATAATTTGAAAATATGCAGGTTCTGCAGTGAAAATAGTCAAAAATAGTATTTTGATTTATTGAAAGTGATGAAAAATATTTATACAATCTAGGCTCTGAAGACCGATTACTAAGTAGCATTAAATCAGCATCAGTATTAGATAATATTTCAGGATTAACTTCTGTTGCTTCTTTTTTTGCTTCTTCGATTATTGATTGAGAATTTTGCGAAATATCTTCTTCCGTAATTATAAAATCTTTTGAAGGAATAATATCAACTTCATCGACTTCTTTAAAACTCTCCTGAGTCGAAATCTCAAAATAAGTTATTTTCTCAACTTCTTCATCAAATAAATCTATACGACAAGGATAATCATTAGTTAACGAAAATATATCTAATATATCTCCACGAATAGCAAATTCACAAGACTTTTCAACTTTGTTTACTAATTTGTATCCACTTTTAAGAAGTTTTTCTCTCGTTTCTTTTAAATTTAGCGAGCTTCCTTTTGTTATGTGAAAACAAAATTCTTTAAAAATATCTGTTGTTGGATAAAATCTTGCAGCAGCAGCAATATTACATATTAATACTTTATGTTTGGCTTCAAGTGCTGAATGAAGAGCAAAAACTCTATCGCTTACAATGTCTGAAGAAGAAGCTAAATATTCAACCATTAACATTTCTTCGGCTGGTAAATAAATAATATTTTCTTCTCCTATTAAAGAAGATACAAAATTTCTTAGCGCTTCTGCGCTATATAAATTTTGTGTAATCACCATTATGTTTTCATTTTTAGACAAAAACATTTTAGAAGCAAGAACACCAATTCCAATTAATTCATCGGTTAAAAAAGAATTTGAACTAGTATCAAATGATATGCTTTTTATAATATCTATTAATTTTTTTTCCATTATTTACTAAATAAGCTCATAGCACGAGCAAAGGTTGAATCATAATAACACTCTATTGCATTTGAAACCTTAAGAAATGCAAGGTTAATTTCTTTTTCTTCTTCTTCATTAAACTTTCCTAAAACAAAATCTATTGAATCAAAAACAGGTTGACCAATTCCTATCTTTATTCTTTTAAATTCTTCAGTTCCTAAAACATTAATAATACTTTTAATACCATTATGTCCGCCACTTGATCCTCTTTCTTTAAGTCTAATTGATCCAACTGGAGTATCCATATCATCATATATTACTAAGATATTATTAACATCTATTTTAAAAAACTGTTTTAATGCATATAGTGCTTCTCCACTATTATTCATATAGGTTAAAGGTTTAGCAATAATAACAACTTTTCCTTTATATTTTACTTTAGAATAAAGTGAGTTAAAATTTTGTTTATCAAACTTATATTTATTTTTAGCAGCAAAAAAATCTACTGCTCTAAAACCAGTATTATGTCTAGTATTTAAGTATTTATCTTCTGGATTACCTAACCCAATAATCAAATATCTTTCTTGTTCCATAAGCAATATTATACCATAATTTAGAATTCTTTATAAAAA
>JAVWAV010000036.1:0-5509 GCA_036649855.1 Bacilli bacterium | reverse complement strand
GCAGCTGGATCGATAAGAAACCTTGATAGCAGCATTGCGGCTAGCCGTAAACTTGATGCTTTCTTATACTATTTTGTTAATGCTAATGAGTTTGGAATCACTAAACATAGTGAAGCTTTAAATTATATAGAAAAACTAGGTTTTAGAACTAATAAAGAAAGAAGATTATGTAAAAATATAGATGAAGTTATTGCTTATATTAAAGAATATACCTTAAAACGTCCAGATCTTGCATATGATATTGATGGAATTGTTATTAAAGTAGATGATTTAACGATGTATGATAAAATCGGATACACCGCTAAAACACCAAAATGGGCAATTGCTTATAAGTTTCCTCCAGAAGAGGTAACGACAACGCTTTTAGATATTGTTTTAACGGTTGGAAGAACGGGTAAAATTACTCCAAATGCTATTCTTGCTCCAGTTAGAGTTCAAGGAAGTTTAATTCAAAGAGCAACCTTACATAATGAAGATTTTATAAAAGAAAAAGATTTACGTATTGGAGATATTGTTACAATTAGAAAAGCAGGAGATGTAATTCCTGAAGTAGTTGGTGCTAATAAAGAAAGAAGAAGTAAGGAATTACCTGTTTTTACCTTAAGTGAAGTATGTCCAGTTTGTGGAACTAAATTAGTTAAAATAGATGCCATGCATTTTTGTTTAAATGAGTCGTGTTTAGCTCGCAATATCGAACAATTAATTCATTTTTCTTCAAAAGAAGGAATGGATATTGATGGAATGGGAGATAAGGTAGTTGAACAATTCTTTAATCAAAAATTTATTACTGATATTGCTTCGATTTATGATCTTAAAAAATATTACAACGATATTATAGAAATTGATGGATGGGACGTTAAATCTATTAATAATTTACTTAACGCAATCGAAGCATCAAAAGAGAAATCTCTTGATAAGCTTTTATTTGCCTTAGGAATTAACGAAATTGGATCAAAAACTGCTAAAACTCTTGCCAAAATATTTAAAACTATTGATCAAATTATGGCTGCTACTTACGACACACTTATTTCGATTCCTGATGTTGGGCCAGTTGTTGCAAATTCTCTTGTTGATTACTTCTTAAAAAGTGAAAACATAAGTTTAATCGAAAGACTAAAATTAAATGGCGTGAACATGAATTATTTAGGAAAAGATAGTATCAATACTGACAATTTGTTCTATAATAAAAAGGTGGTTTTAACTGGTTCACTTAAAGAGTTTGCTCGAAACGAAGCCACGGCTCTTCTTGAAAATCTTGGAGCAAAAGTTTCTTCAAGTGTTTCAAAGGTTACGGATTACGTAATATATGGTGAAGAAGCTGGATCTAAACTAACGAAAGCAAATGAATTAAATGTTAAAACACTATCAGAAACTGAATTTATGAACATATTAAATGAGTTAAAGGAAGTAAAATAAATGAAAGAAATAAATATAGATGTACTAAAAGACGCTGCAAATAGGCTATATTTTACAATGTCTGATGAAGAATATGCTACTTTGCTAGAAGAATTTAAAATAATGATTAAACAAATGCGACTTATTGGCGGAATTCAAGACATTGATGATGTTGCACCAATGACTTTTCCTTTTTCTGTTTCAACAAGTGAAATGCGTGAAGATATATCCTCCAATATCCTTGCGACATCAGTTGCACTTCGTAATGCAACTGATGTCAAAGACAATCAAATCAAGCTTCCAAAGGTGGTAAAGTAATATGAATATTTTAGATTTAACTATTCGTGAAATTCACCAAGCTTTAAAAGAAAAAAGAACTACTCCGCTTCTTCTTACGCAAGAAGCAATTTCAAGAGCAAAAGAAGATAAAAATAATGCTTTTGAATATATTGCTGAACAAGAAGCTCTTGAATTTGCTTCTACTTTAACGGAATTTGAAGAAGATAATTTACTTTATGGAATTCCATATGTATTAAAAGATAATTTTTCAACAAAAGATATTCCAACAACTGCTTCTTCTAATATTTTAGCAAACTATATTCCTGTTTTTGATGCAGAAGTTGTTAGATTATTACGAAATAAGAAATGTGTTTTAATTGGTAAAACAACATTAGATGAATTAGCTATGGGTGGAACTGGTACAACGGGTCATTTAGGAATTACTCATAATCCATATAGTAAAGATAGATTATGTGGTGGAAGTTCATGTGGATCTGCTGCTGCAGTTGCTGCAGCAATTGTTCCTTTTGCTCTTGGTAGTGATACTGGAGATAGTGTTAGAAAACCAGCTTCTTTTGTTGGATTAGTAGGTTGTAAACCAACTTGGGGAAGAATCTCAAGATTTGGATTATTCCCATTTGCGCCATCTCTTGATCATGTTGCATATTTTACTCGTTCTGTTGAAGATAGCGCAATTTTACTTGAAGCTTTAGCTGGAAAAGATCTTAAAGACGCTACTTCAAGTGAAGTAAAAACTGAAGTTTATAGTAAAGAACTCGCTACTTCGTCATTAGCTGGAAAAAGAATTGGATATATTAAAGAAGTTATTGATTCACTTACTGATAAAAGAACAATTTCTTTATTTAATGATGTCTTAAATAAAATGAAATTAGCAGGAGCAGAAATTGTTCCTTTATCAATGGATAAAAAATTACTTGAAGCTGTTGTTCCAACGTATTTTGTTATATCTTGTGCCGAGGCTGGAAGCAATAATGCTAATTTAGACGGCGTTAAATTTGGCGTAAGAAAAACTGGTTCTACATATGAAGAAACAATAAAGAACACGAGAACTGCAGGGTTTTCAGAACTTATTAAGAGAAGATTCATTATTGGAAGTTTTGCCTTAATGAATGAAAATAGACATGAATTATTTATAAGAGCAGAAAAAGCTAGAAGAGTTATTGTTGAAAAACTTAACTTAATTATGAATGATGTTGATGAAATTATTCTTCCAGCAGCTCCAAGTATTGCTCCTAAATTTACTGATTCAACTGATAAATTATCAAACGAATATCTTATTGCTGATAATCATTTAGCCTTAGGAAATTTTGCTGGTCTTCCTTCTATTACTCTTCCAATGGGATTTATTGAAGATATGCCAGTAGGACTTAATTTGATGGGTAAAAAGTTTGAAGAATCTCTTCTTTTTGCCGTGGCAAAAAGAATTGAAGATATAACACAGTTAAGTAATGTTTCACTAAACAACAAAGGAGCAAAATAATATGAATTTTGAAGCTGTTATTGGTCTTGAAATACACGTTGAAACAAAATCTAAAACGAAGATGTTTTCAAGTGCTCCTAATGAATTTAGTAAAACTCCAAATACTAATGTTACATATTTAGATTTTGCTTTTCCTGGAACTTTACCAGTAGTAAATAAACAAGCTGTCATTAATGCTATTAGAGTGTGTTCAGCACTTCATATGAGTATTGATAGAGAGATTTGGTTTGATAGAAAGAACTATTTTTATAGTGATCTACCAAAAGGATATCAAATTACTCAGCAATTTAGACCAATTGGAAAAGATGGATATGTTGATATTAGAGTTAATAATAAAATTAAACGAATTGGAATTGAACGTGCTCATATGGAAGAAGATACTTGCAAACAGTTACATATGAGAGATTATTCTTTACTTGATTATAATCGAGCTGGAGTTCCACTTTTAGAAATAGTATCTCTTCCTGAAATTAAAAATGGTACCGAAGCCATGGAATACGTTAATGCAATTAGAAATATTGTTATTTATAGCGATGTATCTGATGGAAAAATGGAAGAAGGATCGCTTAGATGCGATGTTAACATTTCTCTTATGCCGTGTGGTGCTAAAAAATTTGGTACTAAAGTTGAAATTAAGAATTTGAATAGTACTGCTAATATTGAAAAAGCAGTAGACTTTGAAATATTAAGACAGTCTAAATTACTTCTTAAAGGTTTATCCGTTGTTCAAGAAACAAGAAGATGGGATGAAACTAAAAAAGAAACAGTACTAATGAGACTTAAAACTGATGCTGTTGATTATAAATATTTTGTTGAACCTAATATTGTTCCAATTAAACTTGATGAAAAGTTTATAAGTGAAGTAATTTCTACTTGTCCAGAACTTTTAGAAGCTAAAAGAAAAAGATATATCGAACAATTTGGTTTAAGCGAATATGATGCCGATGTTATTTTATTTTCAAAAGATAACGCACTTTATTTTGAAGAAATTTGCAAGTTTACAAAAGAATATAAACTTGCAGCTAACTGGTTAATCGGAGATATTCAATCCTATTTAAATAAGTCAGCAATTAGCATTAAAGAATTTGAAATTACTCCAAGTTCAATTGCTTTACTGATAAATAATATTGCCACGAATAAAATTTCATCAAAACAAGCTAAAGAAATATTTCTTAAAACACTTGAAAAAGAGGTTGTTCTTGAAGAAGCAATTGCACTTTGTGGATCATCATTTATTTCAAATGATGATGAAATATTAAAATTAGTAAATACTACTCTTGATGAATTTCCACAATCAATTATTGATTATTTTGCTGGTAAGGATCGTTCGATCGGATTCCTTGTTGGACAAATTATGAAGAAAAGTCATGGAAAAGTAAATCCTAAGTTAACAAACGAAATTTTATTACGTGAAATAAATAAGAGAAAATAGTGATTATTTGTTGCTGCTTACTGATACATAAAATTACCGGAAGCAAAAGGAGAAGATATGGGAAATGAGCCGTTTATTAAATTAGTAGATGTATCTAAAATATATACATCGAAGGGCACTTCTTCTATTGGATTGCAAAATATCAGTGCCGAATTCTCACTTGGAGAATTCGTAGCAATAACAGGAGAATCTGGAAGTGGAAAATCCACTCTTTTAAATGTTATTGCTTGCCAAGATGTTTATGAAGAAGGTGAATTATTTATTAATGGAGAAGAAACTAGTGAAGTAAATATTAGTAAACTAGATTCGTTTCGTAATAATAATATTTCATTTATATTTCAAGATTATAATATTGTTGAATCTTATAGCGTTCTTGAAAACGTCATGCTGCCATTGCTTGCACGTGGAATGAAAAAACGTGAAGCAAAAAAGCTAGCACTAGAAGTAATTGAAAAAGTAGGATTAAGTAGTGTTAAAGATTCTAGCAGTAGCAAGTTATCGGGTGGAGAAAAACAAAGAACAGTTATAGCAAGAGCTTTAATGAACAACACTCCAGTTTTAGCTTGTGATGAACCGACTGGAAATCTTGATTCTAAAACTGGAGCAGAGATTGTTACTTTATTAAAAGAAGTAAGTAAATATCGTTTAGTTTTATTTGTTACTCATGATTACGCCTCTCTTAAAGATAGTGCTACAAGACACATTGAACTTAAAGACGGACATATAGTTTTAGATGAACGTCTCAAAGAATTTGTTCCACTTGAGTATGTAAAACCGGCTGAAACTAAGACAATTAGTACCTTTTCTGCTGTTTTAATTGGGTTAAAGAACTTTATTAAAACACCAAAGAAAAGTTTACTAATTAGTGCTATATCATTGGTTTCTGGTCTTATTATTTGTGG
>JAVWAV010000035.1:0-5807 GCA_036649855.1 Bacilli bacterium | reverse complement strand
CTTGAATATATAATAATTGTATCTTCTTCTTGTTTTTGAGTAGCAAATACTAACAGAGCTGTTATTACTACCGCAGCAATTAATAATTTCTTCACATCATCACTCCTTGTTCATAATTGTAATAATAGCATACTAATTGAACAACATAAAGAAAGAAATACGTTATTTGTATGTAAAACTACAAAATAACGTATTTTCTTGTTCATTTACTTGTATAATAGTATGATATGCATCATACCTATCTATGCTTGGTTTCATAAACTTATAAAACTGATAATATAAGTGAAATCGTATAATTATAATTTTATTAAGTATTTATTTATTAGTTACTTCTGTTCTCTACATTAACCTTCAAAGGAATTGAAATATCATTCATTCTTTGAAATAACTACTTTATGTTAACAAAAAAATGTTATAATATGTAGCAGTGGAGGGCAATAAAATGCTAAATAAAAAAATACTTCTTATTGTACCAGCCTTTAATGAAGAAAAAAATATTGGTGAAGTTTATAATAGAGTAAAACAATTTGATATTGATATTATCATCATCAACGATGGATCAACAGATCAAACAAAAACTATATGTGAGCAACAAAAAATACCTCATATAAACAGTATTAGTAATTTAGGAATCGGTGGAGCAGTTCAAATGGGTTACAAATATGCCTCGTTAAACAATTATGACATTGCTGTTCAATTTGACGGAGATGGGCAACATAATATTTTGGATTTAGAAGAATTAATAAAACCAATTGTATTAAATAAAGCTGACTTTGTCATTGGATCAAGATTCATAAAAAGTGATCAGGAAGGTTTTAAATCCACTGCAGCACGTCGATTAGGAATCCGTATCATTACAAAACTTATTCATTTACGAACAAAGCAAAAAGTAAGTGATCCAACATCTGGCTATCGAGCAGCTAATAAAAAAATTATTGATATTTTCGCTAATTTTTATCCAACCGAATATCCCGAACCTGAATCTTTAACTTATTTATTGTTAGAGGGTTACAGAATAAACGAAACTCCGGTAACTATGAATGAGAGAATTAATGGGAAAAGCTCAATTCATTCTTGGAAAAATGCTTATTATATGTTAAATGTTTGTTTATCAATATTGTTAGTAAAAACTTTTAAGAGGGAGGGAAAATAATGAACATTGAATTGAAAATCACACTACTGGTTGTAGTTTTAATTTTAATTATCCTGGTTTTAAATACTTTGAAGAATAAAAACATTATGACCAAATATGCTTTATTATGGATTATAAGTTCCTTTGTTATGTTGATTGCTGTTATCTTTCCTAATATTTTTGAAAGTATATCAAAAATATTAGGTTTTGAAACTACTTCAAACATGATATTTTTATTTGGCTTTTTTATTCTATTATGTATTTCCTTTAGTTTAACTTTAATTATTAGCAAACAAAAGAAAGAAATGGTTAATTTAATCCAGCAGGTTTCCATTTTAAATTACAGGTTTGAAAATGAAGTTAAGAAACGGTAAAAATAAAATGATATTTTTATTTTTAATTTATGTTTGCTTATCCGCTGGAGGATTAATCTTATTTAAATTAGGTTCTAAAGATGTGGCACTAAATATCACTTCTCAATTTTTCTCGATGAAATTTTCATGGCTAATGTTATTGGGAATACTTTGCTATGCAGGTAGTTTTGTTTTATGGTTAGTGATTGTTAGCTCATTAAAATTATCCTATGCGATGCCTATGTCAGTAGGCTTAGTTAATTTACTTGTATTAATCGGATCCATATTAGTTTTAAATGAAAAAGTTGGGATGTTACAATGGATCGGTACTGTGGTTATTATCATTGGCTTATTTATTATTAATATTGGAGGATAATATGTCTAAATTTAAATGCAAAATAGAAAAATCTAGTATTCCAATTATTTTAATTTTAGTCATTGCTGCCATCATGCGAATTGCTGTTTTATCTGAAATGAACGTTGATTACAATTTAGCTAGTGATGATTTAGGTTATATTAACTCAGCAATCACATTTGTACATACTGGGCAAATTACAATGCATGGTGTATTATCAGCACAAATAATGCCTGGCATGCCTTTGTTACTCGCACCGTTTATTTTATGTTTCGGAACTGGAACATTTATGTGGATGGGAGTTAAAGCACTTTGGATTTTAATGGGTTTATTATCTATCTACTTTGTTTATCGTATCGTATGCTTGTATGCTAATCGTTATTATGGTGCTCTTGCTGCTTTCTTTTTTTTATCCATTGATTTTGCTTGGATGGATAATCTTATTTTAACCGAAACGCCATTTATGTTTTCTTTTATTTTATTGATTTATTTATCTTTAAAATTAGGAAAAACACAAGAAAAGAAATACTATTGGCTAATTATTGTAACTTATATTTTTTGTTTATTAATAAGACCTACTATTGCTCCTTATCCTATATTCTTATTTGTTTATCTATATTTCTGTAAATATGATATGAAACTTATGTTTCAACAGATATTAATTGCTGGTGGAATCCTTTCTTGTATTATTGTCCCTTGGACAATTCGTAATTATATTCAATTTGATGCATTTGTTCCTCTAACTTATGGCATGGGAAATCCTAAATTAATGGGTACTTATCAAGGTGTTGGATTCCCATTAGACAAAGATTTAGACTATGAAAAAAATGTCATTGCCAATATGCCAAAAGAAATGAAGCACTATTATAACAATGGTAAGTGGCTTGATCATTACATGTCAAAATACTATTCTCTTGAATTGGATGGAATGAAAGCAGATTATAGAATGTCTTATTGGTGGGAACATGATAAGAAAAGTATGTTAAAAAGTTACCTCATTTATAAACCATATGGAATGGTCTACAACTCGTTTTATTGGGCTACTCCATTTAATATTTCAGATGACATAAATATGTTATTTAGAAAAGTGGATCTATTCCTTTGTTTCTTCGCTACGATTGGCATTTTATTAAACCGTAGGAGAATAAAAGAATTATTATTAATTGCTTCTTTCTACATCTTTCAAATTATTGTTTACTCCTATTCATTCTCGTTTTCCAGATATGCGCAAACATTATATTTTATTCGTTATATTATCATTGGAATGGGATTATATGAATTGTGGCAGTACCTTTTAAATAGAAAGAAAAAGCAACAAATAATAAAAGTTAATGACTAGAATTCTAATCATTAACTTTTTTATTTGCTGCTTTGATCTCTTCTGCGATTGATGCATAATCATATTCGTTTATTATTTTTTTTAACTTATCCAAAGTTTCTTTACTATTGTCCTTTGTAACCAAACACTTATCATTTTTCATCCAGTCCAATATCTCACTATTTATCTTGCCGCTATAGTGATTGTAGTCTTTATAATTATCAAGATTAGTAACAACTTCTTCTTTGATTTGAAAATTATATAACTTTACATTATCATATCTTAACAATTCATCGCTTACTTTTTTCACAACATCATATATGTCATCTAAATCACCATAATTTTCGTGAATATTCCACCAAAGTACACTATAAGGTGGATAAAAAATATAAAATTCAGTATTTGGATTATTCTTAATATGAGGAATAATATTTGTGTTTAAATTTTTCATTACATTCGCTAATAACAATGGGTCATCTACTCTTTCTTTATGTTCCTCAATATCCCAGTATACGCTCTTTAAAGCTTCTTCTTTTGAAAACACATAATCATCTGCCCAATAATGTGCCAAATCAATATCAGGGATGTTATTTCTCTTGTTGTCTAATATCCATTTAACGCCATCAACCATTACACTTTTATTTAAAACGTAATTAACATCGTTCAAGATATTATCATCATATAAATATTCTGGAAGTGGAATAAAGTAAGTTCCATAATCCGCTGTAAGTGAATCAATATCTAAACCAATAATTACTTTTTTAATATCATGACTCTTTAACCCAAACGACAACATATAATTCATATTGCCGGTTCTAGTCGCTGGAAATGAAAGCTTAACTGCATTGCAGTCAAATGTTTTATTAATTTCAGACACTCTGAAATTTTCTGTCATACTAGATCCTAATAACATCGCATCATAATCAAAATTCTTGGCTATACCTGGATTTTGATAACGTTCATTATTAAAGTCTGGTTTTAATCCGAAAAACGGTTTGTGATATTGGTAAAAAGGATCCACTATAATTACGGTTCCACTAATTAGAATTAATAAAATAACAATTAAGCTAATTAGTTTAATAATAAATTTTTTATACATAATTAGCCTCCTAAAAATTCTGATAAATAAATGTTGTTACCGTTGAAAACGAAATTACCGACCAAACAAACAAAATAGCACAAAGTAATATCATTTTATTTGATGGTTTAAATTGTTCAATCTTTTCACTTGTATTCTTCATGAATACAACAGCAAATATATAAGCAATCATCATAATTAATGCCATAATGATAATTGCCTTGCTTGCCAAGGTAGGCAAGACAAAGCTAATTGCACTTGTTATTTCTGGTAACAAAGATGCATTTGCTAAAGCAAAAATAGAGAAATCTTTATTAAAAACAAATAATCGACTTATAAATAACAATGCATCACTTATAGATGGAGATCTAAATATGACCCAAGCAACACTAACAAACAGGAAGGTAAATCCCCAGCGTATCATAGCCGGAATATGTTTATAATATTTATTAAAATATTTTGTTATTATACTTCCTAAGCCATGGAGGATACCCCACAAAATAAAGGTCCAATTTGCTCCATGCCATAATCCACTAACAATAAAAACAATAAATATATTCACATATGTTCTTGTACTGCCTTTACGATTACCACCTAATGGAATATATACATAGTCCGTAAAAAATCTTGTTAGGCTCATATGCCAGCGTTTCCAAAACTCCGGAATGCTTAATGATTTATAAGGTGAATTAAAGTTTATTGGCATCTTTAAATTAAGCATTAAACCAATACCAATAACCATATCGGAATAACCACTAAAGTCAAAGTAGATTTGAAGAGTATATGCAACCATCGTAAATCCTGCTGTTATTGTATTTAAACTTCCTATATCATTAAACCCCATATTAACCGCATAGGCTAAAACATCTGCAATTAATACCTTTTTTGCTAAGCCCATAATAAAGGCAACGATTCCTTTAGAAAATAATTCACTATTAAACTGTTTGTTTTCTTTGCTCAACAATTGAGGAATGATTTCATTGTGGCGAACAATTGGCCCTGAAATAATATAAGGAAAGAAAATAACATGAAGTGCATATTCTATAAAAGGATATTTTATTTCAGAGTTTTTATATACATCCACTACAAATGATATTTGTTGAAAGCAGAAGAAACTAATCCCAATTGGTAATAATAATTGAGAAATCACTAAATCAAAACCAAATATCGCATTTATATTTTCAATAAAGAAATTTAGATACTTAAAATATAATAAAATACCAATATTAAATAACACGCCAAATACTAATAATGGTTTGCGATGAGTTTTCTTTCGATTCAATAACAAGCCAACTGTATAATTTATAAGAACACTACTAGTAATAATCAAAACAAACTTTAGGTCAAACTTAATATAGAAAAACACTGACATTATTAATAAGAATATATTACTAATTTTGTAATATTTAAAATGGTTAATTAAATAATATAAAATTATAATAAACGGTAAAAAAGCAAATACAAACTCATAGGAATTAAACGCCATTTAGATTCTCCTTCTTTTTTATAAAATTACGCTTTTTTAAATATGATGAATTTAGAAAAAACATAATTAATTACGACAACAAATA
>JAVWAV010000034.1:2229-5960 GCA_036649855.1 Bacilli bacterium | reverse complement strand
ATTATTGGAAAGAAAAGAGCAAGCAACTAAACTTTTATTTGCTTGCTCATGAATATATATTTGTTTTATATAAAAAAGGGTAATGAATAAAGAAAAATTACTCCTCTAAGCTCTTAATTGTATCGGTTTTCTAAACACCGACACCAGATTTTAAAGAACAAAAAGTCCGTAAAACCTTATAGAAGATTCTATGGACTTTATTTACTTATTCCCACTCTTCATCACTGATTAAATACTAAACATTTTTGTTTAAGTTCAAAAATGTTTTACCTCTATTTCCTAATTACATTATACATTTTATAAGTGATAAAGCAATGGTGTAGTATCAAAAAGGTATCATTGTCGTCTTTATTAAAAAGTATTTAATAAATAGTTTTATTCATATATGGCTAAAATTTCTAAAGAGAAATAATCTTTAGCTATGATTATATTCTCCGGGTGTTTTACAGTTAAAAATATCACAATATAGTCAAGGTGCCCTAACGGTCGCCTTTTTTTATATTATTTTTGTCAAATATTTTTAATTTATATATCGTATATTGTCGTAGTTTATGATATAATAGTATTATATTGTGGAGGTGTTCTTATGCGAGTTAGTATTAAAGCTACTAAAAATCATGAATTTGTTTATATTATTAAAGACTTCTATCATAATAAATCTAGAACTACTAAGATTTTTGAGAAGCTCGGAAAGATGGATGACCTTTGTGCAGAAAAAAAGATGTCCCGCGACGAAGTCATTTCTTGGGCTAAAGAGTATGCTTTTGAATTAACCTCAAAAGAAAAAAGTGATAACGAAGATTCTACGATTTCTTTTTCTCCAAACAGAATCATTGAAACGGATGTATTAAGAAAATTTAATTGTGGTTATTTATTCTTACAGAATATCTATTATAAATTGAATTTAGACCATGTATGTAAGACCATTAAATCTAAATACAAGTTTGATTATGATATCAATGCCATTTTATCTGATCTTATTTACTCTCGTATTTTAGTTCCCTCTAGTAAACGTTCTTCTTTTGAATTTGCTTCTACCTTATTAGAAAAACCAAAATATGAACTTCATGATGTTTACAGAGCTTTATCTGTATTATCGAAAGAAAGTGATTATATTCAAAGTGAATTATACAAGAATAGTCATTTTATAAAAAAAAGAAATACAAATACTCTTTATTATGATTGTACAAACTATTATTTTGAAATTGAAGAAGAGGATGATTTTAGAAAGTATGGAAAGAGTAAAGAAAATAGGCCGAATCCAATTATAGGTATGGGCTTAATGATGGATGGTGACGGTATTCCTTTAGCGTTCAATATGTATGAAGGGAATAAAAATGAACAGGTTACCTTAAGACCATTAGAAGAAAGAATCATTAAAGATTTCGAACTTTCAAAATTTATCTATTGTAGCGATGCAGGACTTGCTTCTAAAAATAATAAGCAATTTAATCGCATCCAAAATCGTGCCTACATTATTACCCAATCTTTAAAGAAACTTAAAAAAGAAGATAGAGAAGTAGCACTAAGGCATTGTGATTTCTTAGAACTTGGTCATCCATTTGGCAAAAGAATTAATATTGACGAAATTGATTTTACGATTGAAGCAAATAGGAACAGAGTATTCTATAAAGAACTTCCCATAGAAAAACCATTCGAGGAAAGATTAATTATTACTTTCTCTCCCAAATATGCCATCTATCAAAAAAACATCAGAGATAAACAAATTTTACGTGCCATAAATATGATAAGAAAGAACGGAAAGTTAAGAAAGAATACAAAGAATCCTAATGACCCTTCTCGATTCATAAAAAAAGTAACCACAGATCAAAATGGCGAAGTAATCGAAGAATCCTATTTACTAAGCGAAGATAAAATAACAGAAGAAGCTATGTACGATGGATTTTATGCAATTACCACCAATCTAGAAGATGATGATATTAAGGCTATTCTTACTGTATCCGAAAGAAGATGGCAAATAGAAGAGTGTTTTCGAATAATGAAAACCGATTTCAAAGCAAGACCAGTATACTTACACAACCAAGATCATATAGAAGCACATTTTCTTACTTGCTTTCTATCCCTCGTTATATATCGACTATTAGCAGACATGTTAGGAAACCAATTTACAGTAACAGCCTTATTAAATACCTTGCGAGATATGGAACTAGTAGATACTCAATATAATGGCTATATTCCAGCTTATACACGTTCTTCACTTACTGACCTATTACATGAGCGTTTTGGATTTAGAACCGATTATGAGATTATCAGTAAGAAGAAGATAAGAAATATTATTAAAAACACAAAAGTTTAATAATCTACGCATATTCACTATAACAAGCAAAAAGTGCTTAAACCCTTTCATTTAGGGCTCTAAGCACTTTTTATTCTTTTCGAACTGTAAAAGACAGGATTTTATAAGTGATAAAGCAATGGTGTAGTATCAAAAAGGTATCATTGTCGTCTTTATTAAAAAGTATTTAATAAATAGTTTTATTCATATATGGCTAAAATTTCTAAAGAGAAATAATCTTTAGCTATGATTATATTCTCCATACCTTCAATTTTCGCATTCCCCGATTGCTTTCTTAATGCTCTATTCATTGAAAACAAATCTTTCATAACATCAAAAACTACTTCTTCTCCCTCCACTCTCTTTTTTGATTTAAATTTAGCTATTACAATTGCACTATCATATTCACCTTCCTCTATTGTTTCGATATCTACACATAAATTATTTGAATTAATTTTAGAAAAGCCCAATATGTTTTTTTCATTCTTAATTATAAAATTAATTGGAATTTTTGTTGTTTTCTTTCCAAGTATGCTTGTTATTATATCTTTATTTTCTATTTCAGCTATTGCAGCAATAATCTGTGGTCTAAAATCATTTATAATATGCATCATATCAAATCCTTCTGGAATTTCTATACTACTTTCAAATTTTATTATAGAGGATCTTGGCAAAGTTTCAAAATCATAATCTTGTTCAGTGAAATCAAAATAATCTCCTTCCATTCGTTTTTCTAATAATTTTTCAAACTCATCGCAATCTGATAAATTGTTTTCTAATATTTCTCCTGCGTATTCTTCATACTTTTCATGTTCACCATGTATTACCGGGACTTTACCTCCTATTGTTTTATGATCTCTTATTTTAACATTTTTAAGTTGCATATTTTTTTCATTTTTTAATAAAGCAGCATATTGTGCAACTCTTTCTTTATCAAAATACACTATTGTTTTAAACATTAATTTTCTCCTTCTCCAATTCACTACCAATTTATAACCATAATTTCAACACAGAAATTTAAACACCTAATCACATAGTACAAGTTAAGCAATAGCCAAGTCACTATATAAGAAAATAGCCTCTGTTAAATTATAATTTTCCTCCAACACCTTTAAACTTCTCAACAAATGCAGAAATTTTCTGAAATACGCTTTGTTTTTTTGTTAAATACTGAGCGTTTAAAGGACTCATTTTAGGCAATATTTCATTTAATTCAGTCCCATTTTCACTCGCATATTCTCTTTTTAGTGAAACTAAAATATATCTCTTAGCAGCTTCTACATTAAGTTCTTCATCATTAATTAATTCCTCTGCTTCTCTTTTTTGCTCTGCTTGAGCAAACTCAAAGAAAGAAGCAATAATAGTAGACTTATCCTGTATTTCATTTAAATTTGTTTGATTTATGAAATCAACTATCAAACTTTCTTTTGCACGA
>JAVWAV010000034.1:0-2129 GCA_036649855.1 Bacilli bacterium | reverse complement strand
CTTAACAAACTCTTTTTTATCCTTTTCAGTAACGATGTTATCAATTTCAGGGTATCTTAAATTTAATTCCGTCACAACATCTATATAGCCTCGACGAGCCTCTCCTGTCGAGATATCAGTAAAGCCTTCCATATATTCTCTATAACTTTTTTCAAGTACCACGTTCTTAGTATTCTTATCTCCAAAAAGTGTAATTGCATCAATTGTAGCTTGTTCCAAATCTCTAAAAGTAACTATGTTGCCAAAAGTCTTTGTTGAATCATAAATACGATTTGTTCTCGAAAACGCTTGCATTAAACCATGGAAGCGAAGGTTTTTATCAACAAACAAAGTGTTTAATGTCGGAGCGTCAAATCCCGTTAAGAACATACCAACTACAATTAAAAGATCAACTTCCTGGTTTTTCACACGATTGTTGACATCTCTATAGTAATTTTGAAATTCTTTACTTTCTACACCAAATTCAGTTTTAAACATAGCGTTATAATTATTAATAGCTAAGGTTAGAAACTCTTTTGCACTGCTATCCATTGCTGTTGGTTCAAATGTTTCATCAAGTATTTCTCCACTTGCGCTTTGTTCTTCATTTGCAGCGAAAGAAAATATAGTCGCTATTTTTAAAGGTTTCTCGCAATCCTTCTGTAAATTATTAAGGCATTCATAATAAAGTTTTGCTGCGTCAACACTGCTAACAGCAAACATAGCATTAAATCTTTTCGCTCCAATATGAGAACGATGTGTTTTAAACCTAAAGTTGTTTAAGATATACTGTGATACTTCTTTTATTCTTTCTGGATGTAGTAATGCTTCTTTTGTTTCAGCAGAAGATAGCTTTTTCTCGTCTTGTTCCATTTCGATACCTTTAAACTTTGGGCGAACATCATTGTAATCTACTTTGAATTTTAAAACTTTTTCATCACGAATTGCATCAGTAATAACATAGGAATGTAGCTCACTACCAAATACAGATGCAGTAGTTTCTGCTCCAAGGGCATTCTCTGGAAATATAGGAGTACCTGTAAAACCAAATTGATAATATTGTTTAAATTTATTTTTAATATTTTTTTGAGCTTCACCAAACTGTGAGCGATGAGCTTCATCAAAAATAAATACCACTTGTTTATTATAAATAGTTAATTCAGTTTCACCTTTTATAAGATTATTTAACTTCTGAATTGTGGTAACAATGATTTTATTATCATCTTTCTCAATATTTCGTTTTAGCCCAGCAGTATTTTCTGAACCATTAACACTATCTGGAGAAAAACGCTGATACTCTTTCATTGTTTGATAATCTAAATCTTTTCTATCTACTACAAAAAACACTTTATCAATGAAATCAAGTTCCGTTGCCAATCGTGCAGCCTTAAAACTAGTTAGAGTTTTACCTGAACCTGTCGTATGCCAAATATAACCACCACTATCAACGGTTTTCCATCTTTTAGCATTATATGAACTTGTTATTTTCCACAAGATTCTTTCAGTTGCAGCAATTTGATAAGGACGCATAATAAGCAAATTATCACTAGAATCAAAAACAGAATAATGTAAAAGTACTTTCAAAATTGTATTTTTTTGAAAGAAAGTAGCTGTAAAATCTTTAAGATCTTTAATTAATGAATTATCTGATTTTGCCCAATTCATAGTAAAATCAAAACTATTTTTATCACGTTTTGTTGTGTTCGCAAAATAACGACTATCTGTACCGTTAGAAATTACACAAATTTGCAAATATTTATATAGTGAGTTTTCACTATTAAAACTTTCTTTGCTATATCTATTTACTTGGTTGAATGCCTCTCTAATAGCAATACCGCGTTTCTTTAGTTCTACCTGTACTAATGGAAGTCCATTCACCAAAATAGTAACATCATATCGATTAGAATGAGTCCCAATTATTTCAAATTGAGAAATAACCTGCATTTTATTTTTTGTTACGTCCTCTTTTTTTACAAGATAAATATTCTTTACATGTCCATCATCAAATACAAAATCATGAATGTAATCATTATGAATTTTACGAGTTTTATCAATATGATTTTCACTAGGTTTATCTAAATATTCATCACAGAACCTAACCCATTCGGCATCGCTGAAGACCACATTGTTAAGATTTTGTATTTGTAAAC
>JAVWAV010000033.1:0-7083 GCA_036649855.1 Bacilli bacterium | reverse complement strand
TATTCTATCATAGATTAGAAAACATCACAAAAAAACTACTGTATGATCAGTAGTTAAGTTTTCGTTTCGATTATTATCATTCGAAATTTTCTAATTCAAATAGAAACATTGCCTCTTGTGATTCTTTAATCGAATTACTTATTAATGAATCTACATCATCACTTAGATCTTTCGATATAACTAATTGAAGTAATAATGGTAAATTCGTACCTGATATTACAAGTATATTCTTTTTCTCCATTGAAACTATTACACTTGTTTTAAATGGTGTTCCACCAACGATATCAGTTAAAATAATTACTTTAGAACAATGATTTAATGAATTTATTTCTTCTTCAATTTTTTCCTTTAGTTCATCTTGTCCCATTCCCGCTAAAAAATCGACAAAAGTTAAATCTGTAACTTCACCCGCTAGTAATTTAACGGAACTATTTAAACCTGAAGCAAAATTACCATGGCCACATATTATTATGCCAATCATATTATTACCTTTCTTATAGGGCTTACTTTTTTTCCCTGTCTATTCTTGCTTTTCTAATTTCATCCATGAAATATTTAGCCCGTTTCTCATCAATCGGGTTTTTCATATCCCCATTCTTAATCCAAGTTGCAACACTAACGCCATCATAAAATCTCAACAATTCTCTGACGTTATCTCCAGTTGCTCCTCCTCCTAAATAAATAGGTGTATCAGGCAACTTCTTTCTAACTTCTTTTATTAATTCTAAACTTTCTTCACAACTTGTTCCACTCATAAACACGCCATCAGCAAATGCGCTCTTAACAACATCAACTGCAGTATCTGGTTTTGGTTTTGGGCATAAATACATACTATTTACTTCTTGAGCATCTGCATACACAGGCATCTTCGTTCCCATTCTTTTTTTCATTTCACAAATTTGAATACATTGTCCTTGCATAAAGCCTGTAGAATTTACACTGACACCAGTATAAAGATATTCAACTCTTACAAAATCAGCATGGCAAGCTTCAGCAACAGCCAATGAAGCTATTCCATCCCAATTTACTAATATTCCTAAAACTTTATCTGGGAAAGTTCTTTTTAACTCATTCCCAATTACCGACAAATAGGCAATTGTCTCTGGTTGTGCCGTTTGATGTACTGGACCATCATGCATATTTTGTAGGATAAATCCATCAAATCCGTTTTTCACAACCATTTTTGCTTCATCCATAACAGCAGCTAAAACCTCATCAAAGCTTTCGCCATTATTGAGATAGCTACCAGGTAAGGGATGTGGTTGAATCATAACTAATCCAAGCGGATAATTAATTTTTGTCATATTATTTATTTCCTATCCTTTCTTGATACAAACAAGCTTCATGATAAATCGCAGATATAGGCAATATTCCTTCTTCACTTACATATGCAGTTATATATTCAGGATCAATTGCTACTAATTCAATACAATTAAAGTTAACTTTTTCTTTTAAATTAGTTTCCCAATTTTCACTTAGTTTATCAGCTAAATCTGATGCTATAACTTCTTTATACTCACCTTGTAAAGGTCGCATATCAACTTTCAGCATTGGTGTTAATACATAATACGGAATTTTATATTCTTTACATAAATGGGCAAGTATATCGGATCCAACGGTATTAAACGCTGTTCCATCGGGATAAAATGTTTCCGCTCCAATAAAAATAGCGTCGCATTCTTTTAAAACCGTTAACATAGCAGCATCAAGAATAAAATGTACATCATGATTTGCTTCAAGAGCTTTTTTTATAAATGGTTTCCCACCATCAATTGCTCGACTTTCAGGAATGTATATTTTAACTCTGTGTGGAATAGAAGCAATGAATTTTTCAACTGTACTTGAATAATCAAATACCATAATTACTTTCATGTCTTTTGTAAGCTTATTCGTATATTGAATAATCTTATCAACATTCGCATTTGCGTGTTTGAAATAATTTTCTATTTCGTTTTTAATTCCTTCCTTAACATTTCCTTTTAATGAAGATAATGATGAAGTCATCGCATTCAAAGCATTGATAATTGCATAACTAGATTTACCACGAGTTTCTTTATAATAATTGCTAATTTTGCTAATTCTCGCTAACTTCTCTTTGTCATCAATATCCGTTTGTTTACCAATTTCGATAAACATTTCGCCAATCATTTTAATATGATTGCTCGCACCTAAAATTGCTCCTGATTTTATATCATCAAACATTTTTTGTTTATTTTCTGGTACTAATTCTCTTATCTTTTTTGTTTCCATAACACGCCGAGCAGACTATTTCTCGACTACCTCCTTTCAAAGCATTTGTCAGGTGCAGTCTATATCCCTAACATAATAAATCATTAAACACATTATAATCCAAAATTATAATTTTAGTAAACTAGTTGCAGTTTTATAAAACATGGCTTCACGATATTCATCTGTAAGTTTTAACACATCAAAAGTATCAATTGAACACTTAGTAATTTGTTCCGGATAATTTGATCCAAATAATAACTTCTCTGGCTTTAATTGATCAAATGCTTTATGAAGAACTTGAATTTCTGTTTGATCCGATGTTTCTGTTAATGCATTCGGCATATCTCTAATAAAGTCAATTGCACCATATCCAAAATCAATTCCACCAATATGTAATATTACAAATTTAATATCAGGAAACTTCTTAAGATATTTTGTCCATTGTTGGGGCATACTACGTGCTCCCCATCCACTGAATAATTTCACAACCAAGTGATTAGCCTGAATAATTTCAAAAATTTGATTTAAATGATATTCATAACGTTCAGGTAAATAACCATGTTCCCAAGTGTTAAATTCAATTACTTTTATTTCTTCTGGATACTTTGTTAATCGCTTCATCTCATCAACACAATCATCTAATTTAGGATTAATGCTCGCGCATCCAATCAATTTATCTGGATATTTTTTTACTAAATCAATTATAAAATTATTTTGATCTGTAATTGTTTTACCTTCTAATGTGCTAATAACTCGTTTATCAATGTTGTTATCTTTCATATCTTTTAAACAATCATCAACATCATATACCTTTGTTACCATATCTCTTTTCAAGTGTGCATGAAAATCTATAATCATATTATGCCCTCCTGTTTTCTTAATAAAAAACGGATTCTACATTATTTATTAATATTAATATAATAAATGCAGAATCCTTACATTTTTTAACCTAATATTCCACAATATACCAAGATGATACCTAATACCATTGTTAATAACATCAATAAAACAGCTGAAACTTTCTTTTTGTTAATTAACCAATACATTAATAATGTATATAGTAAAGGAATCATATTTGGCATTAAACCATCTAACATTTCTTGAAGTTTAATTGTTGTTTCTCCACTTGTATAAGTAATAGGTGTACTACAATAAACTAAAGAAGAAATAAATCCTCCACATACGATAAATGCTGCAATCGCTGCATATCTTGTAAGTTTATCTAATACGCCACCTTCTTGCATGTTTTCTACTAGCATCATTCCACTAGCATAACCTTTAAATACTCCAAAGTAACGAATTGCTACCGATAATACTGCCATAATTGTTAAGAAAATTACTGGACCTAATGGACTACTATATCCACTTGCTGTTACTAATGAACAAGCAATACCGGCCATAATTGGTCTTAATGTACCATGGATAATGGAATCTCCAACCCCTGCTAAAGGTCCCATTAAGGCAACTTTAATTGCATTGATTGAATCTGGATCAATATCTTCTTGGACTGCATAACGTTCTTCCATTGCAGCCGCAACTCCTACACAGAATGCAGCCATACGTCCTTCAGTTAAGAATAATTGAGTATGACGTGTGTAAGCAGCTTCTTTTGCTTCTTGAGTTTGGTAATATTTTTCAATTACTGGAATCATTCCTTGCGTAAATCCTGGAGCTTCTTGTTTTGTAACAGAACAGCCACTTTCAATAGCTAAAGAATAAAAGAATACTTTCCAGAGTTCTTTATTTGTTAATTTTTCATTTCGTGCATCTAAATTTAGATTTGCAGTTTCACTCATTTTAATATCCTCCTTATTCTTTACGCTCAGCTGAGCGTTTATCTGTATAATAATTTAAAGCTACAATAACAATTGCTACTAATGCGATTCCGATCATATTAACACCAAGATAAGATGCAATAAAGAAACCTACAATAAAATATGGCCAACTAACTTTATCTTTAATTGTTCCTAATAATAAAGCAACACCAACGGCTCCAATTAATCCAGCGCCTGCAGCAATACCTGCAATTACTTTTGGTGGAATGAAATCAATGAACTGTTGAATATAAGTTGCTCCAAAGTAAACAGCAACGAATGTTGGAATTCCAAAGAAAATATATTCAATAATACTTGGAATTATAGTTGTCCACATAATAATTCCTTTTGTGTTTGCTTTTGCTGCATAATGCTCAACACGACGTTGCGTAAATTCATAAATTGTTGCATTACGTGTTTGACGGAAAATCTGACCAATAATTGCGATTGGTAATGCAGTAGCAATACCAACAGCAGCACTTCCTGCTAAGCATGCATAAGCAGCAGCTAATGCACTACTAACTGTTTCATCTGGTGGAACTGCGGTTCCAACGAATACTACTGCTAAGAACATCATTTCAACTGAAACGCCTACTTCTAACCCAATTGCTAAGTCTCCCATTACTAAGCCAACGAGCGGTGCAATACAAATTGGTCGATAGATAAATGTGTGCAAGAATGCTTTATCTAAAAAGCCAATCCAGACGATAAGTGATACTAAAATTGCCTGTAATAACAAACTCATACTTGTTTCCTCCTCTAATTTTCTTACAATCTATTCCTATCACGTGCACATGATTTCGGACTAATAATTCTTTTGAATCAATTCAATAGCATCTTTACCTCTATCTGTAGGTAATGCTTTAATTTCTAATTTAATACCTTTTTCACTTAATGCTTTTAGAGCATTTACATCAGCTTCTTCAAGATAGATAAAATCCATCATTTGTTTTCTTCCTGTCGCTGATTTTGAGTTAGAAATATTTCCAACATTTATTTGATCAATTTTAAATCCCATATCGACAAAGCTATTTGCTTCTTTTGGATTACGAATCATTAATAATACATTTGTATTTGTTTCATCATTATTAATCCTTGCTAATGCATCAGCTTTTGTAAGGATTTCTAATTTAATGCCGCTGGGAATTGCAAATTTTAATAACATTTGCTGCATCTTATCTCCGGCAGCTGCATCATCTACTACCATAATCATTTTTGCATTTGCATAATCAATCCACCTTGTTACAATTTGTCCATGTATTAACCTGTCATCAATTCTCATTACGGTAATTTTCATTCTTGTTTCCTCCTTTATATTTTTGTCCAAAGATATTCTGCATTTTTATAAAAAACATCTTCTAATTCAGCTTCATTAAATCCCATGCATTGGATCTTTTCTATCTCTACATTCGTTGGTTTGTAAGGCCAATCTGATCCAAATACAATTCGTTTTGAACCTAAATCCTTAGCTGCTTTCTTTAGATTTTCTTGTTCCATTTGACAAGAAGTTTCAACCCAAATGTTTTTAATATCTTTTATTGCTTCAATGGTACTGTAACCAAATTCTCGACATCCCATGTGAGTAAATAAAACACGTAAATTCGGATGTTTAATCGCATAATCAATCCAAGGGAATGGCGTACATAATGGGCTCGTTCCTACATGAACTTGAATATGAACTCCATACGTTTCTATTTGATCTAATACACCATCAATTTGTGGACAATTATCGGAATAGTATCCATGTTTCCAAGGATGAAACTTAACTCCATCCATTTTATATTCACCCAAACACTTATCTATTTCTTCGTGAACATCCGGTGCTTTAGGATTTATGAATGCATAGCCTTTAACAATTCCAGGAAATTCCATCATCGCATCATGAACTAAATCATTTTGCTCTCTAGTACTTGTTCCAGATAATGAAGAGATACCAACTTTAGTTATACCGTAACTATTCAATTCCTCAACAAGCAATGCGGCACTGTTTGATTCTCCAGAACTAGTTTTTCCAAGATGCGCATGTACATCATACATTTTCATATTATAGCCTCCCTTTTAGTCATTCTTTTTATCTAAATGTACGTAATATTTATAACTATCTGCCTTATAGTAATTCTGTGAATATTCGATAATATTTCCACTACTATCATAAGTTTTACGTTCACGATAGAAGACTGGTTGAATTTCATCCATATACAACTCATTGCGGATGATTGCAGTTGGCATTTTTGCTTCAATTGTTTCATCAGCATAGCCTAGTTCAATTCCATGTTTATCATAAAAATCATATAAAGATGTAAGTGAATTAAAGTCGCTATCAATAATATGAAATCCATATCGTAATGAAATATAAGTTTCATGCAACCCAACAATTCTTCCATTTAATAATCTTAATCGTTTTAAATAACCAATTTTTTCTCCAACTTCAATTTGTAACATTTCACTGACCATTACACTCGCTTCAATTTCTTTACACTCTAAAATAATGGATCCCGGTATTTCGCCTCGACTTTTTGCATCATCTGTAAATCCACTAAATAGAAATGAATCTCGATATTTCTTTTGATGTAGTACAACAGCTCCTACGCCTCTTTTTTTTCGAACAAATCCGTCATGTTCAAGATCTGTTACAGCTCGGCGAACTGTAATTCTTGAAATATTAAATTCTTTTTGAATCTCAGCTTCTGAAGGTATAATAGAATCCTCTTTATAATCACCGTTGTTAATTCTATCTTTAAGAATAATATAGAGTTGTTGATGCATTGGTAAATCTGCATTCTTATCTATTGAATTCATACTGAAACCCCTTTCATACTTGTTATAACAAAATTATAGGTTATTATAACAAGTATGTCAATATAAATATTAAAAAAAGTTTTTATACGCTTATTTTTATCTTACAAGCCTCATATGTTATAACATATTGCTTGAATCATAAAAAAAAGAACTCACTTTTAAGTGAATTCTCTATCTTTTATTACATTATATACCTTTGATTTTATGAAAGGCATGCTGAGCTGCAACTGCTCCATCGCTT
>JAVWAV010000032.1:0-7293 GCA_036649855.1 Bacilli bacterium | reverse complement strand
AATAATAAAGCTAAGTCCTATAAATAATTTTCTTTTCATAACATACTCCTTAATTATTTCTAAAAGCAAACTGCCGGTTTTTTACATTTCAATATCAGGATCATCAAGACTAATATTATAAGTACGAGATTCTAAATGAAAATATTCACTTCCATAATAAGAAACTGTATGTTGCAAATCAAATATAGGCGAAACACTTGATGTATCTCTAATAAAAGTGAAAAATCCTACATATATAGCTGAATACAAATTATAATTGCTATTTGCTGTAATATCAAATTCAGTTTCATAATGGCTTGTCGCAACATTAGTTCTACTAATAACATTAAGTTGACTAATATTAAAATTTACAGAAGTAGAAATTGATGGGCCATTAGATGAAAGACCAACTCCAATAGAACCACTAAAATTTGCATGCTCATTTTTAGGAGCCCATTGTCCTATATCTTTGTTATTTCCCAAGTTTGCAGAGGTCTTAATATTAGAAGTGTACCAAGTATCACTATGGCTTCCTATTCCACAAAAACCCCAATTTCGTCTTCCAACAGGACTAGTAACAACTCTATATACAACACTAAAAATATTTGAATTGTTTTCGTTTTGAAGAAGTATTTGTTGAATGTCTGTCTGGTATTGTAAATATCCAGTATCATATCTTAGGTCAGTTTTTTTTATAAATTTATTTCTGCAGTATGGGTGCCATTGTTTATCTATTGAAATACCATATAAATCACATTCGCTCCTAAATTCTGCGTATTGTTCTTGTGGAACTGCTGGAGTAACGCCGCCTCCGCCGCCTCCTCCATATTCGAAATGATGAATTTCGGATTTTGTTTCAATATTTGGATTTTGTGTTCGAATGAAAACATCGTTTTCATAAGAGCCCGAACAAATACCAAGTATTGAAATCATTACAAAATATAAATATTTCATATTTGTTTCTCCTTTCCTTTTATTTCACTATATTACCATGCAAATAATTATTGTCAACCTATATTTTTTACATTGTAAAGTTTGTTAGGTGACTATTTCAACACCACACAAAATAATATATTAAATAGAAATATATATAATAAATTAATTCGTTGTATATTACCAAAAAGAAATCATTAAATACTTTTTCTCAAGCTATTTCTTTAAACATTGATTCGTAACTAATTTAATTAAAATGGCTCAACAAACAGGTAATAATGCTAAAAAGTTCAAGTTAGATTTAAAGAAAGAATAAGATCTAAACTAGATGAAATAGAATTTAAAACAACCTTAATAGATTTTTCAAATAAACATATAAATGAAGAAACAACGCAAAAAATGTAAAAAATCAGTTGTCTAGTCTTCTTAGATTCTTTAGATAAATTGATTTAAAATAAAAACAACAAAAATTATGTTTTTCACGTTTCTTAATATAACATCAATTAAGTTATTTTTGTTTTTTAAGATAAGATCACAAAATAAAAACTGATACATAAATGTGTCAGTTTTTTACACTTATAATGGCGTTCCTGAGCGGATTCGAACCGCTGACCTTCCGCTTAGGAGGCGGACGCTCTATCCAGCTGAGCTACAGAAACAAAATCAATAATTTAACCTCATTTATTATATAACAATAAATTGATATTAATAAACTTTTTGTTGAAGATAATCTATTATGAAATTTGTTATTTTTACTAACCGCTATTTGTTTTACCATTACAATTTCATACATAAATATTTATTTGATTCATTTAAAATTATTTTATGCATCAACATTTATAAATGAATTAAATAAAAAAAGATACTTTTAAAAAGCATCTTTATATTTGTTAATATGGAGCACCTGACGGAAATCGAATCCGCATAGCTTGCTTGGGAAGCAAGTGTTCTACCACTGAACTACAGATGCATGTAATAATCATACAATTTATATTATAAAAATTTAATAGAAATTATTAAATAATGTATTTATTTATGTTTAAATAACAAAAAACGTAAAGAAAAATTAATATAATTTAGTATTAAAAAACTCTAGCTCTTAATATTAATGACTGAAACACAATTTAAAAAACAAATAAAAAATTGAACTTTCGTTCAATTTTTTAAATGTATTATTCTTTTCTAATTCTTCCATTACGACCGTGGAGTAATATTCCTCTATCGTTGTTTTTTGAAAGTAATTTAGCATATTCATTAGCTTCAGCTTGAGTATCAAATAATTTAATAGCTCTTTGACCGTTACCTAATTTAACTTGCCATTTTTTTGTCGATTTAACCTGAGTAATATGATAAACATTAATAATTTTCTTTTCTTCTCCATCGTCTTTTTTCTCTTCAACTTTTGTTTCTTCTTTTTTAACAATAGGTGCTTTAGGTTTTACGATGGCGACAGGTTTTTCTTCTGCCACTTCTTTAACAGCTGGTTTTTCTACTACTACTTCTTTAACCGGTTCTTTAACAACAGGTTTTTCTACTACTGCTTCTTTAACAACTGGTTTTACTTCTACTACTTCTTTAACAGGTTCTTTAACAACTGGTTTTACTTCTACTGGAGTTGGTTTTGCAGCTTCTGCTACTTTAGCCTCTTCTTTCTTTTCTTCGATCATATCAGTTGATTTTTTTCTATTTTTAAGTTGTTCAAGAATTTCTTTCTTTGTTAAAGTTCTTTTGGTTCCAGAAGCTGCTTCATTTGTTGGTTCTGCTATTTTTTGAGGAGCAACAACTGGGGCAACAACTGCTTTTGGAGCAACAGGAGCAACTGCAACTGCAGGTTTTTCTTCAACTTTTGGAGTAGCAATGACTGGTTGAGGAGCAACAACTGGTTTAACAGTTTTTTGAATTACAATTGGTTCTTTCTTTTCTTCAACTATTTCAGGTGAAGGTTTATTAACAGCAGCTTTATTTTCTTTAACTAATTGAACAATTGGAGCTACATTTACTTGTGGTTGTGGTTCAACTACAGGAGCGGCGGCTTTTGTTGTATCAACATTATATTTAGGAGTTAAATTGAAAACATTATTTTCATCTCCTTCATTTTTGCTTTTATTTTTTACATTATCATTTCTTACAAAGAAAAGTTGAATAGACATAACTATTTGAATAATTAAAAGAATTAAAGCTAAAACAAGAATTACTGCAGCAATTGAAAATTTCATCCATACAACTGCCCCTGTGCCTTTTCCAAGCATAATCGATAAGTTTTCATAAAATGGAAGATATGCATACATAACAGCAACAGCAATAACACAACCAAATATTAGAGAAGCAAAGCTTGCAAATATATACCAAGGTTTGCGTTTTACAATAACTACTATAATTGTGCTTATGAAAAATAAGATTGAAATAATTAAGACGGAATAAATAACAATCAGATCAATGGAACCACCTTTAATTGCCTCAAAAACAGGCCCAAAATCAAATAGTGATACAATTTTCGTTTGAATAGTGTCCATAAAATTAAATAATTCTTTAAAATAAATAAGTAAAGTAAAAATAACACCAGAAAAAATTGTTCCAAATATAGAATTTACAATCGTTTTTTTATGCATAAACATACTCCTTTTTTAATATAAAAATATTAAGTATAAATACTTCTTTAATTATTTTAACATAAAAATTAATAATACTATAAAAATATTACGAGACTAAAAAATTTAAAAATATTTATGCGTATTAATCGGTATTAAGCAAGAGATAATGAGATAATTTCTTTTGAAATTATATTTAATGTGTCAAATTTATTACGAACAATTTGAGTGGTTGTGTCTTTTTCTACTTGTAATAAAATAGAAACTTCGTAATCGTGTTTCCAATTCAAGAATTGAAGTGCTAGATTTTTTGCAACTAAAATGCCAGTATCTCCACATTTATTTTTATAATAACGAATAAGGAGAAGCACTGAATAACCTAAACCATTGATGTCATCATCAGATAGTTTTACAAAGTTTGAAGCTAATACATTCATATAAACGTTAATTCCGGCTTCGCTTAATTCTTGCGTTGAAAGTAAAGAAGAAACTCCCATTGGGAAAATACCATTATATTCACTTTCAGAGGTAATAAATGATGTTTCAACAACATCGCTTACATTAAATAAAGGAATAGCAAGTGGATCTACTATTCTTAATATATCAACTGATAGCTTTAACGATGATAAGATTCCTTTTGATAAGCCAAAAGAAATCGTTTTTGCGACTATTTTGCTATCATTTTCAATTTTTTCATAAGTAGTAGAATCAAATCCTAAAAATTTTGAAATATTAGATAATGAAAAATCATAGCATTTTTCTTCATGATCATAGTTTTTCTTTACAAAATTATAGTACATTGGATGATAAATAAGTTGCGTAAGTAATGCATAGCGTTGAGCAAAATCTTCATCATCTTCAAATGTACTTTTAATAATATCAGGTAAATTAAATACTGTAATATCAGAAATTTCTAAATTATTAGAAAAAGCATTTCCATTAAGCATATCGCGATACGAAGTTTTGTATTCAACTTCGGCCGTTAAATCCTTAATATTACCGTTTCTTAAAAAATTAACATTAATTTTTGATCCTTGTTTTTCTTTAATTTTATCATTAATTCCATTAATTTGCTTGCTAGCTTCATCAATATCATTCTGAACTCTGTATACTAATAAATAAGCAAATATTTCGTATATTCTTTTTTGTTTTATGTTATCCATTTTTTTCATACCTCTTATTAATAGTATAAGTGTTTAATAACTAAAAGTTAATTTTTATATTAAAAAGTGCATTATTATTCGGTATTTTTTGGTATATTTCATTTTGAATGTATTTCTTCTCAATATTTTAATATAATATTAGTATTCATTATTTGGAGGTCATATTTGTGAATAAAAATAACTATAATTTGCCTGTTGAAGAAGATTTTACTTCTTTACTAGCATTAGAAGAAGCTTCGAGATGTCTTCTTTGTGAAGATGCACCTTGCAGTGCTTCCTGTCCTGCTCAAACTGATCCTGGAAAATTCATTAGATCATTAAGATTCAAAAACATTGATGGAGCAGTTGATACAATTCGTCTTAATAATCCACTTGGTGGAATTTGTGCAAGAGTATGCCCAACAGAAAAATACTGTGAAAAAGCTTGTTCAAGATGTGGAATCGATAGACCAATTAACATTGGTAAATTACAACAATTCATTACTGATTATCAAGAACAAACAAAATATGAAGTATTTAAAGATGTTCCAAACTTTAAAAATAAGAAAATTGCTATTATTGGATCTGGCCCAAGTGGACTTTCTGCTGCTTTTTACCTTAAAATCAAAGGTTATGCAGTTGATGTTTATGAAAAAGATCCTGAATTAGGTGGATATTTAAGATATGGTATCCCAAGTTATAGATTACCTAATGAAGTAATCGATAATGAAATTAAACATATTGCCAATATTGGTGTTAAATTTTTACCAAATAGCAATATTGATAGCAAAATTATTAAAGAGCAACTTCTTGTAAATTATGATGCCGTTCTTTTAGCAACAGGACTTCACGATAGCTTCATTTTACCAATGTTTGAAAATAACTCATCAGTTATTTCCGCAATTGATTATCTAAAAGATATTAAAGAACATGATGGCGAAGTTAAACCTTCTTCTTCTATCCTTATTATAGGTGGGGGAGATGTCGCTATGGATTGCGCTCTTTCTTCTAAAAAAATTGGTGTTTCTAATGTTAAAGTTGTAGCTCGTGAAACATTCGACATCTTCCCAGCAAGTAAAAAAGAACTTGCTTTAACTCAAAGAAATAATATTGATGTCTATGCTGGATTTACTCCAGACTATATTGACGAAAATAACAAAGTAGTATTTAAACATACACGCGACGATTCTTCCTTAATTATTAATGCTGATAAAATCGTCTTAGCTATTGGTCAACGTTTCTCAGATCAATTAAATCTTGAAAAAGATGAAAGACATTTTATTAAAACTATAAATCATATGACCTCTTTAAAAAATCTCTTCGCAACAGGAGATATAGTAAAGGGTGATAAAACAGTCGTTTATAGCGTTAAACTAGGTAAAGAAGCCGCTGAATCAATTGATTCATATTTAGGAGGAAAATAATATGATTAGAAAAGATTTATCCATAGAATTTCTAGGAGTAAAATTTCCTAACCCATTTTGTTTATCTTCTTCTCCAGTCGGTAACTGCTATGAAATGTGCAAAAAAGCCTACGAAACTGGTTGGGGCGGCGTTGTTTTTAAAACCATTGGCTTTTTTATTGCTAATGAAGTCTCACCTCGTTTTGATAATTTAGCTAAAGAAAATACTCCATGGATTGGTTTTAAAAACATGGAGCAAATTGCAGAACATTCACTCGAAGAAAATCTTGCTGCAATTGCTCGACTTAAAGCTGAATTTCCTGATAAAGTTCTTATTGCTTCAATTATGGGACAAAATGAACAAGAATGGGAAGATTTATCTCTTCTTGCTACTAAAGCTGGAGCAGATATGCTTGAACTTAATTTCTCTTGTCCACAAATGACGAGTCATGCAATGGGAAGTGATGTTGGACAAGATCCAGCTTTAGTAAAAAAATATTGTGAAGCTGTTAAAAGAGGAACTACTTTACCAGTTCTTGCTAAGATGACTCCAAATACTGGAAGTATGATTCCAGCAGCTAAAGGAGCACTTGAAGGCGGAGCTGATGGAATTGCTGCTATTAATACTGTTAAATCTATTTGTAATATTGATTTAGATAAAATGATTGGTTTACCAATTGTAAATGGTAAATCATCAGTATCAGGATATAGTGGAAAAGCTGTTAAACCAATTGCCTTAAGATTTATTCAAGAATTAAGAAGTGATAAAGCCTTAGCTCAACTTCCTATTTCTGGAATTGGTGGAATTGAAAACTGGGAAGATGCTTTAGAATTTATTTTATTAGGAGCTTCTACTCTTCAAGTAACAACCGCTATTATGCAATATGGATATCGAATTGTAGAAGATATGAATGATGGATTATCTCATTATATGGAAAGACATAATATTGATCACTTGTCTGATCTTGTTGGAAAAGCTACAAAGAATATTGTTCCAGCTGAAGAACTTGATAGAACTTATATTGTTTATCCTTCAATTGATAAAGAAAAATGTATTGGTTGTGGAAGATGCTATATTTCTTGCTTTGATGGAGGACATCAAGCCATCTATTGGGATAAAGAAGATCGCGAAATCCTTATTGATAAAAAGAAATGTGTCGGCTGTCATTTATGCGTAAATATTTGTCCAGTCGCTGCTCTTAAAGCAGGTGAAGTTGTCTTTAAAGATAAAAACTCCACTAAAAACGT
>JAVWAV010000031.1:4518-8042 GCA_036649855.1 Bacilli bacterium | reverse complement strand
ACTAGCTAAAATTCACATAAAAACGTCTTGTTTCGACAAGACGTTTTTTCTTGTAAATGTTTATTAAATGTATAAAAGTGTAATAAATAAATTAAATTATATCTAATATTATCTTATAAAATATGAAGAATAACTTTGTATTTTATGGGTTATCGGGTTATTATAATTGTATAAGGAGACTTTTAATATGAACAAAAAATCTAATATAATTCCATTTTCAATTTTAACTATGTTACTTGTAGTTGGAAGTGGTGTATTGTCGTCATGTTCTGAACCTTCAACTACTATTATTCCAATCACTATTCCATCTACTACTGCTCCTATAGTAAAGGTTAGTTCAGTTACTATTGATAAAGAAGAAGTCAGTCTTGATGAAAAAACAACAATAGAACTTACTGCTACTGTCTTACCAGAGAACGCTCTAAATAAAACTGTTTTTTGGTCATCAAGTGATATTAGTGTTGCAACTGTTAGTGACACCGGATTAGTTACTGCTAAACAAGCAGGAACAGCAATTGTTACAGCAAGTGTAGGCAAGATAGCTGCAACTTGCACAGTTACAGTAACTGTACCAATTGCTATAACAGGAGCTAAAGAAATATATGCAATTGCTGAACCAATGATTGTTTCGTTAGGGATAACTGCCTTAGACGGTACTTTAAAAACATATGCTGATGTTAATTTATTAACAGGAGCAAATAAACCAGAAGGCGCTATTATAGAAGGATTTAATACTGCTATAAATGGAAAGAAAACAGGAACTATTAAAATAGGTAAACAGATTGCTACAATTAATTATGCAGTTTATCAAGGTGTAGATAGTGAAACGGCACTAAGAGACTTAGTAGAAAGTAAAACTAAGAAGACTCCAATTGTCATTGGAGTTACAAAAGATATGGTTATTGCAAAACAATTTGATGTTACTAGACCTCTTATTTTATATGGTATTCCAAATGAAACTGATCAAAATATATCTATTGAAAGCGATAGTGAAAAAACAAGAGCAGATAGAATATTTAGTTTTGATGCATCTCTTGAAGGTTGTGAAGGCCTTAAAAACTCAACAGTAGAATTTCATAATATTACAATGGAAATTAGACATTCATCATTACAAAGTTTAAGAACTATTCTCTTTAATAAATGTGATGCAATTAATGTAGTTTATGATAATGCAATAGTAAACGCACCACATAATTATGCAATCAGCGATATACTTAATGATGGTGCTCATTATATTATAAAAAATAACTCCATCATAAGTGGATTTAATCCAATCAATATTTGGAGTAGTAATGCTACTTTTGATATTGAGGATTCAACAGTAATTGGTACTAATAATAAAACTGGAGCATATAGTAACTTTGCAGCAATTGTTGTTAATCAGGCATCTGAAAAATATAAAGTAAAAAACAACGTTATTAATATTAAAAATTCAGCAATTAATGCTGTACTAAACACTGAAGCTCTTCAATTCTGTATTGATTTAAGAAATGAAACAGCAAAAGTAAATTTTTTTGGTAACAGTACTCTTTCAATCGTAAAAAAAGATCCTACGAATATAACGCCATGCTACATTAGAGGAATGGATGAAAAGCAAATTACCTGCATAGATGGATTAATGACACCAGACCTTCCTCCGTTAAAATTATTTATGACTAGAGGCGAAGTTGAAAATATTATCGCCGGAAATTAATAGAGAATATAATTAATTTATTTTATGGTAAATAGCTAAAAAGCAAATAAAAACGTCTTGTTTAGAACAAGACGTTTTTTCTTTTAAGAATTATTAGGCAAATAACTTCTTTTCTCCAATATAGGCAATAATTGTTTCAGAAGTGATGCTATCTTTATTAGCAATAAAGATATCAATTAAGGAAGCGTAATCTGCTTGAAGTTTATCTAAGTCAGTTGTTTTTGTTAAGACACTTATAGTAACATTATTTGTATTTTTTACGTCTTTAATCAATGTATCATAGTTTTCAACTTGAACAAATAACATTGGAACTTTAAGTTCAACTAATTCATAACCATTGTTTTCAGCATTAGCTTTAAAGAAGTATTGACTACGGAATTCGATATCGAATCTTCTTGAAGCTGTTTTAGGATCAAATCCACCAACTTTTTTAGCAGTCCATTCAGTGCTTAATCCATTAACGAATAACTTACTAGGAATAGTTTCAGTTTCAGTTTTGTAAGATGGAAGATATTTAATAGAAGAAATTCCATTAATAGAAGTAAGATCAAACCATAAGGTATTATATGTTACGTTCTTACTTGCTACAGTTAGTGTTTCTTTTACTTCGTATCCTAACATGGTGCCTTGTGTTGAATCATATAATTCAGTAATATAACCGGTAAAGCCAATTAGACCATTAGCTTTATTTCCAACAACTGAGGTATACTTATCAGAAATATAGAAATCAGCAGCACTTTTTACTTCAAGACCTTTAACAGTAAGAATTTCATTAATATGTCCTTCTACTGATTTATCTGCTTTTGTTTTAAGAGAAAAATAAGCTCTTCTTATTCCTAAATATTTAATTGCAAAGGTATAGGAATCTTTATTAATTGTATAGTGTATTGCATTTGGATCACCAAGTTGGACTCTTACATCTTTTACATCAGTTAAGATATTCATCTTAAGATAGATTTGTGCTGATTGACCACCAAGAGTATAATCTAATGCATATTCTATAATCTCATCAGTATAAGATATGGTAACTGAGTAGATTCCACTCATAAAGTTATGTTTACCAGTATCACTTGGATTATTATCTAAGTAGTTATTAAATGCCGTAACAGAAGTAGTAACTAATGTTTCAATAACACTTAATGCATTAAAGAACATTTGTGATTGACTGATATTATCAAGTACCATCATCCATTGTTCTCCTAATCCATTACTTTTAATATTAGCAACATCAACAAAGTTTGTATAATCAAGTGGAGTAGTATCTGTTATTAAATTAGATGTAGCTCCTGCTTGAAGAGAGGATGGAATAAAGCTATTTGGATTAACAGAATACGAAGTTAATAACTTTTGTAAGTATATTCCAGCCTTAACTTTTTTATTCCATTTTGCGTAAAGCGTGACGTTACTTTTAATAGTTAATGGCCAAACTACAGCGGTTGTAGTAGCTTCATCTGTGCACCAACCAGCAAAATGGAAATCTGCTTTTGTTGGTTTTACGTCAGGAGATTCAAGCGCAGTACCATATTCTTTCGTGATTGGATCAACTGCAGATCCACCTAAAGAATTAAATGTAATAGTATATTTATTCTTGATTGAAGTCATAATTGCAAAGTATGTTGTATCTGCAGTTGCTGCTGGAAGGGGTGTGATAACTGTTCCATTTAAGGTTGTGCTCCAGCCAGCAAAGGTATAGTCAAATTCTGCTGTGTCAACTTTATCATAGGTATAAGTTGGAATATCTCCTTCGTTTACTTCAGTTGTAGCAAGTAGAGTACCTAATTCGTCTTTCCAAGTAATAGAGTGCTTAATAATAGGAGTAGGAGTTGTAGGA
>JAVWAV010000031.1:0-4418 GCA_036649855.1 Bacilli bacterium | reverse complement strand
ACAAATAATAATTTTTTAGTTTTCATTTTTTCTCCTTTTTAAAATTATTAATATAAGACAGCTGGATGTTTATAGTTTCTTGAAATAGCAACTGGGTAGGCAAATAATGACATAACTCCACCTAAAACAAATGCTAAAGCTGCACATCCAGCAGCTAGCAAGAAAGCAAATATCGATAATAATATCTTTGTGATGACCAAAAAGATTAATCCGTCAAAGTCTAATGAGAAGATAATACCAGGCATTTTAACAAAACCCCAGCTAAATACATGAAGAGAGAATTCTCCAATAAATGTATTGTCTAGAATACAACAAGAAATAAATGTAAAAGCAATAATAGCAAAGGCACTACATATTAATGGATATACATAATCTTTTGTAATGATTCCTGAAACGATTGCAGCAATAACAAAGAGGGCAGTACCAATGCTTCCATAAATGTAAGCATGTTTTCTTCTACGGAAAGCATCATTAATACGATCTTTCTTTTCTTGTTCTTTTCTTTTTGTTTCGCAGGCTTGACATGAGATATGCTCATGACGACTACCTTTTAAACGTTCTACGATATCTTCTGGATCATAGATTGGTTTATGGCAAACTGAACAAAATGCGATTGTTTCACGGCGTACTTCATTAGTTGCTTCTATCTTTTTTTCTTCAGTAATTACAGGTTCTTCTTTTTCTTTTATATCTTCTACTAATTCAACGGCATGTTCTATTCCTAATATTTCATCTGATTGTACATTAAATAACTTAGACATTTCGGCTATTGTTCCTAAAGAAGGTTCAACGTCTCCGTTTTCCCATCTTGATACTGCTTGACCAGTAACAAATAACTTCTCTGCTAGTTCCTTTTGTGTAAATCCATTTTTTAGTCTCAACCTTCTAATGTTATCTCCAATCATATTTTTTTAACTCCTTGTAGGTTATCTTATACAATTATGTTGATTTAGTAAACAAACATGTTGTTGAAACGGTTCAACAAACTGTTGAATAAGATAAAAAAATGCGATGAACACGCATTTTTAAATATTTATTATTTTAAAATTTCTGGTATTTTTTTACCAGATTTTTATTTAGACTTTCAACAAAACTGTGATTTTTTTTCATACTATTTTTATTAAGATTAATAGAGATATTTATTTATCTTCTTTTTTAGTTTCAGCGTCTTTTTCTTTTAAGCTAATTAGTTTAAATCCTCTTTCAAGACAGGCTGCAAAGCCATTACAATTGGTCGTAGAATTTACAATTACAACGTCTTTTTTAAGTCCAACATATACAATTCCGTTTGATGTCATTGTTTTATCAATTCGAGCATGGATATTATAATATGTTCTTTTTAATAACATTGTTCCAATGTTAGATAAGAAAGATTTTTCTGTTTGTTGAAGACGTAATGTATCGTAAGCGCTAACTGTACCATTAATTGCATTAAGAAGAAAATCTTTATCATCATTAAGAGATAATATTATTGTGCTATTAGTTGAAAGAACTTGATTAGGATATATAAACCCACGATAGCAAGAAAAGCCTATAAGCTCTTCATTAAGGTTTTTATAAATAACATTATCAGTGTGTTCACTTGGACAAAGTAAATACATGTTCTCTTCTTTTGGAGATAAGATATTTTTACTATATAAAATTGTTTGTTCAGCTATTTCTTTTATGCTTGATATATCTTTTTCTTCAAAAGAAGATAGTAAAGATCTTTTACCAACTTCAATTAAAGGAAAGGTTGTAAAAGGAAAACAAACTGTATTAGGAATAGCAAATGATTCACATAATAAAGGAATTAGTTTATTCTTGTCTCTTGCTCCAACATAAACATCAGCACGATTTGTTAATGCATTAATAAGAACTTGATTCTCAACTTCTGTTGTATCATCAGTTAAGATTAACTTTTTAATGTTATCATCTTCATCAAACGTATTAAGATCACTTTCAGTTCCAAAAATAATTAGTTTAATAGCATCACTATGAGCGTGAAGAAAGATCTTTACGCCTTGAGAAGCTACGTCGCTTCCAGAAACTAATGAGGTAAAATCTACTAAAATTGTTTTCATATCTTCTCCTTTATAATTTTACTATAATTACGTTAAAGTAAAATAAACAAAAAACTACAACAATGTGAACAGCAAGTAAGCCTAGTGTTATTAATAAAAATCTTCTATGATGTGCCATATCCTCTAATCGAATTTCTTCTGAAAAAAGGTACCAAACTAAAGCAAGGGGTGAAGCAAAAATAAAAGAACATAATGCAACTTCAACATCATTTAATTTTAAAGTGCTTTCACCACGTAATATTTGAACGTATTTAGTTAAAGTCATTACGCAGGTTACCCAGCCGATGGCGACTAATGTTAAAAATAAATATAAATTCATAAAGTTACCTCTTTTTAAAAAAGTTCTGGGGTTTATCCCAGAACTTTTATTATACATTTTTTTACTAATTATTTCTTCTTTAAATATTTAATACTATCAAATGTTACAGCGACGACAATAATGACACCGATGAAGATGTTAGCAATATCTGCGTTACCACCTGTAATTCCTCTTAAGTATAGTTTTAAAATTTCAAATAATAAACAACCAATAACAGCACCTGAGATTCTTCCAATTCCGCCCGAGAAGGAAATTCCACCAATTACACAAGCGGCAATTGCTTCAAGTTCCCAACCTTGACCGAATGAGGATGAAGATGAACCTGTGGTAACACCTTGTAAGAATCCACCAATACCGTATAAGACACCAGCCATGATGAAGACTCCCATAGTAACCCAGAATACAGAGATTCCAGAGACACTTGCAGCTTCAGCGTTTCCACCAACAGCGTACATGTTTTTACCAAATTTAGTCTTGTTCCAAATAAACCAAACTATTGCTATTGCGATAATCGCATATATTAAGGCCAGTGGGAAGTTGAAATCTCCTCCAAGAGACTGTGTAATATCTAATGCTTCATCAACAACTGTTCCAGTTTTAATGTTATTTGTTCCAGTACTCATTAAGCCCCAAATAATAAGGGATGTTCCTAATGTAGAAATGAATGGGTGAATTTTAAATTTAGCAGTAAAATATCCAGCAATAGCACTAAACAAAACACAAACTAATATTGAGATTAGAAGTGCGATAATTGCTGTTCCAGCAAAACCGATTGTACCATACAAGGAATTAAATTTAATTCCAAAGAATGAAACTGTAGTATTAGGATTAAGAATCATACAAGTAAATAGTGAACTCATCGTGACCATACGTCCAACAGATAAATCAGTACCACCAAGTAAGATTAATCCAGCAACTCCTAATGCGAAGAATACTTTTGTTGAGAAGTATTTTAAGATATCAGTAATTGAGTTCCAAGAAATTAATGATGGTTGCATAACAATACATGCAATCATAAAGATAACAATGATAATATATAGACCATTTTTCATTAAGAACTTAGATATATCAAATTCATAAGCATATGCTTCAGCTTTTCCAACAATTTGATCAAGAATTGGCAAACTACCATCATGAGCAGCAGCGAATGCATTCTGCTTATCCATAAATAAATTATGTTGTACTGCTTTAATTTTAGCAATGCCATCACTTTTTGCTTTATTTATTTCATCAATTGCAAGCTTTCTTTCTTTTTTAACTTTAAGAAGAGCACTATTATCTTTTGAATCAGCTTCAAGCATATCGGCTTTTGCACTTGCTTCTAAATCAACGTATTTTTGAACTGCTTCAGTACGATCGGCTTTAAACTTTTCTAATAAAGCAACTTTTTCTTCTTTTCCTTTAGCAACAATTTCAGCTTTAAACATTGGATAATTAGCATTAATAAACATTCTTTGTTCTTTAATGGTTTTAGAAATTTCTTCTTTGTTTTCAGCTGCAACTTCTTTTGCTTTTACTATTAACTCTTTATTATGTAAAATAATTTTAAGAATTGTTTCTTTATCTAATTGTTTATTACATTTAACACTTTTATTTTCAATGGTAAGTTTTTTAATTTTATCAGTACCATGAACTCTTAAAGTATCAATGTGTTTTTGATAAGATTCAATAGATTTAATATATTCATCATATGAAGAGCATAACAACGTATCGCATACTTTTTTTTCTTCCATATATTTCTCCTATAAATAACGAGCACTTAATTTAAGTAACTCTTCTTGATTTGTATCTTTTGTATTAACGATTCCTGATAATTTGTGGTTCGACATGACTGCTATTCTATTTGTAATACCGAGAATTTCTGGCATTTCACTTGAAACAACGATACATGTTTTACCTTCTTTTGCCATTTTGATAATTAGTTGATAAATTTCATATTTTGCACCAACGTCGATTCCTCTTGTTGGTTCATCTAGTAAAAATATGTTTGGATTTCTTTCGAGCCATTTACCAATAATAATTTTTTGTTGGTTACC
>JAVWAV010000030.1:0-8120 GCA_036649855.1 Bacilli bacterium | reverse complement strand
TGCTTTTTCTCTTTCAATAATTGTGTGCATATACTATCCTACCTTTCTTAAGAATGGTCCAACTTTTCGTCCGCACCCCCTATTTTGACATTTACATTTATAAAACTACTGTTTTTAATTTGCATTAAAAATCCTTAAAATGATTTATTTAATTTTAATTTTGTGGTAAACTATATTTAGAAAAAAATAGCGAAAAATGTTATTTGGAAAAGAGGTAAAGAAGTGAAAATCGTTATAGAAAATTATAAAAACATTAAAAAATCCGAGTTTGAAATAGAAGATAAAAAAATCAATTATATATTTGGGATCAGCGGAAGCGGAAAGTCTTCTATTGCAAATGGTTTATCAACGGAAATCGATGAAGAATTTGACAAAATGATAGGATCAAGTGAAGATGTAAAAATAATGGTTGATGACAAAGATGTAGACACAAATATGTTTTCCTTATATTCAGAAGCTACAGTTAATGATTTAGTGTTAGAACAAACTAATCAAGAAGGAATTTACAAAATAATTTTTGGAGATACAACAGAGTTGAAAAATTTACAAGCAGAGTATCACGATAAAATAAGTAAATTAATAGATTTATTGCCTAGTCTGTACGAATTTAAGGGTAAAATGGCTACTATTAATAAAGAAATTGGAGGGAAGTTAGCTCAAGGTAACAAATTACCAAAAACCGCAAAAATAAATAGGATGACTGAAGAACTTAAAAAATGTGATAGAGCAGATTTGAATGAGTTAGAGAAATACGGTAGTGATTATATACAATGGAAAATAGATGGAACAAACTTTGAATATTATTCAGAGTCCATTTGTCCATTTTGCAAATTAAATTTAACTAGTGAAATCAAAAGCGAAATAGAGAAAATAAAACAAATCACTCCAAAAACTTTTACTGCTGTAATTAGTTCGCCTGCTCTAAAGTTAATGGCAGAACTCGGAGTTGAGCAGCCTACAGATTTATTGAATGAAACAGAAATAGAAAATTATAAAATAGAACTTGTCAACTTATTAATTACAAATACAGAAATAGATAAGATAATAGACTTTATATATATTTTCGATGATGAAAAGTTAAACCCAAGCGAACTTAAAAAGTTGGAAATAGATAAAATCGTATATAATTACTTTCCAAAATTAGAAAGTTTAATTGATGAAAAAAATTTGCTAGTGGATGATTTAAAGCCACTTTTAATTAAAATTAAACAAACTTTTTCTGATTCGTTAAAGGAACATTTAAAAATTATAAATGAAAAACTAAATATTTTAGGAATCCCGTATAGACTAAAAAAAGAAACAATCGATACAAATGGAGAAAAAGCTTCGTATATCTTGAAACATAAAAAAGATATTACTAATACTAATACAAATAGAACTAAAGGATTATCTTATGGAGAAAAAAATATTTTAAGTTTGTTACTATTTTTATTGATTAAAGATAACAAAACTTTAATATTAGATGATCCGGTATCCTCTTATGACGAATACAGGAGAAAAGTGATTTTTGATATGATACATACCCTTCAAGAAAATAGGACAATTTTAGTGCTTTCGCACGACCAAGTATTCACCAAATTTGCCTTATATTTTTCTGGCGAAATTGAGAAAATAAAAAATAAAACTGGTAAAATTCTAAATTTCAACAATTATTCTAGTTATCCAACAATTCAAAATATTTCAAAAGATGATTTTAAACCTTTGAATATAGTGATTAAGGAGCATATTAAATCTTTATCAACTAATGAATATTATAGAAAAATTTTAAATATCAGACTACTAACAGAATTAGAAAAATATCGTGATGATGTGCAACTTAAATGCGTTTGGGAATATACTTCAGCTATACTACATTTTAATAATAAAGAAACAATAGACAGTATTTTGAAGGAACGTAGCTTAGAAGAAGATGCTATTCTTGAATTGATATCAAGGAATTTTGATATAGAAGTCAAAGCTGTTCCCGATAACTATAAAAAAGATATTAACACTAGTGAATGGACTAATTTTGAAAAAGCGATGTTTTTAAGAGAAAACACAAAAAAACCAATCTTAAAAGATGAACTCAATAACATTGCACATTTAAACGATGCCTATATGATATCCTTAAATCCTTATAAGTATGATTATTTTTCACCTTATGTCTATGAGCAAATTCAAACTATAAAAGAAGAGATTGTAGAAGAATCAGGGGTGGTAGTAAATGTATAAATGGACTTATATTGAATCTTGTGATTTAAAGGCAATTGCCGTATTAAATAGTGATTTAGTAATTCAATTTAAAAACAATACAACTTATAAATATTTAAAAGCTAGTATTGAATTTAATAACCTATTAAATTCTGGAAGCAAAGGAAAATATTTTCATTCGAACATAAAAAATAAATATTCGTTTTTAAAGGTGGTGGATAACAATGACTAAATCAACAACAAACTTATCTAAAATAAGAAGAGATAAAATGTTAGATACTATAAGTGAAATAAAGAAGAATATTACGGATGAAGTAATTTTAACGAATTTATCTATGGTTGAAAATGAATTGACTAAAAAGAAATATGGACTTATATGGGAAGAACACGAAGAAAGAGTTGATGAAGAATTAAAAACACAAATTCCTACTTTCGAAGATGTAAAAAGTAAATCAATCATTTTCAATAGTGATGAGAAGTTTAATTTTTTGTTGGAGGGGGATAATCTTCATAGTTTATATTTATTAGAAAAAACACATAAAGAGAAAATTGATGTTATCTATATTGATCCGCCCTATAATACTGGTGCTAGGGATTTTATGTATAATGATATATATGTTGATTCTGAAAATGAATATAAGCACTCAAAGTGGTTATCTTTTATGCAAAAAAGATTAGAAATTGCAAAAAAGATATTAAAGGAAAATGGGATAATTTTCATTTCAATAGATAACAACGAACAAGCACAATTGAAATTACTTTGTGATGACATTTTTGGTGAATTATCATTTGTAACAACTTTACATATTGAATTATCTGCTACTCAAGGTATGAAGGTAAGAGCTGCTAAAATGGGTAATATTGTTAAAAACGCCGAATATATTCACGTCTATTGTAAGAGTGGTAAGAAGGATATTGCCAAGAAAATATTGTACGATTATAGAGCAGACTATGATGAACACTATTCAAAAATTTTAAACACTGATTTATCGGTTAGTAGTTTGATAGATGAATTTATAAAAATATATCCAAAAGAAAAAAAGCAAGCATTAGCAAAGCTTTATAATAGCTCTGAAGGTTTTCAAAAATTTATTAATGAAAATAGCAACAAAATATTTCGTTATGATAAGACTACTGGATTTAAAACAAGTGATTATCCATTGAATAAAGTAGTTTATGTGGAAAAAAATAAAAGAAGTTATTATTTGCAAAATAAAGGTAATGCAGTAGAACAATTAATGTTTTTATCGGATTCGTTCGGGCAATGCGATGATTTTAAATCAAATTTTGGTTTGAGAAAAATTCGTGGCGATTGGTGGAAAGATTTTTATTTAGATATGGGTAATGTTTCAAAAGAAGGAAATATGGAATTTTCTAATGGGAAAAAGCCTTTAAGACTAATAAAACAGATAATAAAAATGAGTACTGAGGAAAATGCTATTGTATTAGACTTCTTTGCAGGGTCAGGAACAACAGGACAAGCAGTTTTAGAACAAAATAAGGAAGATGGCGGGAATAGGCAGTTTATATTATGTACTAATAATGAAAATAATATTTGCGAAGATATAACCTATCCTAGGATTATAAATGTAATAGATGGTTACGGTAAAAACAAACCAATAGCTACTAATTTAAAGTATTATAAAACCTCATATATACCACGAATAAACACCGAAAATGAAAACCTACACAATAATTTACTTATTAACATCAAAAACTTAATTCAATTAGAAAATGGAATTGAAATTGATGATAAAGAGATTAAAGTATATTTAGATGAATTTGAACTTGATAGTTTCGCTCTAAATCAACAAGAACTAGATGAGTGTAATAAAGTTTATATTTCATCTGACATATTACTTACTTTAAAACAACAAAAAATATTTGAAAATAATAATATTGAAGTGTTTATAATTCCAGAATATTACTTTGAAGATGAAATAATGGAGGTGGAATAATGCAAAGTATACAATTAAAGGATTTTCAGATTAATACTGTTAATAGACTATTAGATGCTACTTCAGTTGGCGAAAAAAAAGAAGTGTTAGTTCAATCTCCAACAGGTAGTGGTAAAACAATTATACTACTCTCTTACATCGAAGAGTATTTAAAAGAAAATAAAAATACTGTGTTTGTATGGCTAACTCCTGGTAAAGGTGATCTTGAAGAACAAAGTAAATCTAAGATGCTGAAACTTCTTCCTAATCTAGATAGCAAAAACATTCAAGATGTATTATTACAAGGTTTAAATGCTAAAGATACGGCATTTATCAACTGGGAAATAGTAACTAAAAAAGGAAATAATGCTTTAAAAGAAGCAGAACGAAAAAATCTTTTTGAGAGAGTACATGAAGCACACAATTGCGGTTACAAATTTATAATTATTGTAGATGAAGAACATTTAAATAAAACAATAAAAGCCGAAGCGATAATTGAATATATGAATCCTGAATATATAATTAGAGTTAGTGCTACTACAAAAACTAATAAAGAGGCGGAATATATTCCTATTGAAGAGCTAGAAGTTATAAACGCCGGACTCATTACAAGAGCTTTATATATCAATGAGAATGTATCAAATCATAATGTTTTATCAAATGAACATGAATATTTATTAGAACTTGCACTCAACAAGAGAAAAGTAATCAAAGAAGAATATATTAATAAAAATATTAAAGTTAATCCGTTAATAATCATTCAAGTACCTAGTAAGTCAGATGATTTAATTAAACAAATTGAAACCATACTTGCTGAAAAAGGATATGAATATGCAAAGGGTAATTTAGCAATATGGCTAGCTGATAGAAAAGAAAACATTAATGATATTTCTAACAACGAATCCCATCAAGGAATTTTAATTATGAAACAAGCAATATCAACAGGATGGGATTGCCCAAGAGCGAAAATACTTGTTAAACTTCGTGATAATATGAGTGAAGATTTTGAAACTCAAACAATAGGAAGAATTAGAAGAATGCCACAAGCACATCACTATGATAATGTTATATTAGATAATTGTTATCTTTATACTTTTGATGAAAAGTATGAACAAACAATAAAACAAGAATTAGGCAGGAATGCTTATGACACTAAAGTAATTTTCTTGAAAAAGGAACATAAGAATATTTTACTTAAAAAAATAGCATTTGATAGCAGTTTTGATGGATTTGATGAAAGACAAACATTTAATATCTTGCACGAATATTATATTGATAAATATAAGTTAACCGCTAACAAAAGGAATAATAAGACCATTTTAAAAGCAAATGGATATGATTTCAAAGAAACGATTGATAATTACATTGTTCAAGATAAAATCGTTAGACTTAACTCTAATGAGCTTGAGAGTGCTAATAGAATTAAAGTAGCATCAGTAGTAAGTACGAATAAAAACGGTTTTGAATTAAGACACTCTATTAATGTAGTTTCCGCTAAAATAGGTATGAGATATGATAGAACAAGATTAATGTTAGAAAGAATATTTTTAAAACAAAAACTTTTCTCTAAAAAATTCATTGATTTAACAATACTTGAGTTTTATGCTTTTGTAATTAATAATGAAGATGCTATTAAATACGATTTTCAAGAGGCGGTATCTCAAAAAGCGAGACAGATGTCATTAAAACTAGAACAAATAAAAGAAATAGATTGGAAGGCACCAGAGATGGATTATATTAAGTATGATCCAAATATGAAAGATACTATAATTTATGAAAAATCAATCTATATGAATTATCCTAACAGTACAATGAAATCAAAAAGTGAGAGAATGTTTGAGTGCTATTGTGAATTTAGTGAAGATATTAAATGGTTTTACAAAAATGGAGAATCGTCAAGTGATTACTTCTCAATATTTTATGTAAATGCAGTTAATAAAAAGTGGAACTTTTATCCTGACTTTATTGTTTGTGATAAAAACGATAAAATATGGATTATTGAAACTAAAGGTGGAGAAACTGCTAGTGGTGAATCTAAAAATATTGACATGAAAGCAGAAAACAAATTTGAAGCATTAAAAGAATATTCTAAAAAGTATAATATTAATTGGGGTTTTGTTAGAGATTATGATAAAAATGATCATCTATACTTCTGTAATACCGAATATACTGAAGAAATGGATAATAATAATTGGATACTGATTGGAAATGTTTTTGGAGGCAATAGCTAATGAAAAAAGAAAAGATTTTGTCGGCTATTGAAATGTTAGAATTATTTAAAAATCAATGGGCTACTACTAAAGATATTATGAATATTGGCGCAGTTGGTATGAATAAAGCACTAGCGATTAAAAAAGAATTAACAGAAAAACTTAATTTAGAAGGTAAATATGTAGATAACGGGCTTTTGCCTATGAAAGCAGTAATTGAGTATTTTAAAATTGATATTGATTATCTAGAAAAAATCGCGAAAAAGTGATTTTGCACTGAATTTTAAAATATTAATGAAAAGGAGACTAATGAATATGAACGAAATAAAATGTCCGGAATGTGGAAATGTATTTAAAGTAGATGAATCCGATTATGCAGATTTAGTAAAGCAAGTTCGTAATCACGAATTTGAAGAGGAACTTAAAGTGCGTAGTGATTTAATGGAACAAAATAAAGAAAATGCCGTTAAATTAGCAGAAGCTAACACGAGAAATAGCATTAAAGATGATTTATCAAAAAAAGATATTGAAATAGCAGAACTAAAAGGCAGATTAATAGTATCAGAAAATAATAAAAAAATAGAGATTAGTGAAGCCTTATCTAATGTAGAAAAGGAAAGAGATGAGTTAAAAAACACTCTAAAAATTAGCGAAACCGAAAAGAAACTTGAAATAAATGAAGCGGTAATAAAAATTGAAAAAGAAAGAGATTCTTTGGCTAATGAATTGAAAGCAAAAGACATTGAAAAGCAAAATATTGAGAATTCGCTAAAAGAAAAGTTTGCATTAGAAATAAAAACGAAAGATGAGCAGATAGAATACTACAAAGATATGAAATTAAAACTATCTACTAAAATGATTGGAGAAACTCTTGAAAAACATTGCGAATTTGAGTTTGAGCGTCTTCGAGCAACTGGATTCCAAAATGCTGAATTTGGAAAAGACAATGACTCTAGTAGTGGAAGTAAAGGGGATTACATTTACCGTGAACATGATACTGCGGGTAATGAAATTATATCTATTATGTTTGAGATGAAAAACGAAAATGATAATACTGCAACTAAACATAAGAATGACGACTTCTTAAAAGAATTAGACAAGGATCGCAACGAGAAAAAATGTGAATATGCAGTATTAGTATCTTTGCTTGAATCAGAAAGCGAGTTATATAACTCGGGAATCGTTGATAAATCTCATCTACATCCAAAAATGTATGTAATAAGACCGCAATTCTTTATTCCAATTATTACAATACTTCGAAATGCAGCAATGAACTCATTGCAATATAAATCAGAACTAGCGCTTGTAAAAGCACAAAATATTGATATATCTAATTTTGAAGATAATATGAATATGTTTAAAGAAGGATTTGCCAAAAATTATGAACTAGCAAGTCGTAAGTTTAAAACTGCAATAGATGAAATAGATAAAACTATTAAGAGTCTTGAAAAAACCAAAGAAAATTTATTATCATCAGAGAATAATTTAAGGTTAGCAAATAATAAAGCAGAGGATTTGACCATTAAAAAATTAACTAGTGGAAATCCTACTATGATTCAAATGTTTGAAGAATTAAAAGAGCCAGAAACTGTTGAGGCATAAAGAAGCAACGAAAATTTGAAAATTTCAGTCCAAATCTATTGCAATAATTCCGTCATCTGCTATAATTTAATTAGTTGATTTATTTATAAATCTATACGGCGTTATTTCGCAGATAACAATATGTAACGCCCCAAAAGAAAAAAATCGAATAATTCGATATAAAAAAACTTAATTATTAAAA
>JAVWAV010000029.1:0-8237 GCA_036649855.1 Bacilli bacterium | reverse complement strand
TTAACAAGATGTTTGATTAAATAATATATAACCATATCAATTAAATATTTGTAAATAGTTCTAAAAAACTATTAGAATAAAAAAGTTCCTCCGAGTGGAGGAACTTTTAGTATTAACTTATTTTGCTTTGTAAATGATTAAACAAATCAGTATTTTCTTTTTGAGAATTTAATCCGATAACAACTAATTCATTTGATGATAAAGTGACAAGAGTACTGTTTGTTGAACTTTTATAAACATATGAATAATATCTTCCAAGTTCTTTACAAGAATAGGCACCAACTTCACAATTAGTCCATTGCAAGCCATCTGACATTTTACTATCATTGATCTTTCCAATAACTTTAAGATCCTTAATTTCTGAGTAGTTTATAGTAAAACAATAATGATCTGAAGTAAGAAGTATTCCATTATCTTTATAATCAATTTTCACATAAGTAGATGTAATACGAATTAAAATAACGCTACCTGTAATAGCTGTGGCGGTTAACAAAACTGCTATTCCTGCTACAATTGAAATAATAATATTTTTTTTCTTCATATAATTTGTTTCTCCTTATAATTAAAATAAATACCTTCTATATAATTCTTCCATTCTTCTGTCGCAATCTCATTTTCACTTTTTTCAGGATATAAATTCAAAAAATAAGTAATTGAATCGATTACATTTGAAAAATCCCATTCATCAGTAATCTGCGATTCATTGTTGTTGCTAAGTTGCATAGGTTTTTTTCTGTTGCAGCTGCTTGTTCAACACTATCTAATAATGTTTGAACTGGTGTGCCAAAATTAGTTAAAACTGTAAAAACTCCAACAAAAGCCATAGGATAAAATAAAAATTTCTTAAATAATTCTTTCAAAAGAATTACCTCCTAATTGTGTTGTTGATATTTTTAAAAAAATATCTAATAACACTTTTATCCTATCACTCTAATTTTATATAATCAACTATTTTTTATTGAGTAACAATACACAAATATTCGACTTTTGATTAGTTCCTTTTTGATAAAGAAAAAACTAAATAATATAGTTTATTTTAAAATAGAATTTGAAAAATATTTTTAGGATTTAGAACTACATTGTTCAGAATATAAAAATATTTTAATGCCGATAAAGCATTTATAAGTAGTTTTAAAAGTAAAAATACTCCTATTAGAATAAAAAAGTTCCTCCAACTGGAGGAACTTTTAGTATTAACTTATTTTGCTTTGTAAATAATTAAATAAAGCAGTATTTTCTCTTCTAGAATTTAATCCAATAACAATTAATTCATTTGATAATAAAGTGATAAGAGTACTGTTTGTTGAACTTTTATAAGCATATGAATCATATCTTCCAAGTTCTTTACAAGAATAGGTGCCAACTTCACAATTAATCCGTGTATAACCACCTAAAAATCTATTATCGTTGCTCTTTCCAATAACTTTAACATCTTTAATTTCTGAATAATTTACAGGTATATAATAATAATAAGATTTTATAATTATACCGCTATCTTTATAATCAACTTTCACAAAAGTAGATGCAAGACGCATATAAAGAATGCTGCCTGCAACAACTGTAGTCGATAGCAATACTGCTAATCCTGCGAAAATTGAAAAAATAATCTTTTTCGTTTTCATATAATTTGTTTCTCCTTATAATTAAAATAAGTACCTACAAGATAATTATATTCCAAATTTCCCATTAGTAAATATTATATTTAACATTTTATATGTGTTAAATATGTCTACTAAAAGTAAGTATTAATATTTAAAATATGTTTAATTTAATGAAGCAATTATTTAGATTCTATTTGTCATAAACAAATGTATTAGTTATGAATTTGTCAACTTTGATATTTTTATATGTAAAGCTTACAACATCTTTTGAATTTTCAACTTTACTTGAAATATAAAAAGTTAAGCCTAAAGTCTCATCTATTGATGTCATAACTGGTTCTTTATCAGCATAACCTATCGTTTTAAAAGCAGGAGTTGTTGTAAAAGTACAATTAAACCATTTAAGTATAAAATCTTTTGATGAATTATTTAGTAGCCATTCACCAGGTTTTAGATTTTTCTCATTAATAGCATTTTTTTCAAATGAGGTAACAACAAAATAACTTGTTGATGAAAAAGAAAATCTTTCATCTTTTTCTCCTTTTAAATAAGCATAAGAACCAGTCTTAAGTTCATTAAAAGAATTTGAAGAACAAGCGACTAAAGAAAACATTGGCACTATTAGGAAAAGGAATTTGATTTTTGTTAGCATATAAGATTCTCCTTAATTTGTTTTTTTCTTTAATAATAATATTATTATACCCTTTTTTTTTCATATTAAAAGATTTTTTTATAGACAACAACATTTCAATTATTTTCATTTTTTCTTAGTTATTAATCAAAATGTGGAAAACTAGTAGTTTTATAGTAGAAAAAAACGTGAATTACTCCACGTTTTTTTCTTTTATAAATGATTAAGCAACAAACGAAGCCCAATTATAAATAAATTCTGGAATCTTATAGTTAGTACCAGCACCGATTGCAGGTAGTCTTTTATAGATCGTATTAACATCATCAAACTTTCTCCAATCAAGAGAAGGAGTAGGTTCAATACTTGTTCTTACAATCATGGAATTAGAAGAGAAATATTCTGTTTCCCAACTTGTTGGTTGTCCTTGAGAAGCTACTTTTTCAACTGTTCCTATTTTATCAACAACATAGCTTCCTTTCATTAAGTAGACCATATCTCCATCTGATCCATTAATAGCAACCACACCATTTTGATTTGGACATGCTATTTTTTTACTAGTTGAAGGAATGTTTGCAATTAATGTAGCTTCAGCTTGATCATGATATAGAATAAGTGTTTCTTTACTTGCTAGACTATCTTGTGTTCCTAATTCTAAAATACCTTGAGCATTAGATCCATTTATATCAAATGAGTTAGATCCTAATCCACTGTTTTGGACAGAATAAACTTTATATTTTGCAAGTGATATGGTAGATCCTGTCATATTAGTAATACAAATAAGTTTATCGTTTTTTGCTCCTCTCATAACGGTAGTAAACATTAAATCATTAGCATTACCTTTACTTTTACCAGCAGCAATATTATATGAATAACTCTTTGTTACCTCTTTTGTTCCGACACTAACTTTACAAGTTAATGTAACGTTTGATTCAGTAGCAACATGTAAATTTTTACCAGTTGAAGTCATTACTTTTTCATTAGATGAACTCCAAACATATTTAGCATCAGCTAGGGCAATATGAGTTGTAGTTAAATCAATGTCAGATGTAATAATTTCTTCTTCTAATGGCATAACTGTATCAAGATATGCAGAGGCAATAGCTAATTTATCTTCATCTGCTCCTAATACATTTAATTCATCATCTCTATTAGTTGTAAATATTCTAAATCCCTTATTATAGTCTTGGACAAAACATTTAATTGTAACTGTTTTGTCTTTTAATGCTGTAAATCCTGATGTATTTGAAGCACTATGAATTAAAACGCTCGAAGCTGGAACATCTATATCTTGTAATTTATATGTATTACCATAACTTCCAGCTTCGACGATAAGCTTTCCTGTTAACTTAATATATTTACTAAAGGAACTAACTTTAAGTTCATCATTTGCTAATAGATCGGTTATTTTAACAGCAAGTGCTGAAGGAAGAGCTATTTTATTAGTAGATATTTCTTCAAATTCTATTGTATCAATAAGTGGTTGTTTATTATATTTAAGGTTACCAACAACGTTTACACTGTCTCCTACTTTAAAACCTAATTTATTTCCTTTAACATAAATGGCATTACTTCCATCTTGAATCCAATATCCAGTTCCACCACGAGTTCCTGTTACGACTCCTGTTGTAGCAACTGGAAGAACAGTTGCTTGACTTAGTTTAAATTGTTCTTCAAAAGTAGATAAGACCGTAGCTAAAGGAGTTACTTTTAAAGAAGCAACTTTAATTATTAAAACTACTTCTTTGTTTGCTCCAGATAATGTTATATTTGCAGTAACATTAACTGAGGTTGTTTCACTTGGAGTAGTTATTACTCCATCATTTGTTAATACACCAATATTACTAGAAACATAAGTAATATTAGTAGCAAATAAACTATCAGTTAAGATAAATTCTATATCTCTATATATAGTAATATTGTTGTATTTTTTTAATAATACGTTAGCAACTGAATCAAGTTTTTCCTCAGTTGTTAAGGTAGGACTTGCTTTTTCTATGATTCGAGGAGCAACTCCATCAACATATACTGACCATACTTTTGTAGTATCATTATATCCATACGTTGTAACATCTATTTCTATAAACTTGTCTTTGTGGAGTCCAACAAAGTTTTCTCCACCATTGTAGTCAACTTTTATTTCATGCCCCGTGATCGGGTCTTGAATATAAAAGTTAGTCATAAAGTCTTCTACTTTACCAATTACTTTACCTTCAACGGTAATGTTTTGAGAATATAATTTTACATCGGGAGCAGTAGTAAAATCATATAATCCTCTAATTGTAGCTTTTGCAAAAGCTGGACGATAAGTTGTTGTGCCTATTTTTTCAATAGCATCAACTGGAACATTGTAATTAATTTGAGATAGTCCAAAATATGTCGATTTTGATGCGTAAATCACAACAACTTCTCCAATATTTACATCATCTCCTGGAGCGTAAACAAATGAAGAACTTGTAAGATCTGCGATCCAATATCCACTTTTGCCTGAGCGGGCTTTACTGTAGACAACTCCTTTTACAAATGCTGCTTTACCATCTTCTAATTTGCTAAAATCTAATAAACTTGTTTGATCCTTGTCTAATTCAAGAATCGCGGTGTTTTCGCTTGTTGTTGTTGTAGTAGTTGTTGTAGTAGTTGTACTACCTGTTGTTGTAACATTACTTGTAGTAGACGTTCCACAAGCTACTAATGTAGCAAGTAAAACAGATAATGAAGTAACTAAAATACCCTTGTTTTTAAAATTCATATTTTCCTCCTGTTAGAATAGTTGCCTTATTTAGGCTAAAACCAAAATTTATATTAGAGTCAAAGTTCATTTAATTTTACGCTTTTTATATTGCTCCTTATAAAAAGCGGGGTGAAACTATGGTCTAACACGAGTATGATTAACGTTTTAATAAATAGCTTTTTATTACCTATTATTAAGACGCACAATCTAAGATTAATAGTGGCATTTTTACATTATAAAAATGCCCCCTTTTTAAAATAGACTAGACTAGACTAATTAGCTTTAAAGATACTTATCATATCCTCTTATTTTAAATATTTTTGTTTCATGAAGCTTAGCGTTTTCTTCACCCGTTACAAGACCATTAAATCTTCCTAACGCCGAATTCCATGTTAATGGAGTAGTAGAATCATCATAATATCCTTTGCGTGGAACGCTTCCGCTCATATTTGGAGCGGAAGACGTTCCAGTAGTTACGAATTTTAATGTGCCATTAGGCATATTCCAGTAGACATTTTTATTTTGAGAAATTTTAGGTGTTGCATAAAATCTTTCAATAGCTTCAGGATATGGATGACCTGTTGCACCATTTAGATTTCTTGTAGCAGTTTCAATATATCCAGTATCGCCATATCGAGCTGCAGAAATTGCAATCGTATCAGGATTTAAGATATCTAAGAATGGACGAATATTTCCGCCATTAGTTCCATGATGTGAAGCTTTAAATAAGTTAACATTTTTAGGAACAGAGGAAGTAACAATTAGTTCTTCTTCTCCTTTAGTACTTAAGTCTCCTGCAGTAAAGAAAGTAAAGTCTTTATAAGTAAATAAGGTAGCAAGAGAAGTTAAGTTTAAATCTCCTTTAACTTGCGATCCAGTTGCTTGATAGTAACCTGTATCAATAATATCAACTGTAAAATCAGGAGTAATAAAGTAACGTGATGTAGCATATTCTAGAGTATTATTAACACAATCTAATGCTCCGACATATCGGGCACCTTTTTCTACTAATTTATCACGACTTACTTTATAATTATTAAACGAACTTATGTTACGATCATATCCAAAATCAATAATATAGGAAGCATTATCTATTGCTTCAAGAGCAGTTGGCATTCCTCCAATATGGTCTCCATGAGCGTGAGTTGATAACAAGACATCAAGTCTTTTATCAACACACTTTGAACTAACAAAGTTTTTAACATTTTCTCCATCTTTATATTGTCCGGCATCAAGTAAGATATCGACATCTCCTAACTTTAAAAAGATCGCATCTCCATATTGATCAATCATTTCAATAAAATATATTTCTAAAGAAGCAAGTGGATCAAGTTCTCCTCTAAATATAGGATCACTTGCAGCAAGCCCACTTCCAAACGGTAAGGTTGGATCAATTTCACTTGTTGTTGGCTTGCTTATCGTAGTTATTGTTGATTCACTTGTTGTAGTTGTAGTTATTGTTGATTCACTTGTTGTAGTAGAACTAGAATCTGTTGGTAAACTAGTAATTGGAGTACTACAAGAAAAAAGTAGTAATCCAAACGCTCCTGATACAAGAGAAAGTAGTTTTAGTTTCATTTGTTAATCCCCCCTAGAAAACAATATTGTTATTAGCATCTAAATTATATGTATATATTCACTAGCACCTCAAAAATATATAATAAAATATATTTGGGCACAGAATTAATGAATAGATCCTGCTTATTTATAATAACATTCAAAATTAACATTGTGAATAACTTTTAAAAGATTATAATTTAAACATGATATCTCTAGCCCAATTGAAAGATATTGATAATTTATTACCAATTCTTTTAGACGCCAAAAAACTCTTAAAAGAATCTCATTCTCCTCAATGGCAGAATGATTATCCTAATAAGGGTGTTTTAATCGACGATATTTTATCGAATCAACTATTTATATATAAAGAGGAGAATGAGATCCTCGGTTTTGCTGTTATTTCTTCTGCAATTGATCATAATTACGATGAAATTTATGACGGAACCTGGTTAACTTTCTTTTCTTCTTACCTTGTTATTCATCGTTTAGCAGTAAAATCCTCTGCTCATCATAAACATATCGGAAAAGCTTTTTTAGATTTTGCTGCAGAATTAGCAAAATCTAAAAATATTAATTCTATTCGAGTTGATACCCATCACTTAAATTTAGTAATGCAACATCTACTTGAAAAAGAAGGATATATTAAAGTAGGTATTATTCATCTTTTATCAGAAAAAATAAATTTTAAAAGACTAGCTTACGAAAAAATAATTTTATAATCATTTATCATTCTTTCTTCTTATATTTATCAATATATTTTTTTCATGGGTTCGAACCTATTCTTCTTTTAGAACTGCAAAACACAACAAAAAAAGAAAAGAGATAACGCAATGCGTTATCTCAAGAAAATTTAATGGTGGCCCAAGCCGGGGTCGAACCGGCGACACAAGGATTTTCAGTCCTTTGCTCTACCTGCTGAGCTACCGGGCCGCCTATTTATAAAACTGGCGGATCAGACGGGAATCGAACCCGCGATCTTCTCCGTGACAGGGAGACATGTTAACCGCTACACCACTGATCCAGTAATATCAATTATATTAAAATACGAACAAAAATCAAGAGAAAATACTAAATAAATGAATAAACTTTTAGGATCTCGCTAATTAGGTAGTAATTGGAGAGAAAAATAAAGGAAATCACAACGAATTGTGATTTCCTTGATTATTTTTGTAATTAAATTTTAATAGTTTTCGCTATTGATTTCGAAGTATGAGCCTTCATGAGCACAGACAGGGCAAAGTTTTGGAGCAGTTTTGCCAACATGTAAATGACCACAGTTGCGACATTTCCAAACGATAACTTCTTCGCGAGCAAATACTACATTTTTCTTAATATTTTCTGCTAAGGCGCGATATCTTTCTTCGTGATGCTTTTCGATTTTAGCAACGCCTTCCATTTGAAGAGCAAGTGCTACGAATCCTTCTTCTCTTGCTACTTTTGCCATTTCTGAATACATTTCTGTCCATTCATAATGTTCGCCATTAGCAGCTTCTACTAAATTTTCTATTGTGGTATGAATACCATCATTTAATGCTTTAAACCATAATTCAGCATGTTCTTTTTCATTTCCTGCTGTTTCTTCAAAAATAGCAGCTATTTGTTGATAACCATCTTTTTTAGCTTGTGAAGCAAAGTAAGTATATTTGTTTCTTGCTTGTGATTCTCCAGCAAATGCAATTTGTAAATTTTTTTCTGTTTGAGTGCCTTTTAAACTTTT
>JAVWAV010000028.1:0-8297 GCA_036649855.1 Bacilli bacterium | reverse complement strand
CATTGAATTGAACTTTCAAAAGAGGAGCTTATTTATTTATATGTTATCAATCGACCCTTCGGCGCGGTATCTGTGGATTATCTTAGTTTTAATATTAGTTTTTTGTACTAGTATGTTTAGTGCGTGTGAAACGGCACTTACTTCCTGTAACCAGTTTAAATTTAAAGTACTGGCTAATGAAGGCAATAAAACAGCAAAGCTCATCACAAAATTTATTGACAACAATGATAAATCAATAATTACAATCCTTGTTGGTATTAACGTTGTAACAACGGTTATTTCAACCATTGCTACCGTTCTTTTAGTTGCAGCATTAGGACAAAATGCAGAGTATTCTTCACTTATTGCAACATTAATAATTACTGTCACTTTATATATATTCGGAGATACAATTCCAAAAATTTTAGCAAGAGCAATTCCAGATAAGTTTATTGTATTTGGAATTTATCTCTTAACTTTTTGTTATTATCTTTTTTATCCTTTTACGATGTTTTTTTATTACATTGCATTAGGTGTTAAAAAAATGTGCAAAATAAAAGAAAAAGCAGTTATTACGGAAGAAGAATTTAGTGCATTTATTGATGACATCGAAGATAAAGGAATGATTGATGAAGATGAATCAGATATTATTCAAAGTGCTATTGATTTTGCTGATACCTCTGTTAAAGAATGTCTTACTCCACTTTCTAAGATGCAAATGATAAATATTGTTGGTCTTACTAATAAAGGATTAAATAAAACTTTATTAGATATTAACTATAGTCGTATTCCAGTTTATGATACCGATCCTAACAATATTGTTGGTATTTTAAATGTAAAAAAGTATTTTAATGCTTATATGGACGATAATCACGTCGATGTAAGATCTATTTTAAGTAAACCATATTTTGTTGATTCATCAACTAAGATTGATGATATCTTTAATAAGTTTCAAAGTGAACATGTTCATATCGCTATTATTAAGAATAATAACGTTATAATTGGGATGATTACGATGGAAGACATTTTAGAAGAACTAGTTGGAGAAATTGCTGAACCATTACTTGAAAGCAAGAAAGGAGAAAATAAGTAATATGAACTTTTACGTTGCACTTACTGTAAGTCTTATTTTCATTATATTTTCGACCTTTTTTTCAATGTCTGACATGGTTTATTCAAGCGTAAATACTTCTCGCCTTAAAAAAGAAGCCTCAGAAGGTAATAAATCCTCAGCAAGAGCTTATAAACTTGCTATTAATTATGACAACACTATTTCAACAATACTACTTGGAAATAACGCTGTAAACGTAGGTTTATCATCATCCATGGTTTTTGTTACTGCTGCTTTTGGATTAGATGAAACTATTGCTAACCTTATATCTATTATTATTTCACTTGTCGTTCTTTTACTATTTGGCGAAGTTATTCCAAAACAAATAGCAAAAATTTATAATTATCGTTTATCTAAAGTTTTTGCTCCTATTATCTTAGTATTTAAGTACTTATTTTTACCATTTACCTTTGTTTTTACAGGTATCTCAAAATTAATAAGTAAAATATTTCTTCGTAATGGTATTAAAGATAAATCCAATAACGTTGATGCTGAGCTTAAAGAAATGGTTGACGTAATTGAAGACGAAGGATTAATTGATGAAGATAAAGCTGATTTAGTTCGTAACGCAATCGAATTTAATACTACTGAAGCTTATGAAATTATGAAACCAAGAGTAGATATTGAGATGTTTGATATAAATAGTCCTATTTCTAGTCTTATTTCTAATAAAAGTATCTTTAATTTCAGTCGTATTCCACTTTACGAAGATGATAAAGATCATATTGTTGGTATTTTACCTATTAAAATACTCCAAAAGAAAATCCTTGCTGGAAAGCCATTTACTTTATTAGAAATGTCTTATGTTCCAACATTTGTTCCACGTACAATGAAGATTACTGATATCTTACTTAAGTTAAAAGAATCAAAACATCACATGGCAATAGTTCTTGATGAATACGGTGGAGTTGAAGGTATTATTACTATGGAAGATATATTAGAAGAAATAGTTGGTGATATTTGGGACGAAACTGATGATGTTGAAAAAGATTATAGTGTTACCAAAGGTGGTTTTATAGTAGATGGATCAATGAATATTGATGACTTCTTTGAATTATTTGATCTAAAAGATCGCGAAAGCGATAATAGTTATACTACTGTTAACGGTTGGATTATTGATAAACTCGAACGTTTTGGTAAAATTGGTGATAAATTAGTTTATAAAAATATTACTGTCGAAATAATAGCTGCAGATGAGTTTACGGTTGAAAAAATAAAGGTCATCGTTAATGACGATGACCTCGATGATAATTAATTAGTATCGATTATTTTCTTATAATATTTAGAATTTATTTCATCAGCAAGTTCTGTAATGGACATGTCGCGTGAATCGATTACAAAGTCAGTTATACCAATATTGTTAAATGAGAAGTCTTTTTGATCATTTAACAATCTTTTTGCTATGTCGTCAGGACAATCTCCGCGATTAAACATTCTTTCTTTACGAACGGATTCTTCAACATTGATATAAAAACTTATAATTGTAGCATCATTTATTTTTCTATATGCTGCATAACCTTTTGGATCAACAATTAAAATTTTATTTAATCCAATTTCGTTTTTTGCTGTTCCATAATAATTTTCATTATAAAGTGTAGTTTCAAGGAAAAAATCTTCTTCTTTTAATTTTAAAAATTTTTCAATTGTTACGAAATGATAATCAATATTATTGGTTTCGTTTTTTCTTGGAAGTCTAGTTGTATAAGTTATTACTTTTTGAAACGAGTAATTGTTTATCAACTTTTTTGCTATTTCAGTTTTGCCGCTTGCGCTGGCTCCAATTAAGATAATCATGTGATTATTATATCACTAATAGAATTATGAACAAACAACAAAAGAACGATGAAATAAAAAAAGTGGAAATATTTTACTAAAAAAAATAATTAGCCCCTACTTGATATATATGGAGGAAAAAATGAAAAAAGATTTTAAAAATAAAGATGAATTAATGAAAACTATTATAAATTATTATATTGTTTCAAATATATCTTTTATGAACGGAAATAGGAATGAAAAAGAAGTTGAGTTTATTACAAGATTTAGCAATTCTTTTTATCAGCTAACAGCAAAAGAAAAAAGCTTAATTTATAATGAATATCTTTCACTATATAAATCAAATTGGTGGAATAAATCATTCTCAAAAGAAAATTTTATTGAATTAAAATATATTACAATTTCCAAATTCTTAAGTCTTTTTGAATTAAATAAAAGAAATGAAAAAATTAAAAGCGTTATTATTTAGTATATTTATTATAATTACCTGCGCAGGATTTAAAATTGAAAAAAATTATTATCCAAGTGTTGAACCAAAACACGTGCATGAACATTTAACTATTAGAAAACATATATTTGGTCCGTTTATTGGTAGATTTGATGAGAGATGCGAATTTGAAGCAGAGATGGATATTAATACACAAGCATCATTTGAATTAAACTTTTATGACTTAAACCATAAATGGTTAAATTCTAATTCTAATTATATGTATAATGATAATAAAAATTTTCTTGCTCATCAGCCAAAATTTATAGATTTTATTACTGAAGACCACCAAGACAGAACGGGTCCTTTTTACATAGAACTAGCTGTAATATGCGATGATATTTATGAAAAAACCATATTTTATATAAAACTTGATTTTTATTCAGAGTATAGCTATCGAATAAATAAAGATCAAACAGAATTTTACCAATCTGGAACATCTATACAAATAGTAGATGGAGAATTTTGCCCAAATAATGAAATTATTTCTTTTAGTAATTTAGATATGGAGAAAATTTCAACACAAAAAGCCTGTAGAATATCTTCTAGAGATTTTACTGTACAAATACTAGATGGATCAAGCTATCTGCCAATTCGTGCTCCAACACCACCATTGCTGACAATAGCAGTAGAAGGAACTTTTATTAGTGATCATTATTTTGCGTGTGATGTAATGCTTAGCGACTGGCCAGGTATTTATTATAAGGGTGTATATGATCCGTTTAAAGGTTCCTATCGTTTTCATACGGAAAATAAAAAATACTACGATCCAGATACTGGATACTATACCAATGGGCGTTTTCTACAATCCGATTATATAAAAACTGATGATGTTCATTTTTTATATAGTGATAAAGAAAAACTAAAAAATGTAAGATATCAATTGTATTTCTCAAATGTAGGTTCTGATTCCTGTTTTCGCTATTGTGCATATGATACATTAAGATTTAGCGATAAGATGCGGTATGAAGATTGGAATTGCCATATAGACGGAGAATTCGATAACTCTGATTACGGATATTATAATGAAATTTTCGAGGTTAACTTATGATATTCTTTCAAATAATTGGAATAGTAATTTTATTACTAATGAGTCTTTTTACAGGGAATATGGTTAAAGTTAATCGTCTTGACAACACATTAAAAGGAATAAATAGTTCAATGGTTGCTGCTTCACTTGTTAAGGATGCTGAAGGATATCATTCAATAGATACAAAACACTTTAAAACAATTTCATCACAATATGTAGCGGCAAACATTAATGATTTTATTAAAAAATATGCTATCTATTATTCTTTTCTTGATGGACTTGGTAACATTATTTATTATGATTATGAAGTTCCAGCGCGACAAGTAAGAATTAGAATCAAAACTACTCTAGATTTTAATTTTATTTATCAAAAAAGTATTATTTATCGTTTGGAGGAATATTAAAATGAATGATTTAGTATCATTTATTGAAAACTCTTTTCTTAAAGATTTACTATTAAATGATGATATTACTGATATTTCATATAATGGAAAAGAAATATTTTATGTTAATAACTACTATGGAAGAAGAAAATTTGATCATGATGTGACCTCAGACGAAGTTTATCTATTTTTAAGAAACATCTCAAATATTAAAGATATCCCCTTTTCATTAAGCCATCCAATAATAGATTTGTCTTTTTCTAAATATAGATTAAACGCTACTTATAACAATATAACAAAGAAAAACAATAATTCATGTTATAGCTTTTCAATTAGAAAAGCTTCTCGAGTAATTAAAATAACTAATAATGACAAATTTTTTTCTAAGAAACTTTTTTCTATCTTAAATTTACTAATTGTCTTGAATAAAAGTTTCTTAATTTCTGGACCTACTTCATCTGGCAAAAGTGAATTTCAAAAATATTTAATTTCTTTATTAAAAGAAAATACTCGAGTTATTGTTATAGATTCAATTAATGAACTTGACATTAATTATGAAAATAAAATTGATATAACTCATTTAATATTAGAAAAAGAAAATGTAAATGGATTTGAAGAATTGCTTAAAACTTCTTTACGTTACAATCCTGATTACGTAATTTTAGCAGAAGCAAGAGGAAAAGAAATAGAATATGTGATAAATAGCGCAATGAGTGGAATTTCTACTATTACAACGCTTCATGCGCCAAATATAAATTTAATCGTAAGCAGGATTGTAACGATGCTACAAATTCAAAACAAAAATACGGAAAGGGATGTATTAGAAAAGACAATATTAGATTCATTTGATGTATTTGTTCAACTTGAGAAATATTCAAATGAAGATGGTTCAATTTGTAGAAGAATTAAAGACTTAGCATTAATAATTAATGGAAAAGTAATGAAAATATACGAATGTAATGAAGAATTTAAAGAAGGAGTGTTATTAATAGATGAAGAGCAAATCATTGAATACATTAAAAAACAGTAATATTAAAAGACTTTTAATTCTTTTATTAACTAATTTGATTTTAACAATATTAGTTATGTATATTGGAAACAATTGGATAATTGATGGAATTTATTTTTCATTTAGTATCATTGTTACTTACATTAATCATAAACGATTTATCGGTACTACTACATTTGATGAAAATTATGTTGAAAGTTTAGATTTACTAAATAGTTTAATAATTAATATTTCTAGTGGTTGTTCTTTTTATGACGTAATTGATAAAAACGAAAAACTAAGAAAGTTAATTAAAGAAGATGAATTAAAAACAACACAAATTGCTGAAATTAAAGAAAAAATGCTCATATTGTTTCCTTATAAATTTTATTTGTTGTTTTTTGATATATATGATCAGTATATAAATGTTGGAGGAGATTTTTTAAAAATGTCAGAATCGTTATTAAACTTAATTAAAGTTAAACAATTTGAAATAATCGATTTAAAAGAAAACTATACAAAAAGAATGTCATCTTTTTATATGTTATGGACTTTTAGCTTTTTAGTAATCATAATTGCAAGAATTGTATTATCTAATTATTTTGAAACGATGTCTAAAAATTTATTTTTTCTGGTACTTTTATTAGTTTCTTTTATTATGTTTGATATATCAATATTTATTACATATTTATGTTTATTAGATAGAAAAAATATTAAGGATGAAAATTATGAAAAAGTTTAAAACATATCTAGAAGAATTAGGATTATCTTTTAAAAAAGAAATCATATCTATATGTTTAATTTTTGGAATTGAACTACTTGCAATTATAGGAATAATTGTTTTCTATCGAACATTTATTGTATTTTTTGGATCAGGTTTTGTTTTATTAGGTACAGCTTTATTTATCTATAAGACATATAAAGATAAGGAAAAACAATTACTATCAATACATTTTCATGAATTCAAGATTGTATTTTCATACTTGCAAATATATCTTTCTAATTCAATAGGAGTGTATAAAAGTCTAGATGAAATTAGAAAATACGCTCCCATCTGGATTGAAAATAAAATAAGTATTTTATTAGAAGAAACTAATTCAGATGGAAGCGTTAAACCATTTATAAATTTTGCTAAAAACTTCTCGATAGCAAACATTGATCAAATTATGATTATTATATATAACATTCAACAAACCAATTTTAATGAGAAATACCTTTTATCATTTAATGATATATTTTCAAAGATTTCTGAAGACGATTATAAAAACAATAAAGAAAAACAAAGCGAAAAAACAAATAACTTAAACTTTTTACCTTTATTTGGTTCATTTATGTTTGTTCTTACAATAATTGTTGGTGTGTTTAGCATATTAGGAGAATTTATTAATGGGATCTAAATTAGGTTTGATTTTATCTTTAGGATTTCTTTTAGTTACATATTTATTTGGACTAGACATCATTCTTTTACATATTACTTATTCAAATGTGGAAGCAGTTGCTTCAAGTGCTTCCACATATTTTTCAAGAAATGGAGGTATTACATGTCTTGAATATGTAAAAACTTATGTTGCAAAAGAACTTGGTGGAAAAGGAACTGTTGTTTTGGTTGATCAAAGTTCAAAGGTTGGAGAATTATTTACTTTTAAAGTTGATTATTTATATTCTCCAATAGTGATGAACAAAACAACAATTAAAATAAGCGTAAAGAGAAGTTCTTATATAGGACAGTATGATTCATATATTTAAAAAGGAGGTGAAAAAATGGGAGAAATCAAAGGACAAATACTAGGTATTGTATTAGTATTAGCAATTTTTGGTGCTGTTGCTGGTGCGTTAACAGCTTTATTTACTAAAACTGTTAAGAGTGTAGAAACAAAAGTTGATGCTGAAATGGCTAGTAAAATTACAAGTGTTGCAAAAGTTGCTAATACTGAAATTCTAGAAAATGGAAATTTAGTATTCTAAAATAAGTGCTCTTTAAATTAAAGGGCATTTTTTTATTTAATTTTAAGATTAATTAAGTATAATAAGAGGGAGAGGTTAATTATGAGCACTAAAAGAGAAAAAATACTTGAAGAGATTAAAACAAAGTTGAATGTAAAATCATTAGATATGAAAGCATCGTTAAATGATTTAGGATTAGATTCTTTAGATATTGTCGAATATTTACTTAGCGTTGAAGAAGACTTTGATGTTGAGTTTCCACCAGAAGAAATGGAAAAACTTAAAACATTAGGTGATGTTATTTCTTTAATTGAAACAAAAGTAAAATAATTGTTTTTTGTGTTGAAAACGGCTTATTTGTAAGATATAATAATCAAGCATGTAAATGTGCGAAAGCCACATTAATATGCCTACTTAGCTCAGTTGGTAGAGCCACCGGCTGTTAACCGGTCTGTCGTAGGTTCGAGTCCTATAGTAGGCGCCATTGTGGCCCGTTGGAGAAGCGGCTTAACTCATATGCCTTTCACGCATACATCCATGGGTTCGAATCCCGTACGGGTCACCAAACGAATATTAACTCGATTTAATCGAGTTTTTTATTT
>JAVWAV010000027.1:0-8618 GCA_036649855.1 Bacilli bacterium | reverse complement strand
TCAAAATAGGGCTGATGTTTCATGAATTTTGGGAACTAATCAAAAGTCATTGACAGTTAGCTTTTCTTTTTTATTATGTAGAAAATTATCATTTTTGCATTTTTTCTTTATAGTTAGACATATCAAACAAATGATGCAAAATTTAACAGAATTTGTGGCTGTTTATTTATTAAAACGAAAATAAATATGTGTGTAATGCGAAGTTTTGTTTTATAATTGAATTATGGATTTAAATAGCACGTTAGTAGATTTAATAAACGAACAAAAATATGATGAAGCACTTACTTTTTTCTTAAAAAATAATGTAGTTTTTTTAAAACATGATTTTATAAATGCTGTTAGAACTCATTGTGAGCTATTGCTTGTTTTAAAAAAGTATAACGATATAGATCGCGTGCTTTCTAACTATTCTGACTATCCATATATTTCACAAGAAGTTGAAGAATTTTTAAGAGATTATCCTTCGCATATTAAAGAATTAATTTACAAGTCGATAAAAAGCGACTCATCATACGAAATTGATGAAAAGCTGTTTTATAGCACAAAAGAAGAAGACTTATTTAATTATGTAAACCAAATTATATCTAAGAATTTAATAAATAGATACAAAGAAAATTTGAAGTTTATTTGTCAAAATGCCGAATATAAGAATAAATATATTTGTTTTTTATGTTTAACAGCATTAATTTCGATTGACTACGATGAAACACTTAATATTCCTTTAAATGGCGGCAAAACTATATTTAAACCATCTATAGAAATGATGCCTTTTTCCAATGATGACAAAGAATTTTATTCATTGCTTGATTATTGCACAATTGATGAAAAAGATATTACTTTATCTAGTCTTACGAGGGATTATTTGACTTTATTAGTTGTCTCGGAATATCCTAATAAATTAAATAAACTAAAGAAAGAGAATATTAAAAAAGCAATTAACAATCTTATTGATACAAGTTTTAGTTCATTACCATGCGTAGAGGACAATTTTGAAGTAATTAAAATAGAAAATATTATAAAAAGTATGATAACGTACTAAATGTCTACTAAATATCTACTACTAAACGACTAATTATCTATTATTTTTACTTATTATTTCAATATAAAAAAGTAAAGGCATTTTTGTATATATAAATTGTTTTAGGTTTTTATATGTAATATAATAATAAGGCATGTAATAATTTACAGAACAGGAGAAATAATATGAATACAAATGTAATTAAAAATGAGAATTGCACATTTGAGGTAAGCGCATCAGTCGATAAAGAGATCTGGCAAGAAGCTCAAAAAAAAGCATTCCAAAAAATTAAAGCTACTTTAAAATTAAAAGGATTTAGAGATGGAAAAAGCATTCCTGATGCATTAGCAAAACCACATATCGAATTAGGAAATATTTTGAACGAAGCAATTAACGTCGTTCTTCCAGAGACATTCGAAGCTGTTTTAAAAGAACACAATATTGTTCCATTTATGCAACCAGATGTTAACGTTACAAAAGTAAGCGATACAGAGGTTGAATTTGTTTTTTCAATCCCATTATATCCAGAAGTTGAATTAGGAAAATATAAAGATATCACAGTTGAGAAAAAAGCTGTTTCAGTAACAGAAGAAGAAATTTCAAATGCTATTGGTCAAGAAGCTGCTAAAACTGCAACATTAAGATTATTCGAAAATCCAGCAAGAATGGGAGACACTGTTGTCTTTGATTTTGTTGGTTATACTGATGGAAAAGCCTTTGATGGCGGCTCAGCAAAAGATTATGCATTAGAATTAGGAAGCAATCAATTCGTTCCTGGATTTGAAGAACAATTAGTCGGCGTTAAAGCAGGAGAAGACAAAGAAATTAAAGTTGTTTTCCCAACTCAATATGTAAAAGAACTAGCTGGAAAAGAAGCAATTTTTAAATGCCATATCATTGAAATAAAAGAAAAGATTCTTCCAGAAATAGATGATGATTTTGCAAAAAGCTTAAATATTCCAGAAGTTGAAACTTTAGAAGCATTAAGAGCTAGCAAACATAAGGAAATTGAAGCAAACAAAGCTGCATCAGCAGAACAAGAAAACTTTAATACAGTTCTCGGAATTATAGCCGATGATGCAAAAGTACAAATCTCAGAAAAAGCTATTTTAAGAGAAGTTGAAGCAATGAAAAAAGATTTAACCGACAAAATCGCACAAAATGGTTTAGATCTTGAACAATATTTAGAAATTACTAATACAAAAATGGAAGCTTTAGAAGAACAATTAAAGAAAGAAGCTATGCATAACTTAAGAACATACCTAGCACTTTCAAAAATTGCTGAAGTTGAACATTTAAATATTAACGATGCAGATGTTGAAGCAGAGTTTGAAAACATGTCAAAACAATACAATATGCCTGTTGAAAAGATAAAAGAAATTTTAGGCGCAAATATTGATAACATGAAGCAATCATTACAACAAAAGAAAATTGAAGATTTTATTAGAGCAAACAATAAATTCTAAATTTTAAAGGAGGTATTTAATGGGAAATACATTAAAAAATACATATACTTTACCAGTAATTTTAACATATGGTACAGTTGTCTTCCCTGATTCCAAAATCGAAATACCTGTTAAAACGGAGATGGATTCCGGCGCTGTTAAAGAGATTTTAGAAAAAACCGAAAGTTTATTTCTAATTTTTCCTTTAAAGAAGCCACTAACATCCGAATTTAATGTTAATAATATTTCAGAAATTGGAGTTATCGCAACTCTGGAAAAAGGTCCATATAAAAGACAAAATGAATTCGGAGAAATTGCAAAATATATTGTAATTAAATCGATAAGTTACGTTAAACTAAGCCAAATTCAGGCAACTAGTGGTTTTTTTGTGGCGTCTGCACAAGATTTTAAATTAAAAAAAGAAGATAATAATGCTTCGATAAATGCAATTTACAACGCCATCATGCATACTATTAATGAATCCAAAGGTATGTTTGAACATTTGTCAGCAGGATTTTTGAAAAAACTAGCAGAAGGAATTGATGTTGATACATTTATTAACTACATATCTTCAGCCGGGCTTTTAACTTATGATACAGAAATTCAAATTTTAAATGAACCTAGTCGTTTAAAAAGGTTAGAAATTATAGACAAAGAATTACCACGTCGTATTGAAGCATTAAAAATTCAACAAGATGTAATTAACGAATCTCAAAGAAATGCTATGAAATCGCAAAATGAGTATTTTTTAAGAGAACAATTAAAAACGATTAAAGAAAAACTTGGTGATGACAATGAATCTGACAACGATGAAATATTAAAAAGAATAGAAGAGAATCCATATCCTCAAAATATTAAAGATAAAGTAAAGAAAGAAATAAAAAAACTTTCCAATATGTCACCAAACTCTCCAGAATATTCAACTTCAAAGATTTATATTGATACTTTGATTAATTTACCACGGTATCAAACAACAACTGATAGCGAAGACTTAAAGAGTGTAAAAGAAGTGCTTGACAAAGATCACTATCAATTAGAAGAACCTAAAAAAAGAATTATTGAATATTTAGCAGTTAAAAAAATGACTGGAAATTTAAAAGCTCCAATTTTATGTTTTTATGGTCCACCAGGAACAGGAAAAACCTCTCTTGCAATTTCAATTGCCAAGGCTTTAAACCGCAAATTTTTTAAATGTTCATTAGGTGGTGTTTACGATGAATCTGAAATAAGAGGACATAGAAGAACTTATGTTGGTTCTTTACCTGGAAAAATTATATATGGAATGCAAAAATGCGGAGTTATTAATCCAGTATTTTTGCTTGATGAAATTGATAAATTAGGAGATCCTGGAATGAAAGGAGATCCTTCAAGTGCATTATTAGAAGTTTTAGATCCGGAACAAAACTTTGCTTTTAATGATAATTATATTGAAGAACCATACGATTTAAGCAATGTTTTGTTCATTGCTACTGCAAATACACTAGATACAATTCCTGCTCCTTTAAGAGATAGACTTGAATTAATTAATCTATCTTCCTATACACAAGTAGAGAAACTTGAAATTGCAAAAAGACATTTATTAAAGAAAGCATTACTAGCAAATGGATTAGCAGAAAACGCTATTACATTTACTGATGAAGCATTTTATTATATAATTGAACACTATACTCGTGAAGCTGGTGTTAGAACATTAGAAAGAAAAATATCTTCAATTATTAGAAAATTTGTTGTTGAAATGGTTGATTCTCAAACAAAATCAAAAAAACATGTAACAATTGCAACTGTTAAAAAGTTTTTAGGTACTGAAATTTTTGAATCTAGCAAAAAAGAAACTTCAGGACAAGTTGGAGTTGTAACAGGACTTGCATATACACAATATGGTGGCGATATTTTAGCTATTGAAGTAAATTCATTTCATGGTAAAGGAGCTCTATTAATTACTGGTTCTTTAGGTGATGTAATGAAAGAATCATGCAGTATTGCACTTGACTATATAAAAGCTAATGCTGAACGTTATAATATCGATCCAGAAATATTTTCAAAGATTGATATACATATTCACGTTCCAGAAGGTGGCGTTCCAAAGGATGGTCCAAGTGCTGGAGTTGCCATTACAACTGCTATTATTTCGTGTTTATCAAATAAACAAGTGAATCCAGATATTGCAATGACAGGCGAAGTGACATTACGTGGAAACGTTCTTCCAATCGGTGGATTAAAAGAAAAATCTATGGCTGCAATGCGTTCTGGAATTACAACTATTCTTGTTCCTGCTGCAAATAAGGCAAATGTTGAAGAACTTCCTCAAGAAGTTAAAGATAAATTAAAAATTATTTATATTAAGCAAGTTGATGATGCTGTAAAGGCAATTTTCTTATGATAAATTTTAGCAATGCAAAATTTATCATAAGTAGTCCTGCTAAATGTGATTGTTTAGAAACTGAATTAGATGAAATTTTATTTGTCGGAAGAAGTAATGTTGGCAAATCTAGCATGATAAATAGTCTTACAGGGCAAAAAAGACTTGCTTTTATATCTAATAAACCAGGTCATACGCGTTTATTAAACTATTTTATGATCGATAAATCGTTCTATTTAGTTGATGCTCCAGGATATGGATACGCATCTGGTGGAAAACAAACTGCTGTTGTTTTTGGAGATATGTTTGATAGTTATTTAGAAAATAATGAAAATTTAAAGCTTGTCGTTTTTCTTCTTGATGGAAGAAGAACACCAAATGAAGATGATATTGATTTATTCACATATCTTCAATTTAAAGAGATCAATTTTGTAATTGCAATTACCAAAATTGATAAATTAAATCAAAGTGAAAAAGCAAAAATTCTCAATAATTTACATCTTGCTGGTATGGACATTGAAAAAGAACGTCTATTCTACACAACTTGTATGAAATCAACTTCGTATAATCAACTTAAAGCTTATATTGATAGTTTAATTTATATTGACAATGATTGATTTAATTTGTATTATTATTTTGTTCAAAGATGCTAAAGGAAGTATAAATTTTTAAGTCTTAGAGAGTCATAGATTTGGTGAAATATGAACTATAAAAATTTAGAAGGGTCGTTAGTTGAGAACTGATTTATTCCGTTAATCGCGTTAAGATAAGAGAGTGCAAAAATATTTGCAAATAAAGGTGGTACCGCGCTAACAAGCGTCCTTAGAAGGTACTTTTTTTATTTTTAAGGAGAAAAATATGCTTGAACAACGTTATAATTTTAAGGTAGTAGAAGAAGGAAAATATGAAACTTGGAAATCCGCAGGTTATTTTACTGCTGGAGATATCTCAAAAGAGAAATTTTCAATGGTTATTCCACCACCAAATGTAACTGGAAAGTTACACATTGGTCATGCTTATGATACGACAATTCAAGATATTATTGCTCGTTATAAAAAAGCTAAAGGATTTGATGTTTTATGGCTTCCTGGAACTGATCACGCAGGAATTGCTACTGAAGCAAAAGTCGTTAAAAGATTAAAAGATGAAGGCATTTCAAGATACGATATTGGTAGAGAAAAATTCTTAGAAGCTGCCTGGAATTGGAAAAAAGAATATTCAGATTCAATCCACGAACAATGGAGCAAAATGGGTTTAATGCTCGATTATACGCGTGAAAGATTTACACTTGATGAAGGTCTTAATAAAGCTGTAAATTATGTTTTTAAAAAACTATATGATGAAGGACTAATTTATCGTGGTGAACGTATAATAAATTGGGATCCTGTTCAAAAAACTGCTCTTTCAAATATTGAAGTAATACATAAAGATATTAAAGGAAAATTTTACTATTTTAAATATAAAATCGTTGATTCAGATGATGTTTTAGTAGTCGCTACTACACGTCCTGAAACAATGTTTGGAGATGTTTGCTTAAACGTTAATCCAAAAGATGAAAGATATAAAAAATACGTTGGAAAATATGCAATTAATCCTGCAAACCATGAAAAATTAATAATAATTGCTGACGATTACGTTGATATTTCATTTGGAACAGGTGTTATGAAATGTACACCAGCTCACGATCCTAATGATTTTATAATTGGCAAAAAATACCATCTTCCTGTGATAGTTTGCATGGACAATGAAGCTAAAATGAATGAAATAGCTGGAATTTATAACGGCTTAGATCGTTTCGTTTGCCGTGAAAAATTGGTTGAACAAATTAAAAAAGAAGATAACTTAGTTAAAATTGAAAACATCGTTCATAATGTCGGACATAGCGAAAGAAGTAATGCAATTGTTGAACCTTATTTATCAAAACAATGGTTTGTTAATATGAAAAAGCTTTCAGAAGCTTGCCTTGATTTGCAAAAATCTGAGGATAAAATTTCATTTATTCCCAATAGATTTAATAAAACATTTACGCAATGGATGGAAAATTGTGAAGATTGGTGCATTTCAAGACAACTTTGGTGGGGACATCGTATACCTGCTTATTATTCAAAACTTGATAATAGCATACTAGTTTCCGAAACTGCCCCTACTGATATTGAAAACTACACTCAAGATGAAGATGTTCTAGATACCTGGTTTTCATCGGCATTGTGGCCATTTTCAACACTTGGTTGGCCAGAACAAACCGAAGATTTCAAAAGATATTTTCCACTTGACGTAATGGTTACAGCATATGACATTATTTTCTTTTGGGTATCAAGAATGATTTTCCAAGGATTACATTTTACTAATCAAAAACCATTTAAATCCGTTTTAATTCACGGTCTTATTAGAGCAGAAGATGGTCGAAAAATGAGTAAATCATTAGGAAACGGCATTGATCCACTCGAAGTCATTGATACTTATGGAGTAGATTCTTTACGTTATTTTTTAGCAACATGTTCGACTCCAGGTTTAGATATGCGTTATAACAAACAAAAAGTGGAATCTAGTTCAAATTTTTTAAATAAAATTTGGAATGTTTCAAGATTTATTTTACTCAATTTAGACGGATATGTTTCAGGAGATATTTCAAATAAAGAATTAACTGCTCCAGATAAATATATTTTAAATAAATTGGAAGAAACGATTAAAAAAGTAACATCTAATATGGATAAATACGAACTTGGAAATGCCTCTACATGCTTATATAACTTTGTCTATGATGATTTTTGTTCATATTATATTGAATTATCAAAATCTGTTTTATATAGCAAAACAAGTTCAAGATTAAATACTCAAAGAGTCTTGTTAAAGGTACTTTCATCTATAATTATGATGATATATCCATATAGTCCATTCATTTCTGAAGAAATATATTTGTCTTTACCAGATCATAAATCATCGATTATGCTTGAATCATATCCTATTTTTGAAAAGAAATTTGTTTTTAAAAAAGAAGTTGGACAAGTTGAACTATTAAAAGAAATGATTAAAGATATTCGCAATTTTAAAGTAAAAAATAATTTAGCCCCAAATGCAAAAGTTGATTTAGTAGTAGTTTCAAAAGAAATTTTATTTAATGAATTTGAAGATTTATTGAAAAGATTTGCATTTGCTGAAAGCATAAATATCATCGATTCTTTTAATGACAATAGTTATGAGATTTACGTATATAGCGACAAACAATTGCTTATTAAATCAAATGTTTGCAAAGAAGAACTAATCGCTAAACTAAACAATGATTTAGCATTTGAAAATTCTGAGATTGAAAGATCGGAAAAAATGCTAAATAATCAAAATTTTATTAGTAAAGCTCCTAAAGAAAAACTTGATGCCGAAAAGAAAAAATACGAAGAACATTTATTAGCTCGTAAAATTATTGAAGAAAAAATAAAAAATATCTAAATAAATAAAATAGCACCCTACTATATAAGTAGGAGGTGATATTTATTAATCTAATTGAGTTAACGGAGAAAGAAGCGATGAAGATTGTATGTGGTGAAGCTATTACAATTGCAGGAATAATGGCGATTTTAATTATTTCTATTATTGCAGTCATTGCTTACAGAATCTTTATGTCTTCAAAAGGAAGTGCTCAAATACCAGGTGGATTTAAATTTTCCTGGAGCTAAAAAAGCAATAATAAGGCACGATTATTATTCAAAAAAGGCACATTTAGCTGTATGCCTCTAAATGTGCCTTTAAATTGCAATATTTATGCATTATCTTTTGACTAAAAGGCGTTTTTGTGATATAT
>JAVWAV010000026.1:0-9019 GCA_036649855.1 Bacilli bacterium | reverse complement strand
GCAACAAATAGATATCCAACACTATAAAAGGCAGTGATTATAGCAGAAGCAAAATCACTATGGCCATTAGTTTGTTCAAATAAAGTTATGATGGTAAAGGTAAGAATAATAAGAGCGTTACCAAATGTCATATATTTACCAGTATTAACTGATTTTCTCATTGAATAATAATATGCAACAACATCTATTCCACCTGTACAATGATTTGAGATAAAAGCACAAGCACTAGAAAGTCCTGCTAGAAGACCTGAGAACATGACACGAGCTAAGACATCGTTAGCAATAAGATTAGCAATTGGATCAAAAAAGGATCCGGGTAGTACTTCTATAAATATAGATACAAAGAGAACATTAAGGGTGGTAAAGATTGAAAATCTGATGCCAATCTTCGTAAAACTAAATATAAGTAACGGAATGTTAAGAATAAAATAGAAAATTGACTGAAGTGTATTATAATTAACATTGGTAAGGCCACATAATATTGCAATTTTAACAATACATTGGGCAAGACCACCAATTCCTCCGGTTGCAAGGTGAAGAATTGAAGCTCCACTATCATCAGGAAGAGATATGAAAGTTCTAAAGGCGATAGCAAAACACATGGCACTTATGATGCACATGGCTAAAGTAAGAGTATTGTTGAGTGTAAACCTAGATACTTTGTGATCTAGGAAAAAGTAATGCATGTTCTTTTTAAATAATTTCAATTTATACATAGCGTTATTATTTTACAAGTAAATATTTACAAATACTATAAAAAAATGTTCAATTAATATATATATTAATATTTGATAACTTCAAGTTTTATGTTAATATATAAAAGCATTTTAAATTAATTTATTAATTAAGGAGATATCTATATATGAAATTTATTTTTACCCCATTTGTTAAGTTCTGGAACTGGATTAAAGAAACCGCTTGGATTCAACCTTTACTCATTGTTGGTGTTGTCTTTGCTGTTATCTTCTCTCTTTCTCCAATTATCGGTGCCATTCAAGGTGCTAAAACCGATGAAAACGCCACTGTAGCATTCTATGAAGGCTACAAAGCTTCTCTTGAAGGAATCATTACTACTAAAGAAGATAAATCCAATGCTGGACAATTATTTGCTAACATGATTGCTGCTTCAACTGAAACAGGAACCAAACATGATGAAGCTGTTAAAAAATTACCAGCTGAAAAATTCTTCTTAACCTTTGTTAAAAAAGATTGCACAGGTTGTACTGAAGCTAAACAAGGATTTGATGTTTTACAAAAGAATTGGAATAACGATTATTATGTTCCAGTAGATAAAGCTCCATTTAAAATGGTTACCATCTTCGTTGATGAAGCCGTTACTGATGCCACTACAAAAAATACTGGATTTGATGCTTTACTTACTAAATATTGCAACTTCTTCGAAATTGCTTCTTCTAATATCAATGACACTCCATATTTCTTAAATGGAAAAATCGATGCTTCCTCCTTAGGAATCTTCGAAAGTGCTGATAGCACTGCTTTCCTTTCTCCAACAATCTGCTTAATAGATTATACTAACACTGGAAGTAATGGTGTTTCTGAATTAATGTTTAACGTCCCAGGACAAAAAGGCGAAACAGGTGATAATGCAAAAGCAAGAACACTTATTGATTGCTGGAATGGTACAGGCGACTTTAAATTAAGTAATCAATAGGACATATGTCTTACATTATAAATAATATAAATATTAGTAATATCGAGATTATAACCTCCACGAGAACTGGGGGCTTTTCTTCTTCTCCATATTTATCTAATAATATGTCATATAACGTTGGTGACAACGCTAATGATGTTGAAAAAAATAGAGCCCAGTTCTTAAAAGAAACCAATATTTTAGGTTATAATCTCGTCGTTTCAAAACAAAGAAACACTGATGTTGTTCTTAAAATCGATAATATAACTGATGATCGTGAAGGCGATTCTATTTATACTGCTAATAAAGATCTTGCTTTAGCATTAATTCATTCAGATCATGCACCTATCTTTATTTATGTGAAGAATAGTGATATTATCTGCGCAATCCATGCCACACGTTTAAATACCTTATCTTTAATAACTGAAAAAACAATTCAATTATTACTTAAGAAAGAAAAATGTAATGTTAATGATATTCATGTTTTCTTTGGTCCAGGTAGATCGCTATCTCATACTCAACTTGATGAAAAGCTTATTACTAAAATTAAAAATTTAGGATATGAAAGCTCTATTAAACAAGTTGAAGATGCAAGTTATCTTGATATTAATGAAATGAATTATCTTCAACTTGTTAAAATGGGCGTCGCGCAAGACCATATCACCACTTCAGAATTCGATACATCAAAAAATACCGACCTCTTCTTTTCTCAAATTGAAGAAGGCGTAACTGGACGCATGATATCTTTTATTAGATTTAAAAACTAAATATTATATTTTCTTTTATACATTGCTAAAACAGACTGAGGAACAAGCGTAGAAATATCTACCTTGTTCCTTTTTAATTCATCAATTGTCGATGATGAAATAAAGTTTAATTCTTGGTGAGACATAAAGAATACACAATCAATATTATTATTTATATATTCATTAGCCGCAGCAATTTGAAATTCATATTCAAAATCTGATACCGCACGTAATCCACGAATTAAATGAGTAGCATTAATAGCTTTTGCAAAGTTTAAAGTAAGTCCATCATATGCTTCTACACTTACGTTAGGTAAATCACTTGTTGCTTCTTTAATCATTTCTACTCTTTCATCTGCAGTAAATCTGCTACCTTTAGCAGGATTTACTGCTACTAAAATAACGATTTTATCAAAGATTTTTAAAGCACGGCGTAAAATATCTAAATGGCCATTAGTAATAGGATCAAAACTTCCTGGATAGATTGCAGTTTTCATAGGTTATCTCCTTAATATATATACAAGACTATATCCATATTTATATTCTTTTATCTTACTAAAGTTATATTTACTAAAGTCTCTTTTAATGTTAGTTTCAATAACTAGTATTCCTAGTTTGCTTAATAAAGAGTTATCTAACATATAATTAATAATAAAATCATAACAATCAAGTGCATATGGTGGATCAAGAAATACGATATCAAACATAAGATTTTCTTCTTTATATTGTTTAAGAGCTTCAACGTAGTCAAGTTTTGTGATTTTACAGTTTTCAATTTTTAATGACCTGATATTTTCACTTATAATTTTATATGAGTTCGCATTAACTTCATTAAAAATTGAAAAGTTTGCTCCTCGAGATATACTTTCGATTCCATAAGCGCCAGACCCTGCAAAAAGATCTAAAACATTACTATTTCTTATATTGTCAGTTAAAGCACTAAAAATTCCTTCTCTACAAGAAGATTTAGTTGGTCGCGTAACATCTTCGCTTGGTGTCGCAATTACTCTACTTCTAAATGTTCCGCCGATTATTTTAATCATATTTTTATCCCTACATTAAATGGTTCAATTATCTTCAGATTAAAATAATCGAATATGTCTTTATACTCACGATATGCAGCGTAATATGAAATAACTAGTGTATTATTTTCTAAATTTAACTTAGCTTTTTCAAAGTTATTTTTAGTATTTTCTATCTCTCCAAGATGCAAATTAATAGCATCACTATATGCTTTTGCTTCAGTTGTAACAACACTAGAAAGTACATTGATTTCTTTATTTAGACTAATTTCTTTATCTAAAAAATCTAATGAATCTTTTTCATTAGAAAGGGCGATATCTTCTTTTAATTTAAATAATTTTTCAATTAATTCTTTTTCCATAATTTATTAATACAAAATCTCTCTTAAATATTATATCATTAATACATGGAAAAATTATTTAAAATAACGAAAGATACCAAAAAGTCAATTCGCATGAAAAGTAAAACATTATCACTACCTTTAAGTGATGAATTAACTGAACTAGGTATTGAAATGCTAAATTATATTAAAGCATCTCAAGATGAAGAATATTGTCTTAAAAACAATATTAGATCAGGAGTAGGACTTGCTGCTCCACAAATTGGAAGAAATATTGATCTTATTGCTATTTATTTAGAAGTAGAGAATGGTGAACCTTATCAATATGTTTTAGCTAATCCTCGTATAATAGAAGAAAGTGTTCAACTTATTGCATTAGAACATGGTGAAGGATGTTTATCTGTTGAAGGAGAACATAAAGGAATAGTATATCGTCATAATAAAATTAAAGTTACTGCCTATGACGTATTAGCAAAAAAGAATGTGGAAATATCCGCTACTGGAATGATATCAATTGTTCTTCAACATGAAATCGATCATCTTTTTGGAATATTATTTTACGACAGAATCAACAAATTAGAACAAGGCATTAAAGAAGGCACCATCCTTCTTTAATGCCTTTTCTTTAAAAAATGAATTGTTTGTTATTTTTTTGTCAATATAAAAATAGTAGAAGTAAAAATATATAATGCTATAATGAAATTATGAAAGAGAAAAGTAGCAGATACCCATTAAGTAGTGGACGTAAATTTTTAAGAGGATTAGGCAAATTTTTATTTGTAATTGCTGTTATTTTACTTATTGTTTCTTCTGCATTAATAGGATTTCCTTTGCTTCAGTTTGCATATTATGTATTTGCTGCAATAATCACTGTTTTTGCTTATCTTATTGCTATTTTAACATTAATTATATTTTTTGCTCCGTCAAAGATTAATTCTTTTGTTACAGATATATTTGGTAATCCTGCAGAAGCATATAGAATTGTTATAGAATTTGAAATAAATTATAATCTCTATATAATTTTAGGAATATTTCTTCTTTTATTAATTTCGATGTTATGTATATATTACAGTAAACCAACAAGAAAAAATAAAAAGAAAATGAAATCTATTATTATTGCCTTAGTATTTGCTGGTGTTTTATTTATATTACATTTCTTTGTACCTTTAGTTGCACCAATTTTTATTAACTTATAACAAATAACTATAAAGAGGAGAAAACAATGATTATTGAAGTAAAACATAGACCGATATTACATCCAACAAAATATATGATAACTAATGCAAGTACACATGAATTATTATATTTTGCTAATGGTTTCTATTTTAATTGTCATCGTAAATTAGCTTTTAAAGATAAAAGTGGACAGCTAATTGCAACAGGATATAAATATAATGGAAATAAATACGGAGTTTTTAACGCTAATGAAAATGAATTATTCTATTTTGAAAAAATAAGAAATTATGAGCAGAAATTTTTAATTGAATCTGATGTTTGCTCTCTTATTATTAATATTGATGATAAATTAAAATGGTCTATTTATAAAGATGTTGAACTTGTTGCTACTGTTGAAAAAGGATTCTTTTTCTTTAAAACAATATATAGGATTAATGTAAAAGATGATAACGATATTGCTCTTGCAGCACTTATTATGACCGTTGTTGATCATTTATATCGTAAATATGACTATAATAACTATAGTATTTAAAGAAATTCAGTTTAACACCAAAGCTAACCTTAATTATTAATATATTTTACTTATTTTTATAAATAGTTATAATATATAAAGAAGGTTGCCAGTTCGCAAAAACAAATATAACTTATTAATATTTTTACGTATTAATAATTATATATAAAAAAGGAGATAAATTATGGAACTAAAAGTAATTCGTAGACTATTTGTTATTCCAGCAAGAATAATTGTTAAAGAACAAGAAACAAAAGAAATTTTTTACTATGGAAGACGTAAATTTTTTACAATAACAGACAAAATTAAAATTAAAAATGCTGAAAAAGAAAAAATAATGCTTATTAAGGCATCATTTATGAAAATTCCTGGTTATAAAGAAATATTTGATCTTGAAAACAAGCATGAACCAAAATACATTATTAAATATAAACCGTTATCATGGTTAGAAATACATGTAGATACCTCTGATGGTGAAATTGTAGGTAAAATGGTTAGTCCTATGAATTTTGAAATCGTTAAAAATGAGCAATTAATTGGAAAAGTTCATTTTGATTTCCACATATTTAGACATGCTTTAACTCTTGAAGTCATTGATGAAAAAGAACTAGAAATTCTCTCATTAATTGGAATTTGCCTAGAACGTAGCCATATTAATGTTAATGAGTATTTCAATTAACTCTTTATTTATTTTTCATTTTCTTATTTTCCAAAAAAAGAACAAATTATTTGAACATATTTGTTCTTTTTTTATTTTTTTAAAACATATCATTATCATTCTTTTGATAAATAATATATAATGTAGATACAAAAATGTTTATATATACTATCATTTTTTCAAAATAGGAGTTTTTTATGCAGACAAACGATAATAAGATATTGTCTAGTCCTTTAAAGATTTATGCACTTGGTGGATTAGAAGAAGTTGGAAAAAATACATATGTGATTGAAAGTGATAATCACTTAATCATAATAGATGCCGGAGTTAGATTTCCTGAAGAAAATCTAGTAGGTGTTGATTACGTTGTGCCAGATTATACACAACTTAAAAACAATCAAGGAAAAATCAGGGCTCTTTTTATTACCCATGGTCACGAAGATCATATTGGTGGTATTCCTTTTTTAATTCAATCAATTAATATACCAGTAATATATGCTCCACGTCTTGCGGCAGCATTAATTAGAAATAAACTTGAAGAACATCGTATTAAAGATAAAGTTAAAATAATTGAATATGAAGAAAACGATATTATTACCGCTGGAGATTTTACGGTGTCATTTTTTAGAGTTACCCACTCAATTCCTGATTCATATGGAATTGTAGTTGATCATAAAAACGGTAGAATCGTTACGACAGGTGATTTTAAGATAGATCTTACTCCAGTAGGACCAGATATTAACCTTAGAAAAATAGCAAGAATTGGTGAAGAAGGTGTTGATCTTTTATTAGCTGATTCTACTAACGCTGATAAAGAAGGCTATACTCCAAGTGAAAAGAACGTTGTAAGTTCTATTAACGAAATATTTTCGAAAGCCACTGGAAGATTAATTGTCTCAACTTTCTCAAGTAACATCAGTAGAATTCAACAAATCGTTGATGCTGCTGTCAAATTTAAACGTAAACTTGCCATTATTGGCCGTAGTATGGAAAATGTTACCACCTTTGCTCGCAAATATGGCTACGTTTCTATTCCAGATAGTTCAGTAATTGATATCGGAGATATCAGTTCATATAGACCAAACGAAATTCTGGTGCTTTGCACCGGTTCACAAGGTGAACCAATGGCAGCATTATCACGTATTGCTAATGCTGACCATCGTTATTTACATATTCAACCTGGAGATACAGTTGTTTTCTCTTCTTCTCCTATTCCTGGAAATACGGTTGGTATTAATAGAGTAGTAAATACTCTTACTAGATGTGGAGCAGAGGTTATTACTAATTCATTATTTAGTGATATTCATAGCTCAGGTCATCCAGCTAAACAAGAATTACGTTTAATGCTTAAATTAATGAATCCTAAATATTTTATGCCAGCACATGGTGAGTTTTATATGTTAAAGTCTCATGCTAATTTAGCTATATCTTTAGGAATGCCAAAAGAAAATACCTTTATTTGTGCAAATGGAGATGTTTTGTTATTACAAAATCATAAAGTAAGAGAAGGAATAAAAGTTCAAGCTGATGATATATTTATTGATGGTAATGATATTAATGGAATTAATACTGCCATTATTAGAGATAGAAGAATCTTGAAAGAAGATGGTATGGTTGAAGTACTTGTTGCAATTGATGCTAAAAACAATAAGCTTTTAACACCACCCGTTATTAAAACATTAGGTTTTGTTGCAGATGGAGCTTATAAAAACCATCTTATTCGTCATGCCTCTGCTCAAGTTCAAGAATCACTTGAATCACTAATGGCAACTGGTAAAGTTACATTTGGTGATATTAAAAATAACATTAAATCAGTTTCTTCTAAATATTTCTTTAGAAAAACCCAACGTAATCCAATGATAATTCCAGTTATCATGAATAAAAACCAATAACATGATCATTCTTGCCTCAACTAGTCCAAGAAGAAGTACAATTTTATCAATGATTGTTGATAAATTTATTGTCATGGAACCATCAGTAAACGAAGAAGAACTTCGTTATCTTTCTCCTTCAACCATGACTAAAAATTTATCAAAATTAAAAGCATATAGCATTTCTTCTTTTTCTTATAATGACGTTATTATCGCCTGCGATACCATCGTAATTTTTAATGATGAAATATTTGAAAAACCTAAATCCGCTATTGAAGCAGAATTTATGCTTAATCAATTAAGTGGTAATACTCATATTGTTTTAACAAGTTATACAATACTTTATGGTGAAAAAGAAATAAATAAAACTATAAAAACTTATGTAACATTTAATACATTAAGTAAAGAATTAATATCTGATTACGTTGCTAGTAAATTATGGGTTGGTAAAGCTGGAGGATATGGAATCCAAGATGAAAAATATGATTTAGTAAATCATATTTCAGGATCATATTTTAATGTAATGGGTTTTCCGCTTGAAGAAATTAAGAAGGATTTGAAATCACTTCTTATTATATAAAAAAGCATTATAAATTCCATAAGGATCAGCAACTGTAAAATAGACTGTATTTCCAGCGATTTCAAATCCTTCTATAAAAGGAGCGTTTTCAATGCAGTTATCTTTTACGAGTAAGGAATCTAAAACATTAAACACAAGTTTGCCATCTTCTACGACAAACTTTGAAATATTATTTACGCCACCTAAAATAATGACAAGTAAATCATAATTAATTTTATCTGCTAATTGTTTTTGGTCTTTTTTTGTTACTTTTGTATTCTTCATAAAACGTCCAACAAAATAGATGATTACGGCAAGAACAAAACAACTAACAGTGACTGCTATAATCGTATATATTTGATTAATATCTATTTCTAAAATCATTTATTTGTATTCCTTTATTTTTTATTAAATTTATTGTATCATAAATCATATAAAAGAGGTTGAATTTTATGGCAACAAACATTGAAATCGAAGCAAAAGT
>JAVWAV010000025.1:0-9102 GCA_036649855.1 Bacilli bacterium | reverse complement strand
GTGTACATAAATGCCATCCACCTTATTTCAATTCCACTATGGTACGATTAAAAGAAACACCCGACAAAGCGTGTTCGGGCTTCATGCGGAATTTCAATTCCACTATGGTACGATTAAAAGGCTGCTTGCTCATAATGCTCTACAATGTAGTCTAAATTTCAATTCCACTATGGTACGATTAAAAGGAATTTGGAGCTCATTAACTACTAATGTGCCCCCTATTTCAATTCCACTATGGTACGATTAAAAGGCTTCCAACACAAATGCTTTTTTACTCAACTTGTATTTCAATTCCACTATGGTACGATTAAAAGAGTAAGTTATAAAGCGTCAAAATCGGCGTCAAAAATTTCAATTCCACTATGGTACGATTAAAAGTATGCAGAATTAAGAGAGAAACTTCGTTCTAAATTATTTCAATTCCACTATGGTACGATTAAAAGTCTGATTCCTCGAGGTTCCACGTATCTCCGTGAACATATTTCAATTCCACTATGGTACGATTAAAAGCTATGCAAATAGTGATGAAACTTGCAAGTATATTATTTCAATTCCACTATGGTACGATTAAAAGTATTTCCGCTAGCTAATTCTACTCCATTAATCTGATTTCAATTCCACTATGGTACGATTAAAAGAAGGTAGGGTTCTCATTAAGTAAGGCTTTTGCCTATTTCAATTCCACTATGGTACGATTAAAAGGCTTCAATTCGCATAAAAAAAAGAATTGAAGCCTAAGTATTTAGGTACTGTAAAGTTAATGTTTTTTTCCTCATAATATGTCGATGTCTAATTGTATTAAAAGCATGGAGAACCGACATAATATATAATTATCTAATTCACAATACATCAAAGAACTAATAAAAGAAATATTATTATAATAATATGCAAATATGACAACCAAGTCAATTCACTCACAACTTATACACTAAATAAAATTATCAATAATACTTTTTTTCTCTACCAACTATTTGCTTATCCAACCATTTTTGATCTTTACTTTTAAAAATAATAATATTATCCTCCTCAATATCTATAAATTTTTTTGATAAATTAGCAGTTCTTTTAACTTAATATCAGATATTTCGCCCTAGAACACAGAGTTTTGCACCCAATTTAAGTATTTCCTACATAGCTTCAACATTTTCCCAACCCTTTTTTCACCACAATCATAAACAAGAATTACATACATCTTACCAATACATTTTAAATGGTTTATATTCCTCTATTTGCAAAATATGCTTAGCAAGTTTATAACACTCAAGTTTCATTAAATGCTTATAACTTACATTCCTATTAAGCGTTCTATGCTTAATAGTCTCCTCTAATCTATCTTCAATAACCTTTACAAAAATCTTTTTTCCGACTGTATTAAGTAAACACTTATTCATTCTTTTGTCAAAATGCTTTTCCTGAATTTCCTTTTTATTTAGAACTTTAAATATTACCCTATCAACTATTATAGGTTTAAAAATTTCAGCAATATCAAGCGCAAGTGAGTATCGCCTTTCGCCAGGGGTGTGTAAAAAACTAATTATGGGATTAAGCTGAGTCTGCTGAATTGCCCTTAAACATAGAGTATAGCACATCATATTTCCAAATGAAATTAACGCATTTACCTCATTCTTCGGTGGCTGTTTACTTCTTATTTCCATTGTAAAATCATTAATTATCAGATCAAAAGCATCATAATAAGTTTGCCGTATCATTCCCTCAATCCCCATTAATTCTTCAATTGTTTTGGAACCAGGTATATTTTTAGCATATCCATCCATAAGAACAATAATTGGTTCCATATCCTTTCCCCTTCTATTGTAATATTGTAGATTTTTAACCATATTATATTCTGCTGCAATAATAAATTTTTGCGCAATGTTAAGCCTCTTTCTCAATTCTTTATAATATGTAGTTTGTGCTAATAATACCTTTCCCGATAGCAACCCTTCTTTTGGCGCAAATGAGCCGGTATAATTTTCATAATAATCAAAAAAATGCACAGTTATATCATTTTGGCCAAGAAAATTATACAAAGCACTATTAGCAGTAAATAATATTTAAGCTGCAATTCATGTGCAGTTTCCACCTTATTAGATTTTTTTATCTCATGAATAACCTTATTCTTAGCATCATAAAAATCAACTTTAATTCCATCTAACTCAATTTCCTCATACCGTTCCGAACGTTGAGGATAACTCTCCTCATGAATCAACTTACCATCGTATACTAAATCAGATGTATGTTCCATGTTAACTCCATTTGCATAAAGCCATAATTTTCTTTTGCAGATTTGATAATAATTAAAGTGCGTACCAGTTGTAATCATAAGTATTATTAATTAAAAAAAGACATCTTTATTTTCACTTTGATTGAGTCATATTTGCAGTCCTAACTCATTAGTATATTTTTTGTTTATAATAAAATAATTTATGTGAATCAATTGATCATTATTTTTATTATCAAATATATATTCTCTTTTTTCAATAGCACAATCTTTAATTAATACAGAAAATTCATTTTTTGAAATTTGTACTTTTAATGACTCCGCTTTTATAAATTCATACTTGTCTAAATATGTTCTAAAAATGGTTTCATATGCAATTGGGAGCACCTTTATACCGTCAAATTGTTTATAAAAATCCTCTTCTGAAGTTTTTGAATAAATAAATGGAGATAAATTTTTAATAAGATTAGTTAATGCAATGTAAGTTAAATCAAAATCATCCTTTTCCTCCTTTTCCCATGCAGGATATACATAATCAATTGCTTTCTGTAACTCAGTCTCTTGTATGCTTTCAGAAAACCACGCTAAAACCTCTAAGGTTCTATCAATTATATTTTTATTATTATATATGTATTTGTCAACTTTATTTCGCTCTGTAAATACAACACATTCACAAATTCCTTTTTCATTTTTTCTATTCACTCGTCCAAATCTTTGAATTAGTGCATCAATAGGTGCTAATTCTGTGTAAATTATATCATAATCAATATCAAGACTAACTTCTATAGCTTGTGTTCCAACTAATAATTTCATATTCATATCGTTAAGTTCTTTCTCTTTAATATTCCTATCAAAAGCATTAAACTTACCATGCAATAAAACCTTTCTTTTTGCATATAACTTTTCATAAGTTAATTGAGATTGTTCAACGGTATTACATACCACAAGAACTTTTTTGCCATTATCTAAATCCCTTTGGATTATATCCAAATAATTAGTAAGTAACCCCTCTTTAAGTACAACTTTATGACGTATAAAACTATCACACAGATCTTTGTTGGCAACAATTTTAGAATAAGTACTTAAAGATTTCTTTAATATTTCCTTTAAGAATGTAGGTAATGTTGCCGTCATAATAAATATTTTAACATTTAAATATTTCACAGCAAATTCAATTAATGCTATTATCTGAGCAAAAATATCTGGACGATATGCGTGTATTTCATCAAAAATAAAATAACTGCCACACCATTCAAATATTCCTTTCTCAAATCCTTTTAATCCAAAGATATTTTTTAATAATTGAAACGGAGTAATAATTTTTATTGGGGTAATAACAGTTTTATAATTTTCTTTAATTTTGTTATATATATCTTGTTTCTTTTCTTTCGATATATTATTATTTTCTAGCTCTATTAAACTATCTAAATATTCAGATAATTTTCCATGTAATAATCCAACTTTATTTTTACTAGTAAATTCTTTACTAAGTCGCTCATACATAGCATTTATAGAAGCAGTAAATGGTAGTACATAAAACACTCTACCTTGACCATAAATTTGCATTTGATTTTTTAACCAAAGTAATGCAGTCTCTGTTTTCCCAGATCCTGTTGGGGCAGTAAGAATTGCGTTTCCTTTGCATTGAGAAGCTTCTAATTGATGAGAATAAAAATCGAGACCATTTTGTTGTAATTTCTCCCTTTTTAAAGAAAGAAAATTAAAATCAGAATTATTGAGTTGTAAAATTTCAGTATTAAATGCAGATGATAAATGATCACAGTGTTTCAGTCCTCCAATCATTAATAATATTTGCAAAAAATTATCTTGTTTTAGCTTTAGAGGATTTTGTTTATATCTTAAAATTAAATCGCGAGGTAATTTGGGCACAACTTCTTTTATTGATAAATTATATGTTGATAATAATTCACCAACCCAATTGGTATTTACATGCTGTTTAAATTCAGTTTCAAATGACATCTGAGTATCATCTGGTAAATTTAAAAAATAGCTATTCAATTTTTCACTTTTGTATGAATGCTCAATAAAAGAGAATAATTCATCAAAATTTTTATGATGTCCTACAACAACAAGTTTTATTATCTCTTTATAAGAATTATCAATATTCAAGCTATCTATAAAAGGAATTGAAAATAGTTCATGTCTTTGTCTAAACCATTTATTATTTATTTTTTTTAATAAAAGTTGAAATTCCGAGTGAACTTTTCCAAGATCATGGCATATAACGCACAAACTAAGGAGCCACCAAAAGTTCTCTTTATCATTAATAGGTATATTAGGAAATGATTTTTTTAGGTAATACCAAACAATTAAACCATCACAAATATGCTTATTAATAGTAACTTGTGGTTCCGATTTTGCCAGAACCACAAATTGTCTAATTTCGCTTCTATTAATTTCACTCATTATGTTATTTAAAATTTAGTTCATGAAAATATATATGAATTTCCTTACCTCCAGATAGATAATCTACACATGCTGGAAGTTTACATTCTATATCAGCTACTTTATAATTTAAAACTGAAAACGCCTCGGTTCCTAAATTATTTCTAGGTATTGCATTAGTGAAATAAATAGGTAACGCTTGTATTGAACCAGGCAAAAAATTGTCATTAAATGGTATTACCTGTCCTTTGATTTTTTTCGCCTTGTCTATTAGTTGCAAATCAACTTGCTCTATTTTGTTTATAGTTGCCAAATCGTTAGACCTTCCTAGTAAAATTTGGTAGATAGGCTGCCTAAAATAATCTACTATTTCTTTATTTTGCAAGTAAATTATCAAATGAGTATTGAATAAAAATTCTCTATTAATTATATTTGACTTCACTGTGTTTTGGGGAATTCCTTTTTCATTAGCACCTATTTGATATATAGTTTCTAAATCTACCTGTTTTGCTTCATATTCAAAATAATAGCCGATAGTCAATTTTTCATACTCAATATATTTTCCTGCAGCAGCGTTTATCATTCCCAAAACTGTACTAATAGGAGGAACTTCAAGTGTTGGTTGAAACCCTGATATTAAATTTGGGTATTTAAAACTTGAAGTCCATGCCGTTATGTCAATTTTGAAGACGTTCATATTATAATTGCATTTTAATTTGTTCTGTATAACTATCAATTGCTTCGTTAATAGTACATACCTTAACATTTGAAAATTCAGACTCTAATTTTTTTAGTTCACTACCCTTTTCATTCATAAACCCTGTTCGACGACCAATAAAAATTGTTCCTATAAAATTAGATTTATAATCATTTAAGACTTCTCTTAATGCATCAACGTCTAAATCAACAATATCATCATCTTTACCGCTAGCATTTGCTATATGTGAGAATGGATGGTTACCGCTATTCATGGTTGCTAAAATAATGAATTTAGGAGTAACATCCCCCATATTATTTGTTTGCATTGCACCGCCAGAAATGTTTTTTAGAGCAGAAATTGTATCAACTATCCTTTTTTCTCTAATTTCTCTGTTTAATCTAACTAACTTATATGGTTTTCCTGTTGCGTCTTTTATAAAATGGTCATCTATTTCTTCAGCACCATTACTTAGAGCTTCTTTCTTTAAGGCTTCAGATAAATTTTTAAATCCTGTTTTATTATATGTTGCAAATGTGCCCACTTGCTCTAAATCAAGGCTAAACATGCCCTTCATTATTGCACTATATTCTTGCTTACTATATGGAACTGAATCTCCTTCTTGCCTTGTCATACTAGACCAATTTTCAACAGGGCGAACTGATCCCACTGAAACCAAGATAGAATTTTTAAGAGGAGAAATACGAGTCACGGTTATATCTTCTTTTTTTTCTTTTCCCTTAGCATCTGTAACTATATTTCCCTGTTCGTCTTTTATAGTTTCTTTTGCGGCTTTCATATACCCAAATACATCATCGTCATCATATTTTATAGGGTTTGCTTCTGTAAAAGCAATTTTATTATCACGAGTAATAGGAGATAAATTCCAAATAAAGATATTTTGCAATGTTGACCTCCACCAATAGCGCCAAGCTTGTCCCGTAACGTATACATAACTTTTTCCCTCCTTGTAAATTTTTTTTGTTGCAACTGCGTTGTCAAAATTGCTTTGAGTATTTTTCCCTGCATTATTTAATGCAACCACATCAACGTCTATTAGGATAAATCCCTGCGTTTTTATATCATTCATATGCTTATATATTTGTAATGTTAATCATTATTATTTTCGGTTTCCGACACTAAAAGTTCTACATCTATTTTCAAATCTTTTGCATGAAGTTCTTGATAAATAGCAAATAATAAAATATCGCGAATATCTCTCCATGAAGCATCATCTGGGAACAGATAATAGACTAACTCTTCCATTGTAATAATGGTTTCCTTTGCTCCGTTCTTATAATTTTTTGCTACAACGTTTTTTAAAAAGAAACGACGTAACTCATATGCATTTTTATAACTATCAAGAGATTTAATTGTTTTTTTAATACTATCTTCATCGTTATTAGTTAGAAAAGAGGCTAGGTCCTTAATTTTGTTTAGTGTTTCCTGTTTCATATTATTAATATTTTTTTGATATAGTTCAACTATAATAAAACTGAATTTATGATTAATCCCCCATTTTAAAAATAATCTTAAAATATTGTTTCCTTTCAATAGATTTTCTAAAACAATGTTTCTCCAAGTTCTGTAATCATTGTATGTGATTTTTTGTATTTCTTCCTTTTTTATGTAATCATACTCTGACGTGGACTCATTGTATTTTGCCCCTTTCAATTTAGAGTTTGAATAATGCGATAAAAGAAATAATTGCCAATCATTTTTAAGAATAGGTATTTGGCATGTTGAGTAAAATTGAAAAACTGTGGCAGGTAATTTATATAAATTAATTTCAGGACTTGCACCAAAATTAGTAAAATGATACAATGCTACAGATAATTCATGTATATTTTCTATTGTTTCTGACAATTGGTTTACAAAGAGGTCATCTATAAAATTAAACAAAGCATTTGAAGGAATACCAAAATCCGATTTTAGTACTTCTTCTGAAATAGAAGAAGCGATACAAGACATGTTTTTGGTACAATTTTTTATGATAAAAAATGAATTAATAATATCGCTATTAGATTGAATTATTGCAATTTTCCCTCCTACCGATATTACGCCAAAAGGCATAAAAAACATTCGAATAATTATCTCTTTAGATAACATCATACCTGATTGAAAAGAATGGTGAAAATTAACAAACCTACCAGACCCTGACATTACTGTATTATCTCTACCGGCTCTAAATAATTTTGTTTTTTCCCCTGTTATTCTGCAATATCCGTATTCAAATTTTTCTGTTTCATTTATTAATGATTCAAAATAGGATATAGTTTCTTTAATCTTTTGTTCACCTTTAAAACTAGGCTGCGTAATAGTTGAATTAAGAAAAAATGTATTTAATTTACTACCCCATTTATTTACATATATTTTTGTTATATATTCGATTAAATCAATAATATCCTTTTGTGGAAAATTATCGGAGAGATATTTAATAACATAACCTCCAGCATCGGCAAACGGATCTCCTGTTGAATGTGTAAGCCACTTGTAATTAATAGTATTAGTATCTTCTTTCATAATTTTATATTTTTCTCAATTACTTTTCTGTTCCGTTTAACATCACTATTTAATTATCATAAATGAATTTTAATATCCATTGGTATATTAATGTTTTAATATTACTTCATTAATTCATGGCAAATGTATTACTAAAAAGAATAATATCAAATTTTTTTATAAAATATAACTTCTTTATAACAATAAAACATACCTTTACAGCAATAAAATTTAATTGTACCGTAATGGAATTGAAATTTGGTATATTATTGTTTAAAGGTGCTATAAACTTATTTGTGGCACCTTTTTTATTTTCACCTCCCTTACACACCCGAATCCCTGTGCTGTTTCCTCTCCTATACCGCTTTCATACATAATGCGCATAAGTTCGGCGGAGACTTTAATTTTAAAGCGACACATGTAACCCCTAACTTTTGTTTGTGCAGGCGTATCTGATTTCATTTTTATTAGTACAGATTTTGGTTCGGTTAGTACCGAAAAATCAAAATTTAGATCTCCTTGATATGGTTTATTGTAAAATGCTTGATAGCGACTCATTAATCCAACTAATATTGCTCCTTTTGCCCTAAAATCCAAAGGAGAAATATAATCTATTTTGCCATCCTGCGAATTACTGCGTATGCATATTGGGGACATAGATTCAAAAATCATTTCGCTTTTAAATTCGGGCATTTGAAGAGCTTCTATACTTTTTATGCGAAATTGTACAACTGACTTTTTGTCTCCTATTTGAAAAATCTCATTAGAAAATATCCCTTGAATAAAATTTCCTGTACTTTTTTCTGGCAAAAAGGAAATCTGCCACTCAATTGTGTCGCTCAAAATAATAATCCTCTCCTCTTGCTGCAATACTTCCCTCTTTTCTATTTTGAATCGTGAGAAAGTAAACAGCTTAAAACATTTTCCATTCTCAAGTTGAAAACCATTATCGTGTAACCACTGTGAATATTGTGTATTGCTTTTGCTTAGTAATTTATAAATAGCTGCAGACTGTTCGTATTGATAATTAATAGGCAGCACATTTCCAAAGGCATTTTTATCAACTTCTAGTATTAATTTAAATCTCATATCTTAAGTTTTTAGGCACTATAAAATTAGTAAATATTTCATTAATAATTATATTTGGCAAAGTAAAAACTAAAAAGTGTCAATTTATGACACTTTTTTAAAAATATAGATAATTTTAACTATTGGAATACTTTCAGAAGTTTGACACTTTCATAAAATAAAAATATTTGTAACTATTTGAGAGATT
>JAVWAV010000024.1:0-10002 GCA_036649855.1 Bacilli bacterium | reverse complement strand
CAAGATAGTGTTGAAACGATCTTAATTCAATCTAATTATGTTCAAGTAGCAAAAGCTTATATTATATATAGAAAGCAACATGAGACATTACGTCATATAAAAGCTACTAATATTGACTATAAAAACATAGTTGATAGTTATTTAAAAGTAAAAGATTGGAGAGTAAAAGAAAATAGTACTGTTACTTATTCTGTTGGTGGATTAATTCTTTCAAACAGTGGAGCAGTAACTGCTAATTATTGGTTAAGTGAAGTATATGATCAAGAAATTGAAGAAGCTCATCGTAATGCCGATATTCATATTCATGATTTAAGTATGCTTACTGGATATTGTGCTGGTTGGTCTTTAAAACAATTAATAACAGAAGGATTAGGTGGAGTAGAAGGTAAAATTACTTCTTCTCCTGCTTCTCATCTTTCTACACTTTGTAACCAAATGGTAAACTTCTTAGGAATTATGCAAAATGAATGGGCAGGTGCTCAAGCATTTTCATCATTTGATACCTATCTTGCTCCATTTGTTAAAGTAGATAATTTATCTTATAAAGATGTAAAGCAATGCATTCAATCATTTATTTATGGAGTTAATACCCCATCACGTTGGGGTACCCAGGCTCCATTTACAAACATAACACTAGATTGGACAGTACCAACTGATATGGCTGAAGAAGACGCTATAGTTGGTGGTAAACCACAATCTTTCAAATATAAAGATTGTAAGTTGGAAATGGATCTTATTAACAAAGCATTTATCGATATTATGATTGAAGGAGACGCCAATGGAAGAGGATTCCAATATCCAATTCCAACTTACTCAATTACTAAGGATTTTGATTGGTCTGAGACTGAAAATAATAAGTTATTATTTGAAATGACTGCAAAATATGGAACTCCATATTTTTCAAACTATATTAATAGTGATATGGAACCAAGTGACGTAAGAAGTATGTGTTGTAGATTGCGTCTTGACTTAAGAGAACTACGTAAAAAATCTGGTGGTTTCTTTGGAAGTGGTGAATCTACTGGTTCAGTTGGTGTTGTTACTATTAATATGCCTCGTATTGCTTATTTAGCAACGGATGAAAAAGATTTTTATAAACAACTTGAACATATGATGAATATAAGTGCTAGATCATTAAATATTAAACGTAATGTTATTACAACTCTTCTTGATGCTGGATTATATCCATATACTAAACGTTATTTAGGAACATTTAAAAATCATTTTAGTACGATTGGTTTAGTAGGAATGAATGAAGCTTGTTTAAATGCTCGTTGGTTAAAACAAGACTTAACTCATGTTGAAGCACAAAAGTTTACCCAAGATGTTCTTAACTTTATGAGAAATAAACTTATGGATTACCAAGAAAAGTATGGTGATTTATTTAATCTTGAAGCAACACCTGCTGAATCTACAGCATATCGCCTTGCTAAACATGATGTAAAAAAATATCCAAATATAATTACAGCAAGTAGTAATGAAGAAGCTCCATATTATACAAACAGTTCTAATTTACCAGTTGGATTTAGTGATGATGTTTTTGCTGCTCTTGATATTCAAGATAAATTACAAACACTTTATACGTCTGGTACCGTATTTCATACCTTCCTTGGTCAAAAACTACCATCATGGAAATCATGTATGAATTTAGTACGTAAAATAGCTACTAATTATCACATCCCATATTATACAATTTCACCTACCTATTCAGTCTGCAAAGATCATGGCTATATTGATGGAGAAGTCTATGTCTGTCCAAAATGTGGTAAAAAAACAGAAGTATATTCTCGAATTACCGGATATTATAGACCACTTCAAAATTGGAATGATGGTAAAACTGAAGAATTTAAAGAAAGAAAAGAATATGATATTTCTTCTTCTCATATCAGTACTGAACTTCATAAAGAAGTAAAAACTAATGTCGAAGAGACAATTAAACCTAGTAAAGAAATTAGTAAAGTTTCACTTCTTTCAACAAAAACCTGTCCTCATTGTAAAATGGCTAAAGAAAAATTACTAAATGCTGGAGTTGATTTCGATGTAATTTATGTTGAAGATGAACCAGACTTTGCTAAGTCACTTAATGTTAAACTTGTTCCACAATTACTAATACCAAATGAAGATGGTAGTATTACAAAACTTGAAAACGTTGCTCCTATTATTGAATGGATTAGAACTAGAGCATGAAAACATTTGATATAATAATTATTGGTGGTGGTCCATCAGGAATGACTGCTGCATTATATGCCTTACGTGCAGGAAGAAGTGTTTTAGTAATAGAACAATCTACCTTTGGTGGTCAAATATCCTCTTCTCCACGAGTTGAAAACTATCCTTCAATAAAAGAAATCAGTGGTGTAGAATTTAGTGATAATTTATATGAACAAATCACTGCTCTTGGAGCAGAATTTGATTTAGCTAAAGTTAAAGAAATAAAGAAAATAGATAATTCATTTTATATAACTACAGTATACGACGATGAATATAAATCAAATGTGGCAATTATTGCCAACGGAGTTGTTCATCGCAAAACAGGAGTTAAAGATGAAGAAAAATTTATTGGTAAAGGAATTTCTTATTGCGCAACTTGTGATGGAGTTTTTTATAAAGGTGAAGAAGTCTTATTAATTGGAGATGCTAATACCGCTCTTCAATACGCTCTTCTTCTTTCAACGTATTGTAAAAAAGTTACCATCTGCACACTTTTTGATAAGTTTTTTGGTGACAATGAATTAGTTGAACGAATAAAAAACAAAAATAATATAGCTTATTTTCATAATCTTGAATTACAAGAATTTATACATAATGAATCCGAAGTAACAGGGGCCATATTTTTTGATAAAGTATCAAAAAATATGAAATCCTTTAGTTCTGCAGCGATATTCGTTGCAATTGGACAAATCCCTTCAAATGATTTGTTCAAAAACTACGTAGATCTTGATCATGGTTATATAGAAACCAATGAAAATATGGAAACAAAAACTCCAGGACTCTATGCAACTGGTGATACAAGAGTTAAAAAGGTCCGTCAGCTTATAACTGCATGTTCAGATGGAGCTATTGCTGCCATCAATGCAGAAAAATATTTGTCTTAACTTATCAATAACCACGCAATTCAACAGTATTTACATATTTAGAAAGTATTTCTAAATATTTTTCTGCGTCTTTTTGAACCACTTCATGTAACCCACTTTGAATACAAGTTCCGCCATCTTTAAAATGTTGCAAAAAGAGTTTATCTGCTCCAGTAATTAATTCACCTAATTGCTTAATAGATTCAGGAGTATGAAATTCATTTACTAATGTTGTTCTAAATTCATATGGAACTTTATTTGATAATAAAAATTCTATCGATTCACATATTGGGTCCATATTTATTTTATCTAAACCACAAGTTAAAGGATAACACTCTTTAGAGTTTTTAATATCCATTGCTACATAATTTATAAGACCTTTATTTACTAAGTCCTTAAGCATTTTAGGATTAGTTCCATTTGTATCAAGTTTAATTAAAAAACCTAAATTTTTAATAGCAGTAATTTTTTCTTCAAGATCTTTCATTAATGTCGGTTCACCACCTGACACAACAACTGCATCAATTACACCGATCCTAGTCTTTAAATAATCAAGGATATCTTCAAAGGGAATTTCTGTATTAGGATTCTCTACTACCAAACTTGCATTATGACAAAATGGACATTTAAAATTGCATCCTTTTGAAAAAAGAATGCATGATACATATTCATCATAATCAACAAGTGAAAGTTTATCAATTCCTACAAAGTTCATATTAATATTATATTCTCTTTTATAATAATTTAATTGATAAACTTTCACTTATTCGTTAAAATTAAAGACAGTGATTATGAAAATAACTCTTTCCAAATTTTTCTATAACGTTCTTTGCAATGTCCCAGTTTGCTTTTCTTTATGCCTTACAGCAATGATGATTAGTGGAAGTATAGACTGGATAATTTTTACTATGAATTTTTTCTTCTCATTTACGATAGCAATGTATGTAGGATTATATTTTCCATTAATAAAAATAGGAGCAAAATTCACTAGTTTATTTAAAATAAAAACAGATACATATTATCATAATATTCCTTATAGAATTCTTTCCACTCTTGCTATTTCTTTTATATTCTATATTACTATTAATCCTGTTATTTGTTTTTATAACGTTATAATTCTATTTGATCAAGATATATATTCTTTCTTATATAGTCTTGCTATTAATATCTTGCCAATGCTTGTTATTGGTTTCTTAACTAGTTTAATTAGTGATTTACCAGCTTATAAAATATCAACAAAAATAGACAAATAAAAAAGCTAGCATTGTGTGCTAGCTTTTTTTCTATTCTTATTTATTTAATAACGAATCTTTTTTAGCATCAAATTCTTCTTGTGTAATAACGCCTTTATCTAATAAATCTTTGTATTTTAGTAACAAGTCAGCGTTTGAATCATCATTATCAATTACATTTGTTTTAACTGCAGAAGCAGGTATATAGATTAATAGGCCTGGATAGTTTTCAGCACGTAATGAATAAACTGTAATAATAACTGGTATGATAGTGAAAATTTCAGATAAATAAATTATAGACACAGTAACTGAATTGTTCGATCCGCCATCAGTAAAAATTGCCGCAACAATAAGCGAAGCTACAGTCGTTGCAAAACCAAGTAATACAAGTAATAAAATACGGATTATCTTGTTAAGGCCAAGAAACGTATTTTTATTTGATTTCGAATCTTGTTTTAAGAAAATGTTTAATACCAATAAAATAATAATTATAAAAGCTAATATTCCTGAAAGAACTGTAAGGACATCTGCAGCAGTTAATAGCGGATTTGTATAAGAAATTGTATCATTTCCTGTATAAACTATATTAAAAGCCATTCTTTGTCCAAAAATAAGACCGAATAAAATTAATACAGCTGCTCCAAGAGTAACCATTCCAACAACGCTATCGTTATTTTTGATTTTCTCTTTATAAAATTCATCAATAATTAAAAAACAAGATAACAAAGTTGCAACTATTGCACCAAATATAAAGTTTGGTGCAGCTATTGTATAAACAACGCCAGCTACAAGATTGATAGTATATACCATGAATACGGTTCCCGTAATAGATAGTATGACTGCAAGAACACTAAAAACTAATGAAGTAATTTTCTTTGTCATATAATTATTTCATTAATTCGGATTTCTTTTTATTAAATTCTTCCTGTGTAATGACTCCTTTGTCTAATAAATCTTTGTATTTAAGTAAAGTATCGACGCCTTTTTCTTCAGCAGATTTTTCTGTGCTAGGTCTAGTTGAATCTTCATCCGTCCAAGCACTGATAACTAATCCATCGCAGTCTTTGGAAGAGCCAATTGCGATTTTGATAAAGTCAACAATACAACCAATACCAAATAATCCTAATGTAAAGATATATAAGATACCCATTCCAATTTTACCTTCGTAAAATTTATGAGCACCAAATACTCCTAAGAACCAACATAATAATAAATCGACTAATCTTGATTTTTTTGACATAAATTTCTCCTTTTTTTTAGAATTTATTAATTACTATACTATTTTTTTAATCAAATAGATATTTTATTTCTATTTTTCCTTTGAAGATGCTTTTTCAACTATCTTATCCGCAGGAAGCGTAGAAATTTTAAGTGAGTCACGAATTTCTTTTAAAACGTCTAATTCAGTAATAGGTTTAACTCCAGGAACTACAGGAGCTGGTCTATCTTCTGGATGTGCAGCATAATGAGCTTCAAGTCCCATTAATTTAAGTTGTTCTCTCTTAGCTTGTAAATATTTTACGATCTTTAAAATTGTAAATAATACTAATGCAATAATAATAAAATTAATGATTACTGTTAAAAGTGTTCCCCAATCAATAATTGGCAAAGCATTATAGTAATAAAATGCTCCATGTTTAGTAAACATTGTTGCTTGAACAGGAGTTAAAGTTGAAAATTTGTCAATTGACAAAACTTCAGTTAATCCCATGTCAGATAATGCTTGTGGAAGTTTTTGTGATGAATTAAGTGCTGGCAAAACAGTAACTAATCCAGAAATACCTCCAGGAATTCCCCATGTACAAACTGTAAGTAATACATTAACAACGGCTGTGACAATAGCTCCGAAAGCACCACCCATAATGACGCCAACTGCCATATCTACGACATTTCCGCGACTTATAAACTTTTTAAAATCTGCCCATAATGTAAACTTTTTCTTCTCTTTTTTAATCTTTTCGCCCATTTTGGTTCCTCCATTTCTCTTATTATATACCATTTTATAAAAAAATAAATATTTTTAAGGAAGTTTGTTCCCTGCTAAACGGTATAAGCTATACCATTCTTCATTTGTTAAGCAAATATTATTAGCATTGACAATTCCTATAACTCTATCTATATTGGTTGAACCGTTTATAACCATCATGTTATCGCTATATTTAATAATCCACGCCACCGCAATTCCATTTTTAGTAGTATTATATTTTTTTGCTAATTCTTCTAACTTTGAATTCAGTTCAGAAAATTTTAAATTGTCAATAAACACACCTTCAAAAAATCCATATTGAAATGGCGACCAAGCTTGAACCACAATGTTATTTTCTTTGCAATAATACATTAGATCTTCATTAGCGTTGGAATTTTCGACTGCGTCCATATTCGTAAAAAATTCGCTATCAATTAAATTTGTGTGACACATCGAAAACTGAAGTTGATTAACTTCTAATTTTTGATGAACATATTTTTGCAAATATTTCATTTGTGAAACGTTAAAATTTGAAACACCAAAATGTTTTACTTTTCCACTTTGTTCTAAATAGTCAAATGCTTTAGCAATTTCTTTTGGATTCATTAATGCATCAGGACGATGAATTAACAAATAATCAAGATAAGTAATATGTAAATCTTTCAAGCTCTTTTCAACTTGTGCAAGAATATGAGCCTTACTTGAATCATAATACGGACCATCAGGCGTTGGAATTATTCCACATTTAGTTTGAATAATCATTTTGCTACGTAGTTCTGGATGTTCTAGAAGTATCTCACCAAAAAGTTGCTCTTGCGTTAAAGCGTTTTTTCGTCCATAAATATCAGCATGATCAAAAAAATTTATTCCTAGTTCTAATTCTTTTTTTATAAGTAAATAAAGTTTTTCTTTACTTATATGATCAATTCTCATGCAACCTTGAATAATTTTATTATGCATATTATTCCTCCAATAATAATAAATTAATTAGTATTTTATTTGTTTATTATTTTAGTAATTCCATTGCCTTTTACGTGTATTGAACAGTAACTATCAAATATGTATGGAAAATCTTTAAAATCAAGTTTTTCTAATAAATAATAAGCAAGTTTATAAATAACTGCAACTTGTTCATCAGCATCGTTTTCAACCGTACCATATAATTCATCATTAATAATTGATTCTATACCAACTTTCGTGGCATCAACTCCAATGATTGGGAAGTATTGTTCAGTAATACTAAGTTTTTTATTATATTCTTTTAATGATTTAAGATAATCAATAGCACCGATTCCCATATCGTCGTTATTTGAGAATATTAATTCTATTTCATCACCATATTCTTTATAAATCTCTGTCATTTTAGAGGCTGCTTCTTCTCTGTTCCAATTGGCAAAAGCAGAGCAAAGAATTTCTACTTGATATCCAAGTGATTTTAATTGTTCGATACAATACATACTTCTTTGTTCAGCATCTTGATGCCCTTGTTCGCCTTTAAGAAGAACAACTTGAACAACATTATCTTTGTTTCTGTCAAATTGAGAATCTTTAAATTTATCTTTACTTCCAAATAACTTATCAACAATTCGAGCTTGTTCACGACCTTGTTCTGTAGCGTCACTTCCAACATAATATACATCGTTGCCTCGCAAAAGATCTTCTGTTAAAGGCTCTCTATTTACAAAGATAAGTGGAGTTTTTGTAATATTTGATTTTTCAATTAAAGCACTACTTGCTAATCTATCAACGGTATTTACTATTAATAAACTAGTTTCGTTTTCAAGTTCAGTAATTATTTGTCCGTTTTGAGAAACTTGGCTATTATCAGCAAAATAAGTTTTATAATTGCCAACATAATTTCTAATCTTATTTTCAAGTTTTTCTGATAATGATTTTATAAAGGTATCATTTTCATTATAAAAGAACATGCTGATTTTTTTAGCTTTTTCCCCACACGAAACTACACTTAGTGAAACCATCATTAAAAGCGGAAACAATAATTTATTCTTCATTTTTAAGTGCTCCTTCAATTGGGATAAATATCGTAATAGTGGTTCCAACATCAAGTTCTGTTGAAATCTTTATATCGGCTTTTTCACCATAATATATTTTAATACGTTGATAGACGTTTTTAAGACCAACTCCATTATGAACGGTGTTGTCTTTAAATGAGTTATAGATTTCTTCAATTTTTTGAGGAAGCATTCCATATCCATTATCAATTACTTCAAGACAAATTAAATCATCCTTTAAATATCCATTAATATTAATTTCTCCCACACCTTCATATTCTTTTAATCCATGAGCAATGGCATTTTCAACAATAGGTTGAAGAATAAGTTTAATAACATAATAGTTATAAAGATCTTTATCAACATTAATTGTATAGTTAAAATTATCTCCAAATCTTAATTTTTGAATAAGCAAATAATTCTCGGCATGTTCAATTTCTTTTTCAAGAGGAATAATAGATTTGCCCCTTGAAATCGAAATTCTAAAGAATTTCGATAACGCCATAATCATTTTTTCAGCCTTTTCATTTTCGTTTTTATCAATAAGAAAAATAATACTATCTAAAGTGTTATATAAGAAATGAGGATTTATTTGATTTTGTAAAGCCTTAAGTTCTGATTTGCGTTGTTCTTCTTGTTCACTAATAATCTTAGTTGCAAGTTCTTTAATTCTAGCCATCATTTGATTATAGGAATTCGTCAGATCGACAACTTCCTTACTTCCACCGATATTACTATTAATTGTTGTTTGATAATTTAAGTTTTCAACTTTAACCATTTCTCTTTGAAGTTGTCTAATTGGAGAAGTAATACTATTACCAATTAAAATTAAGACAAGGACGAATAAAACAGCAATTGCAGCAGCACTTGTAGAAATAATAGTTAAGAAGGTATTAACAACATTACCAATTGAATCATTATTAGTAAACATAGCAACACGCCACGTAGTATTAGCTAAGGTTGAAACAAACAAAAGATAAGAATTGTTTTCAGTTTTATAGGACGTTTCACCTAAAACTAATTTTTTAATAGTTTTTGTTTCATCTTCAATTGATTCGGTAGAAGAAGTATATACAGTATTATATTCTTTATCGTAAATTGAAATATGTCCACCTTCGCCAAAGTTAGTTTGACCAATAAGCTTAATTATATTAGTAAAGTCACATGTAATTTTAAGAATACTAGAATTAAGTCCATTATCATAAGTAATATATTTTGATAAAACAAAAGCATATTTATTATCAATAACATTTACTCTTGAGAAAACATTTATAATTTTATTTTCTTTTGCTTTAACAAACCAGTCTTCTTTTTTTACTTCAACAGTCGATAAGCTTTTACTATCAGCTACAATTTGTTTACCATCAATGGTATATAAGGAAAGATTAGTAACTTCATCTTTTATTAATAAGATATCGTCAAGAAAACTTTGTACTTTAGTAGTATTACTTGGAAGATCAATGTTATCGCATTTTGTTTGTATACTATTAGAAATACTAATTACACTAGCAAAATATGTTTCGTAATTAGAAAGAACTTCTCTACATGATAAATGTATTTGATCATTAATTAAATTTGTAACATTCTTACTATATAAAGAAAGAGCACTTGAAACCATAACAACAACAAATAGAACAAATGAAAAAGAAGTTGATAAGATTAACTGAAAATTAAGTGAGTGTGTCTTTTTCATTTCTTACGATACTCTAATGGAGCTA
>JAVWAV010000023.1:0-11561 GCA_036649855.1 Bacilli bacterium | reverse complement strand
GAATTATATATTGATGGTGAGTTATGTAATGATAAAACACCAAAAGATAGAGATATCGCCATGGTTTTCCAAAGTTATGCATTATATCCACATATGTCAGTTTACGATAACATGGCATTTGGACTTAAAATTAGACATATGCCTAAAAACGAAATCGATAAAAGAGTACATGCTGCGGCAAAAATTCTTCAAATCGAAGAATTTTTGGATCGTAAACCAAAAGCATTATCCGGTGGGCAACGTCAACGTGTTGCTTTAGGAAGAGCAATTGTTAGAAATGCTAAGGTATTCTTAATGGATGAACCATTAAGTAACCTTGATGCTAAGTTAAGAGTACAAATGAGAAGTGAGATTATTAAACTTCATGATTCATTAAATGCAACAACAATTTATGTTACGCATGATCAAACTGAAGCTATGACAATGGCTACAAGAATTGTTGTTATGAAATTAGGACGTGTCCAACAAATTGGTTCACCAATTGAAATTTATAATAAACCAAATAACTTATTTGTTGCTGGATTTATTGGAAGTCCTGCCATGAATTTCTTTGATGTTAAATTTAATGCTGGAGTAGTTACGTTTACTAGTGGTGAAAAGTTAACTTTACCAAAAAGTGTTTATGAAGGAAAAGAAATTCCTGAAGATGTCATTCTTGGCATTCGCCCAGAAGACATTTCTAGATCAACCGAATCTGAAAAAGAAACTTTTGAAGTTGAAGTTAGAGTGGCTGAATTATTAGGACATGAATATTATGTTCACGCTGATTTTGGTGGTAGTGATTTGATATCAAAATTCCCAGCTGAACAAGAAATTAAACTCCATCAAAATGTCTTTATTAAGATGAATGGAGCGAAAGTTCATTTCTTCTCAAAAGAAACAGAAGAACGTATTAAGTAAGAAAGAAAACAATGTACGAAAAAAATGGTAAATTTTCTACCATTTTTTTCGTATTTAGGCTATATTTAAAGTATTTTCGATTACGAAAAAAAATATATCAAAAATTATCTAAATTAGTTTACAAACAAGAGTCAATGAAGTATAATTATAGATAGTTAAACATATAGAAGAAATTTTTGAAGTTGTTTTTTTGGTTGTAACATAGTTTATATTTACACACAATTTTTTTATAAAAAAACAGAGTCATTTTTTTATTCTATCAATAAGAAAGGAGAAAATATGTTTAAAAAATTAAGTATTGTCGCAATGGGCTGCCTTATGATTGGCGGCTTAGCATCATGTGGTCAAGACCCAACTATTTCAGTTACACCTGTACCACCTCATCCATTTGAGTATCCATTTATTGGATTTATCGGAGGAGCTGTTGGCGGCTGGAATCCAGAAAACGATAAGGGTTTCACCATTGTTGATGGTGATGTCGAGTTCCGTAAACAAGAACTTACATTCACTTATACTGAAGCTATGGTAGCAAACGATAAAGGAGCTGGAGAATTTAAGATTCGTGCAGATCATTCATGGGATGCAGGAGTTAATAAAGGTATTAAGATGTTTGATAAAGAATCTGTTAAATTTTTAAAAGATGATTTACAAAAAAAGTACGAAATACCAAGTGAAGATCCAAATGCTGTATTTAAAGAAGCAGGAACATATAAATTCGTATATCATCCATATTACTTCCTTGAACCAGGATTAACAGGATGTGTAGTAGTTACAAAGGCTGCTGCTTAAGGAGAATGAAAAAAATGAAAAAATTACCTATTTTTGCCTTTGCTGCTTTATCAATTGGTGCTTTATCAGGTTTAACATCATGCGGAGGCAATCCAATTGTTGATGACAAAACCGATGTTAGCAAACCTATTTTAGTTTGGGCACCTGCTGAAGAAGAACAAGTTATTAAGGCTGTTATTAAAGAATATAATGACAAACAAACAAAAGAAACATCAAAGTTTAATATTGAATATCAACCAGTTTCTGAAGCTGATGGCGGACCAACATTATCAAAAGATCCTAACGTTGGTGGTGCTTTAGTTGCTGTTGCTGATGATCATATTTCATCTTTAGTCGAAAAAGAAACTATTTGGACCCTTCAAGGTAATATTGAAAAATATACCAAAGAAGAAAATGCCGGTATCGCTATTGAAGCTGCCTCCATTGATAAAAAATTATATGGATTCCCAATTTCTAACGATAATGGTTATTTCTTATGGTATAACAAAGATAAAATTTCTGATGAACAAGCTAAATCAGTAGAAGGACTTATTGCTGCTACTAAAAATGCTGATGGTACTTATAAAAAAGATATGAAGATCTTATTTGATCTTCCAAACGGTTTCTATTCTGCTGCCCCATTCTTCTCAAGTGAAGTTTGCGGTACAAAATCACTTTCTTATCATCATGAAAAAGTTGAAGGCAAAACAGCTGTTAAATATTCCGTTAACTGGGATAACCCAAAAGGTGCAGCTGCTGCTGAATCATTATCTAAATTATTAGAACCAGAATATAAAGCCAAAAACTGGGTAACTGGTGGAAATGACGTTATTGCTGCTGGTTTTACAGATGATTCAATGTGTGCAGCCGTTTCTGGACTTTGGATGGAAAAAGAATTATCTAAATTAATTGGTGCTGATAAACTTGGTGCCGTTAAATTACCTACCTTCAAAATCGCTGGAAAAGATGCTCAATTAGGTTCATTTGCTGGAACAAAATTATATGTTGTTAATAGCACAAAACCAGTTGCTGAACAAAAAGCCGCAATTTATCTTGCTAGATTATTAACAAGTAAAGATGCTCAATTAAAGAGATTTGAATTAAGAAATGCTATTCCAACAAACCTTGAAGCTTTAAAAGTAGATTCTTATAAAAAGAACACTACTGCAGGACAAAAAGCATTACTTGCACAATCAGAATTTGCTGCCGTTCAATCACTTTCTGCTGAAGGCAAATATTGGGATATTGGTAAAGGTATTGGTCAAGCTATCATTGATGGCAAATTAGTTAAAGATGAACATACTAATTATGCTACATGGACAGAATTCTTAAAGAGCCAATTAGATAAACTTCGTTAATTCCTAAGATGTGTTTATATTAGCTTAGCTTTATTAAAATTTGGGGGTAAGTTATACTTTATTAACTTCCCCCTTTTTTCTAAAAAAAGGGGATTATATGGAAAAAGATAATAATATTGACTATACATCTCTTGAAAATTCTGAAAATGTTTTTACTAAAGAAGTAAAACCTCTTCCATGGTATAAAAGCCTAGGTCAAGGTACCCGGTCTTTTTTAGTAAAAATTATTTTATGGGTAATAGGATTTTTATGGGATATAATTTTAGGTTTTTGGTCTATTTTTAAAAGCATATATAAAATAGCTGTTAAAGGATCAGTTTGTGCATATAAATTTGTATTAACTAAAATTCACCAATTTAAATTTAATGATTGGTCAGGAAGACTTAGTTTTATATTTTTTGGCTCTTCAAGTTTTAAAAATAAGCAATATGTAAATGGTGCTTTATTTTTACTTACGGAAATTGGATTCATTATTTATATGATTTTGTTTGGTGGGAACGCTTTATTTTTATTAGGTTCACTTGGCCAACCAAATACTGATATTGAAATATGCTACGAGGATCCAATTGTTGGAAAGATTTGTGAACCAAGAATGCCTGATAACTCAATTTTAGTTTTAATATTTGGTTTATTAACTGTCATAATGTTATTTGGAATGTGTTATTTATGGAATCGTTCAGTTTCTTCTGGTTATAAAAATTATCGTATTAAAATGTTTGATAATTATCGCGTTGCTTACGAAGACAGTATAACGTATTCAACCGAAGTAGATGAAAAAACAAAAGAACTAAAATTTTATACGAAAGATGCACCAAAAGATAGAGAAATTATTCTTGAAAATTTTTATTTAGACAATAAACATATTTATGAAGAAAAGATATCTTCATCATTAATAAGTCTTGGAAATGATGAAAAATTTTCTAAGAAGTTTGGAGTCAATTACTTTAAATATTTACATGATTTATCTGTAACTGATGCTAAAGCAAACATAAAAATTAATGTAAAACTTCTTAAAAATATTACTTCTTTAAAAACTAAAATAGAAAAAGAGCTTGATTTGCATCTTGAAAAAAGAGCTCTTATGGATAAAACGTTTGATGAACTTAAACAAAACGTAATTAATAAGGAAGATACTAGCGACGTTAATAATAAAAAAAGAACAAAAGAAATTACAAAATTCGAAACAAAAATATATGGTTTTGAACGTAGATATCTTAAAAAGCATGATTTTTATTCAACAAAACTTAAAGAACTTGAAAAAGAATTAGAAGATGAAAACAAAGCATATTCACCATCTGCTGTTCGTTTATTAAAAAACAATTACTCGGCATACTCAAAGTTTAATATCTATTATAAACATTTGCGTGAAATTGATGACGATTTATTATTTTATAATAATTTTGATGCCATAAAGCAATCATATATGCAGGGTTCTTCATCATTTAACAGTGAAAATGAAGAAAATATTAACAAAAAGGCATTCTTAAAAAATGATCTTGATGCAAAAATTGCTACTACTAATAAAACGTATGATTTAATTTTAGAGAAAAAAAGAACTTTAAAAGAACAATTATCATTAACGGTGGCTGCAAAGAAAACGATGCTTCAAGCACTTAAAATGGTAAATTATGATGAAACAAATGCTGCTGCTTCAGTTTCTCAAGTTTTAGCTACATCTGAAGTTGAAATTTCGGGTTATGAACTCAATTTTAAATCTATTAGTAAAATGGTTATTACTTCATTTGATGAAAGAATTAAAAAAATTGATGGTCGAATTAATGCGCTTCCAACGGATAAAGATATTAAAGATATGCGTGAAGAAGAAATTAAAAACTATAAACATGCATTTAAACGCGATTTTAATTGTATTAAAATCGATCATAATGGAGAAACTTTTGGAAAAGAATCAACTATTAACTTCATGATGCTAAATTATGACATTCAATATAAAAAAGCATGTCTTAACGTTGTTTTACTTGAAGAAATTCTTGATAAGAAAAATACTGAAGAATCTTTTGTTGAAAGTGAATATGTTGCTAATAAGATTAATGAACTTAATAGCGAAAAAGAAGAATTTAGTAAATCTTCTTCAACTCATTATGTTGGACGTTCAACAAAATTTAAAGAACAAATCAAGGGTTTGTTTAATGAGAATTTCCATCTTACACTATTAGCTCTTCCTATTATCGGAGTTCTAATTGTAACGATTATTCCATTAGCATTCTCGATTGTCGTTGCCTTTACTAACTATAGTCAAGGTCATATTCCTCCAACTCAGCTATTTACCTGGGTGGGGCTTGAAAATTTTGGAAGTTTGTTTTTCCCAACTACTTCTGATTTAAAAAATTTACCTCAAGCAATGTTGATGACGTTAGGTTGGACAATTATTTGGGCAATTGTTGCTACATTTAGTAACTATATACTTGGAATTATTGTTGCCTTAATGATTAATAAAGATGGTATTAAGTTTAAAAAGTTGTGGAGAGGCATATTTGTTATGTCAATTGCTATTCCTCAATTTATATCCTTGCTATCAATTGGAGTTCTGCTCCAAGATAACGGAGCGTTTTCAAACTGGATTTCAGATACCTTCCATTTTAATTTAGGATTCGCAAAAGATACGACAAACGGCGCTTTAGTTACAAAAATTATTATTATTATCGTTAATATTTGGGTAGGTATACCTTATACCATTTTATCAACAACAGGTATTTTGATGAATATTCCTCGTGATTTATATGAATCAGCAAGAATTGATGGAGCTTCTCCAACAACGCAATTTACTAAAATCACATTACCATATATCTTGTTTGTCACTGGACCGCATTTAATAACGCAGTTTATTGGAAACATAAATAACTTCAACGTTATTTATTTCCTTACTGGTGGCGGGCCGGACGTTTCAGGATCGCAGAACTTACAAATCGGCCATACCGATTTACTAATAACTTATATTTATAAGATTGTAACTTCTGCTAATAACCCGATGTTCTCGATCGCTTCTTGTATTGGTATAGTTGTCTTTGTACTTTGTTCATTCTTCTCAATTATAATGTATAACAGATCTAATGCTGTCTTAAAGGAGGACCAATTCCAATGAAATCAATGAAAGCTAGAAAAATTCTTGGCAACACAATTGTTTATATCATTTTGATTGTTTTATGTGCAATTTGGTTACTTCCTATTATATGGTTAGTTCTTCAAAGTTTTGCCGCTGGTGGAATTGGGGCTAGATCACAACTTATTCCTACCGAATATACCTTTGATAACTATTTATTCCTTTTTGGACTAAAAGAAAATGCAACGGCTACCGTTCATGCACTTGATGGAAAATTTATTATTTGGTTTGGCAATACCCTTATTGTTTCAATTATAACCACAATTATTTCAACCTTCTTTGTTCTTGCAACGGCTTATGCTCTTTCAAGATTCCGTTTTAAAGGACGTTCACTGATCATGAAACTAAATTTAGTTTTAGGCATGTTCCCTGGATTCCTTTCGATGATTATTATGTACTGGATAATGAAAGAAATATTCCATCTATCTGGCACAATTTGGGCACTTATTATTATATATAGTGCCGGATCTGGTATGGGATTCTTCATGTCAAAAGGATTCTTTGATACTATTTCTCAGTCAATTGATGAAGCTGCGATGATTGATGGTGCTACGAAAGCTCAAATATTTTGGAATATTACCCTTCCACTTTCCAAACCAATTATTATTTATACTATTTTAACGACATTTATGGGTCCATGGGGCGAATATATTACATCATCATATATTGTTGGTGCTCAAAATATTCAAAGTTGGACTGTTGCAATGGGTCTTTATCAAATGCTTAAGACTCAAGATTATGTTATGACATATTATTCATCATTTACTTCGGGCGCAATATGCGTGGCTATTCCTATTACATTATTATTTATGTTTATGCAAAAATACTATGTAGCAGGAGTAACGGGTGGAGCTGTTAAAGGATAATATGAAAATAAGAAAATTAGGTATTTTAATGACAACATTATGTTTATCAACAATTTCTAGTCTTGCCGGATGTGGTGACACATCCGACAAGACTTCATGCGATGATTTGTTTGGCTGTTCGTCGACGACTAGTAATAATAATCCTTATTTAAGCTCACTTAATTTGTTAGATGAATCTAACAATTTTTCATATAAAATAGATGATACTATTGATAATTCGAAATCTTCAGCTAACTACGAACTGTTTGTTAGAACTTTTTATGATAGCAATGGAGATGGAATAGGCGATTTACGTGGAGTTATTGCTAAACTTCCATATTTAGCTTCTTTAGGTATTAAAAATATTTGGTTAATGCCAATTAATTCAAGTAATTCATATCATGGATATGATATTACTGATTATTTTGATATTGAAAGTGATTATGGAACATTAGCTGATTTTTCTTTGCTTATTACGGAAGCTAACGAATTAAATATTGGTATTTATTTAGATTTAGTAATAAATCATTCTAGTAATGAGAATCAATATTTTAAAGATTCGTATAGAGACCTAGTTGAAGACAATACTTCACCAACCAGCAAAAAAGATTGGTATCATTGGGGAACTAGTGGTGGCACAGGATGGAATAAAAAAGGTGATTATTATTATGAATCAGTTTTTTCACCAAATATGCCAGATTTTAATCTAGATTCGCCAGGTGTAAGAGAAGAAATAAAAAATATAGTTAAATTTTGGATTGAAAAAGGCATAAGTGGATTTCGCCTTGATGCTGTACCACATTATTATGGCGAAAATGAAGGCTTAAATAAAAGCTTTTTAGGTTGGCTTAAAGATACAGTTAACTCAATTAATAATAAAATTCAACTTGTTGGTGAAGCTTGGATTATAAGTGCAAGTTCCTTAGTGAGCTATTATACTTCAAAATGCGATTCATTCTTTGCTTTCCCATTTTCTCGCGATGGAACGGTCGAAACAGGTTTCATGAATGTTGCTGGAGGATATAGCAAACCAGATAAATTTTTATCGCAAATTGTAGATTATGAGACATCAATTCGTAAAAATTCAGCAACTGGTTACGCATCTTATTTCATCGATAATCACGATATGGATCGTTCAACTTTAACAGGAGATAAAGCTAAATTATCATTTAGTTTATTAGAATTAATGCCTGGCGATACCTGGCTTTATTATGGAGATGAAATTGGACTTAAAGGAAAACGTGGAAGCGAACAAACGGATGCTATGAGACGTTTACCAATGATTTGGAGTGAAAAAGACAAGACTGGAGAAACAAAAATTCCAGATAAGACTATTTCAAATATTAAATACGATCAAGTTAAGCTTGGAGTGGATGATTTAGAAAATATTAATGATAGCTTATTAAATCATGTTAAAAAAACAATCAATATTCGTAACAAATATTCTTTTATTGCTAAATCGCAGATTACAAATTTAACCTCTAAATTGCTTACTTATGAAAATAATGTCGCACTTTATAAGTTGACTGGAAGCGATTCACAATCTATAATTATTGCGACGAATACATCAAGTAATGATACAGTTATTAATGTGAAAGATATCGCTACAAAAATCGTTGATTCAATTAATACAACAAAAAAGGGTCCAACTTTAGTATCTGATTTACTATCAATTGGAGCCTATAGTACGGTTATTTTACAATAAGGAGAAATTTATGAAACGTTGCGCAGGTATTTTATTAGCAGTTTCTTCATTACCATCAAATTATGGAATGGGAGATTTTGGAGATAGTTCTTATCAGTTTATTGACATATTAAAAAATACCGGTTTTAAAATTTGGCAAATATTGCCATTAAATCCTTTAGGATTTGGCAATTCCCCATATCAACCATATTCTTCTAAAGCTATCGACGAGCTTTATATTTCTCTTGAAAAATTAACTGAAGAAGGCTTACTTTTAAGTGCTCCGGCTTTTTTTAATAAGACAAAAGATGTAGTTGATTATGAAGCAGTTCGTGAATATAAAGGACAATTTTTAAAACTTGCTTTTGAAGCATTTAATAAATTGAACGAATTTGAAGAATTTGATCAATGGATTAAGGATAATGTCTGGGTTTATAATTATGCAGTTTTTATTACTTTTAAAAAGGCTAACAATAAAAAAATGTGGACAGAGTGGATTCCAGAACATAAATTTTGGATTACTTCAAAAGAAAAGAACGTTTCCGGATATGAAGAACAAATTCGTTATGAAATGTGGATACAATTTATAGCATTTTCTCAATGGAATAAAATTCATCAATATGCTAAAGAAAATGATATCCAATTAATGGGAGACATTCCATTTTATGTCGGAATTGATTCAATTGATGTTTGGGAAAACCAAAATTATTTCTTACTTGATGAAGTTGGCAATGCCAGTTTTATTGCTGGAGTACCACCAGATTATTTTTCTAAAACTGGTCAAAGATGGGGAAATCCAATATACAATTGGGAAAATCTTGAAAAAGACGGATTCAAATTTTGGATTGATAGAATTGGCTTTAATATAAATGTTTTTGATATTTTACGTATTGATCACTTTAGAGCCTTTGATACATATTGGAAAGTTCCATCAACTTGTGAAACCGCAATTGAAGGAGAATGGGTTAATGCTCCAGGATACAAACTATTTGATAAGTTATATTCTGTATTTCCAGAAATAGATATTGTAGCTGAAGATTTAGGTGATTTATTTGACAGCGTATTAGTATTACGTGATCATTATAATTTGCCAGGAATGAATATCTTACAATTTACTTTTGATATTGATAAAGCAGAATATGGGCTAAAAGATCGTGAAAATCAATTAGTTTATACCGGAACGCATGATAATGAAACTATCGTTGGTTGGGTTCAAAGTTTATCAATTGATCAAAAAAATAGATTATTTAATAAATTATCTTCTTTAGGAATTTATGATAAAGATCCTGCCCAGGCTTTTATTAAATTAGCATTTATTAATAAAGCAAATTACGCTATTATTCCACTTCAAGATGTTTTATCTTTAGATAATAAAGCAAGAATGAATACTCCATCTACAATTGGGTCACCTGATTGGGAATGGAAACTTGTTAATTTTGATAAATTTGTTGAACTTAGTGATTATTTACGCAATTTAATAACTTCTTCTAACAGATAAGGAAGAAAATAGTTTATTATTTTAATATATAAAGTAGGAGGAGCAAATATATTATGAAAAAATTGAATTTTAAAGAGGATAACATTCTTTATCTTGTTATACCATCTTTTAACGAAGAAGAAGTTTTACTTACTACTTCTAATATTTTAAAAGATATTTTGTCTTCCTTAATTGATAAAAAGAAAATTTCACCAAAATCAAAAATATTGTTTGTTAATGATGGATCAAAAGATAAAACTTGGAATATAATTTCTTCACTTCATGAAGAAAATAATCTTTTTACAGGTATTTCTTTGTCTCGCAATAAAGGGCACCAAAATGCCGTTCTTGCCGGACTTTTAACTGCAGTTACGCATAATGCTGATACAACAATATCTATTGATGCCGATCTACAAGATGATCCAAACTGTATTGAAATGATGATTGATAAATATAATGAAGGCTTTGAAGTCGTTTATGGAGTCAGAGGATCACGCAAAAAAGATTCTTTTCTTAAACGTTTTACTGCTCAAGCATATTATAAAGTCATGAAAATTATGGGTGTTGATTTAGTCTATAATAGCGCTGATTGTCGTTTAATGTCAAAACGTGCCATTGAAGCTTTAGAACAATTCTCTGAAGTAAATTTATTTTTAAGAGGAATAGTTCCTTTAATTGGTTTTAAATCTACGACTGTAACATATTCAAGAAATGAACGTCTGGCTGGTGAATCTAAATATGGAATTCGTAAAATGTTTGCTCTTGCAAATGAAGGCATCACTTCATTCAGTACAAGACCACTTAGTTTACTTACAACATTTGGATGGCTCTTTATTTTAACATCTATTATTTTAGTTATCTGTTTAACAACCATTGCTATTTATGGATTAGCTCAAAATATTTTGTTAGGATTATTTATTGCAACCTTAGTAATAGGTTTTGTTTTTGTTGGACTTGGAGTATTAGGCAATTATATTGGCAAAACTTATTTAGAAGTTAAAAAACGTCCTCATTATTTTATTGAAGAAGATCTTGAAGATTAGTTCATTTATCTTTTGAATATATAACATTATTTATATATAATAATAAGGCTATTTAAAATGAAATTTAGGTTAGAGATTACCTAAATTTCCATTTTAAACCTCATGCAATTTAAAATTGCATGATTCTAAAATATAAAATCTCACTTTTGCTCCCGTGGCGGAATTGGTAGACGCAGTAGACTCAAAATCTGCCGAATGTAAGTTCATGTCGGTTCGACTCCGACCGGGAGCACCAACTTTTTATCTTATTTTATAGTAAATTCATGCTTCTTTAGCTCAATCTGGTAGAGCAACTGAATCGTAATCAGTAGGTTGTAGGTTCAATTCCTATAGGAAGCACCATAATAAGATGATAAACCTTTCCTAAT
>JAVWAV010000022.1:0-11937 GCA_036649855.1 Bacilli bacterium | reverse complement strand
TTCCCATTTTTATAAAAAGTAACAAGATTAGCTGCACGCAATACAGCAAGTTGATGAGAGATAGCAGATTTGGACATATCCATTAAATTACAAATGTCACATACGCATATTTCTTTTTCTTTTATAACCCATAATATTTTTAGTCTAGTTGGATCACCAATTATTTTAAATAAATTAGACACATCAATAATTTCTTGATGAGTAAGCATGTTCGTTTCAATAAAATTTATTGATTCTTGATGCAAACCATTACAATCACATATAAATTTGTTTTTTGCCATTTTAGGCCTCCATTAATTATATTTTATTACTTATATTATAGTTGAACAATCATTCAACTGTCAATAGTAAAAATATAATTATTTATAATCAAAAAATTATTAATTTAAACTTTTCAAATATTCATCAAATGAAAGACGATATTTTATATATTTGTCGCTTTGTGAAACTATTTTAAATCTTAAATGATTAAACATATGAATAGATCTTTCGTTTTCAATTTTAATTAAAGCATCAAGTTCATCTATTCTCCATTTGAAAAAGACTTCTTTCATGCATTTCTTTAAAGAATTGTATCCGTATCCTTTTCCCCAATTTTCTGGATCACCAATAACAATAACAATTTCATATCTTTTTTTATCTTTTAGCGTAAAAAGATTAATAAAACCAATTGATTCTTTATCAACTCCATCAATTATAAAAAAACGTCCATCTTGATTTAGCCTATACTGAAGAAGATTTACATCATTGTTTCTAATAATATATTCTAACGATTCAATTTCATCATTGTCTTCATTTAAATATCGAGAAACTTCCTTGTTATGTAACCATTTTATTATATTTTGTGCGTCTTTAGATTTTATGTCTAATCTAAGCCAGACATCTGAAGCTTTTTCCATATTTCGTACCTCACAGTATTGATATAAAAGCCTTCTAGAGTCGTGACTTAGCGGTTCTTTTAAAAATTTTAAACTTTTTTAAAATATAAGTTTAAGTATTAGTTAATTAAATCTCTTGCTGGAACTGTTGGAGCATCATCTAAACATGTGCCCTGACCATATCCATTTCCTTTTGTCATATTGCCAAATTGTTGTCCAAAACCATCGCGATAATTCAAATATTCAACAAAATCATTATAGTGATTAAATGTAAAATAAACTCTTCTTTTAGAAAAATCATTCTTATTACCTGGATTTTTTTCTTTAGTCGTATAAAGGAGTCTTAAATTTCCTCTATTGCCTGTAATATTGCCTTCACTATTTTTAATATAAGTAGTTGGTGAATACTGTTTATCATAAACAATATCATTATAATATTGCCAATCACCAAAATCGGTTTCGTTATAGCTTACTGTATCATTACGTTGTCCATATAAATATGGCTCAAATTGATAGTTACTTGAACTTGGGCCACTATAATATCCATCATTAACACGAGCATATCTCCACCAATTAGTTTTAACAAAGTTATTTAATTTTCCTTTATCTGGACTTACATTTGGTGGTACTTCACCAAAGGCAAATAAATAAGCAACAACTTCATTAATATCGGAATATCCACCACCATAATAGATAGTAGTAAATGTTTTATCTAGTGAATAAAGCTTATACGATTCATAGCTTCCATCATCTCTATATGTATAATCCATAAAAGTGTTTCTAACAGCAGTAGTATCTCCAAGAGGACGAGTAAGTGCAACTTTATAATCAGATGCAGCACTTGATCCACTTATTAACATATGTTTAGTTCTAAACTGTGCATCTTCAAAACATGTTGAAGGTGTGTAATTTTTATAAAAATTCTTAACCTCACTAATTGTATCTATATCGATATATGGATCAACAAGTGGTGGTTTTACACTTGTAGTTGATGTAGTTGACGTAGAACTAGTAGTATCTGAAGTAGTCGTAGTAGTAGATGTATTCGTTGAACTACTTGTAGTAGTGTTTGTACTTGAACTTGTATCACTCGAACTAGTTGTTGATGAATCTCCAAAATATGGAGGTGGCAAGAAAGTACATGATGCAAGACTAAGTATCGATGAAATTGATAATACAATAAAAATTTTCTTCATAAAGTTCCTCTGCGCATATAAATATGCAGTTTTAAATTATAACAAATAATCTACCTATATAGTAAGATTATTAAAACTATTTTTTAGGTTTATAGATACTACGATTGTCAAGTTTGGCCATACGATCAGTAAATGTTCCTTCTTGTAAAAGGTTATTTATTTCTTTATCAAACATAACAAGTTTAGCATCAAGATTATCAACCATCGATAAAATAAGTGCTTCTTTAGTCATTGGTAAAACAGGTGAACCAAAGTCATATTGACCATGGTGCGATAATATCATGTGTTGTAAAAGCATAGTTTTTTCATGGTCAATATGCAATTTTTCGCATATTTCATGAATTTCACACGACCCAATAGAAATATGACCAAGTAATTTTCCTTCTGTTGAGTATTCAGGTAAAATTTCAGAAGTAAATTCGGAAATTTTACCGATATCGTGAAGTAATGCTCCACATATTAATAGATCTTTATTTAGTTCGATACCAGTTAATTTATATTCTTCTACTATTGAAACACATAAATGAGCCATAGTAAGTGAGTGTGTTACTAAACCTCTTAAATAGTCGTGGTGATTTGTAACAGCAGATGGATAAATAAAATATTGTTTATCATATTTGTGCAAAAATTCACTTAAAACTAGTTTAAGATCTTCATCTTGCATTGAATCAAACAATCTGGCAACTTCATCTCGTAAATACTTTTCAGAAAGAGGAGAAGAAACAAGATAATTATCAAGATTATCTGAGTCGCAAATTTCAGCAGATTCGATATTTAATTGTAAGTTTTTGTTATAAATAGAAACAACTCCATGAATGCGAACAATGTTGCCTCTTCTTAAAATAGTTTCATCATCATCTGTTGCATTCCATTTCTTTGCTTCAATTACATCTGAACTATCTTGCAATTTAATGTTTAAATATTTGCCACCTTTTGCAGATTTGCAAACAATTGCATTTACAACAAGAAATTTTTCTCCGTGTATTGAATAATCATCAGTAAAATCTTTTATCATATTAGTTTTCCTCTTTTTCTTAGTATTTAAATCCGTTTAGTCTACATTTATTGTATATTTTATTAGCTTTGCTTACATCATCAAGTTCTAAATATTTTCCTTTTAATTCTTGTAATAACAGATTCTTTGTTTTCTTTTCATCTTCAATTGAATATTTCCCATGATATTTACTTTCAAAGATTCCTTTAGCATAGAGTATATTATCAAAACGTATAATCCCATATCTACGTTTTATGCATAACACTTTTAGTTTCTCAACATATAAGTCGTCGTCAATTGAATATTGATTTTTTATATAAGAATGTAAATTATTAGCAATGATATTGCCATATTTAAATCTTACTTTTTTGTAGATTGTATCACTGTGATACAATTGTTTTTTTGTAATTCGTTCGATATATTTTTTAGCATCTTCCGAATTACCAATTTTCCCTAATAGCTCTTTCATAAACTGCAAGAACTTTTTCTTCAAATGATTCTGCTGATAAACTGTCAGCAGTTTGATTAGCCTTTGTCTTCATCATAATCTTTTCTTCTATGCTCATAGCAAGCACTTCAGTTAAATTTTCTTCAAATTCAGAATATGTCTCGTAAAAATAACCATTTATTTCGCTATCTATAATTCCAACTAAATTGACATCATATCTAGCTATTACTATATTTCCACATGCCATTGCTTCAATATAGGTTAAACCTTGTGTTTCACTTGTTGATCCACTTAAATAAAATTCTGCAATATTATAATAAAATGGCGTTTCCTCAAATGGAACTCTTCCAATAAAATGAATGAATTTAGAAGATCCATTTTTTGTACATTCTTCAACTAGTTTAGATAATAGCGGACCATTACCTACAACTAATAAATGAATATCTTTTCCAGGAAATTTTGTTTTATATGCGATAAAAAAATTAATAATTTCTGAAATATTTTTTTCTAACGCAACTCGCCCAACAGCTATAAAAATACTTGCATTCGGATCTATATTATATTTTTTATACAATTCTTCTTTTTTATCTTTATCTACAATATAATCTTTATATTTTGCTACTTGAATTCCTGTTGGAATAACATTTACATAGTTTTTAATTCCAATACGTCTTATATAATCTTTGGTTTTTATTGATGGAACAATAAATTCAGTTGATTTATAAGCAATTGTTTTAGAATATTCACGAACAGACCATTTTGCAAAACGATCAGCAGCTCCACGAGTTGCATACCAAGTATAGTCTTCATACATTGTGTGATATGTATAAACAGTTGCACACTTTAATTCGTTTGAAGCAATCCAGCCAAATTGAGAAACAAATAAATCACATTGAATATGTATAACATCTAGATCTAACTGACGTAAATATTTCATTACTTTACGACTATATGTAGTTGTAAGCATATAATTATACAAATGCTTTAAAATAATACCAGGTATTCTAATAATATTGTCTTTAAACTCAATTTTCTTAGAAAATGGATTAGAAGTAACAATATAAACATTATGACCATGATTTTTTAATTCATCAAAAAGAATACTGGTGGATGTTGCAACACCATTGCATTCTGGCAAATATGTATCTGAAAATAACGCAATATTCATATTAATTAATCACCATTTTTATCCTTATCTTTATCTTTGTCACCATTTTTTCTATTCTTAAAAGATTGAATTTTATTTTTAAGTTTGTTTTCTGGAGCGCTTAATATTTTAGTACTATATAAAGTTTCGTATTCGCTCTTCCTTTGATCAATAGTTTCCATTTGCAAATCAATATATGTACCATAGTTTGCAGTAACTGGTCCTTCATCTCGTGGCGAACCTTTATAAAATGCAGTAACTAATCCAGCAATTACAAGTGGCACATAGAAGGTAATAGATCTCCATAAAATTTGAGCAGAGTTAACAAACAAAGCTGCATCTCCACCTTCAATAATTTTAGGAGAATAACCTTTACTAAACAAGACATAATAGAACCATTCAGATACTCCAGCACCACCAGGTATTGGAATAAGTTCTGTTACCATTTTATGAAATGAGGCTAAAGATAATGTTTGAGCCCAATCATATGTATAATCTGTAGGTGCATATTGAGTTCCATGAAGAACGGCAATATTTAAAAAATATGGAGTTATATATTTTATACAAAAAGAAAATGCGGTTAAAAGAACAATTACTAATAAAAAAACAGGATTAGTAAACAAGCTTTTTAGTTCTATTTTAAAAGATTCAACTTGAACAGCGAGTCTTCTACGTGTTTCATCTGGTTTTTTAACTATATGCATTTTAGCAAATAGATCTACGCCTTGGTTTAAAATAAAATTATGAAACCATTTTGAATATGACATAACAAATATTAGCAAAATAACAAAAGTTTCAAGTGAAAATCCTAAAGTGACAAATAGCCACATCGGTATAGAAATTGCTGCACCACCAATTGTCATTTCAATAGCGTTTATTCCCATAATTGTATTAAAAGAGAAAGCGAAAGCAAATATACCAAAACAAACAACAACAAATTGATAAACTATAAAATTCATTACTAAGCATGAGGTGGCGTTTGATATTGGAATACCCTGTTTTTTAAATGTATAAGCTTGCATAATTTGCCCACCAGTTGCAGATGGAGTAACGGCGTTATAGAAAACGCCAACGCAATTATTAGCAAGACCTTGGTGAAAATAATATCTTTTTTTAAATCTTCTAGCAAATAAATATAAAATAAGTGCATCAACTATAAAACTACCAACAAAACAAAGTATTGCCATTGATAAATAAAGCGGATCACAAGTAAAAAGTGTCGTAATTACTTCGTTAAAATTATCTTTTAAAGATAAATATAAAGCAAAACCAGTGATAATTAAAATAATGCCTATGTATATAGGATATTTGCTTCTTTTCTTCTGAGGTTTTTCTGAAACAACATCTGTTTTTTCTTCTTCGCCAACATTAAAATTCATTTTATCATCATTCTTAGTTGTTGGTTTGATAGATTTTTCTTGTTCAGGTAAAACTTCCGAATTTATTTCTTTTGGTTTTTTTTCTTTAAATTTCTTAAGCATGTTTTAAGTATAACATACTATTTAAATCACAAAAAATAAAAGTAATTATTTTTTGCTGTTTTGTACAACTTATAGTTGTTTAGATTTCTTATATTATATATAATATATAGTCTATGAAGAAGAGCAAAAAACAAGGTTTTAGCCAATACTTTGGCATTATTAATAGCATATTATATGGATTTAAACTGAAATACGCTTTAAACATTTTTTTGATTCTTATTGGAGTCCTTCTTTACGTCACTTCTACATTCATGACAAAGGTACTAATTGACTGTATTCAGTTTGTTACTCTTGCTGATTTTTTAGAAAATGTCGTAGATCCTCTTACCTTGTTTTTTACTAATTTATTTGGTGGATATGAATTCCTTCGTGCTAACCTTTGGTTATTTTCAATTATATCTGTAACAATTGCCTTAGCAATGGCTTGCTTTACCGTTTCAAGAATTATTCTTCGTTCCTTTTTAATGACAGGAATATCAAAACAATGCCAAATGAACTTATTTGATCATATTGAACATCTTCCATATGCAACGATGAAATCGATGAAAAATGGTGAGATTATTCAAACTTGTACAAGAGACGAACAAACTGTAAGAAAATTCATCGTTGGAGATGTTCAAAACTTCTTTTACACTATCTTTCTTATTATCTTTTCTTTAGCATTTTTATTTACAATTAGTTGGAAGATGGCCCTCATCTCTATAATAGTTATTCCAATCCTTTACCTCTATTCTTTCTTTATGATCAAAATAGTTCGTAAAAGATACCGTATAACAGATGATAGCGAAGCTCATGTTACTTCTAAAATTGAAGAAAACTTATCAGCAGTTAGACTTGTAAAAGCATTCAATAATGAAAACTACGAAATTGAAGATTTTGAAAATTACTTATTAGATTATAAAAAGAAATTCATTCATTGGAGAAAATCATCCTCTTTTTTCTTTTCCTCTAGTGATATTCTTGTTTTTAGTCAAATAGCCTTATCTATTACAATGGGTATCTACTTTGCCTCAATTGGTGATATTACATCTAGTACTGTTGTTATTGCTTTTAGTTATGTTGCTAATATTGTTTGGCCTGTTCGAGATCTTGCAACCAATCTATCTAACCTTGCCCAAGTTATGGCAGCTTTAGACAGAATGAACATCATCTTACAATCACCAATCGAAGATATAGAATCAGGTCTTACTCCAAAAATATCAGGTGGTATAACATTTGATGATGTTAGTTTTGGTTTTCCTGACGAAAAACAAAACATAAACGTTTTACATAATATAAATTTGACTATCAAAGCCGGTCAAACCGTTGCAATTATGGGTAAAACTGGTAGTGGAAAATCCACCCTTGCCTACTTAATAACAAGATTATATGATACAAAATCTGGAAACATTTATATAGATGGAACTAATATCAAAGATATTCAAAAGAAATATTTAAGAAGAAATATTTCGATGGTTCTTCAAGAACCATTTCTCTTTTCTAAATCTATTTATTCCAACATCAATATTGCAAATAACATTACAGATAAAGAAGAAATATTTAATGCTGCTAAAACGGCAAACGTTCATGAGAGCATTGTTGCATTTAAAGATGGATACGATACTCAAATCGGTGAAAAAGGTGTTACTCTTTCGGGCGGACAAAAACAAAGAGTAGCAATAGCTCGTTCTACAGTAAATAAAGCACCTATTCTTATATTTGATGATTCACTCAGTGCAGTTGATACTGAAACCGATATTCAAATTAGAAGATCACTTAAACAAAGAATGAAAGATTCAACCACTTTAATAATTACGCATCGTATTGCAACAGCAAAAGATGCTGATTTGATTGTGGTTTTAGAAAATAACACTATATCAGAGATTGGAACTTACGATGAGCTTCTTCATAAAGAAGGCTTATTTAAACGTATTGCTGATATTCAAACAAGAATGCAATAAGGAGGAAATTAACTATGGCTGACATGACAAAAGATGAAACGTTATCAAGTAGTAAATCACTAAGCATAAAAGCATGGTTTAGTGTTTTAAAATACACTTTAGAACAATGGCCTCTTTTAGTTGTTCTTATTATTACTATTCTTATAACCTCATTTTACGATAATTCATTTACTCCATTAATGAATGCCTCCGCAATTGCTGCTTTAACAACAAACAAATTTCCTATGGATATAATGTCAATTAATTTCAGTCTTGTAATATTTAACACAAAACTATTTGATATTAACTTTATCGGTTACGTTTGTCTACTTTTTGGTGGAATAATTATCAGATCATTTGCTATCTTTTTCACTTTCTTTATTACGAACTACCTAAATATGACCGTAATGTCTTCACTTAGAAGAGATTCATTTAAAGTTGTTCAAGAACTATCGTTCTCTTACTTTGATAAAACCCCTTCTGGTTGGTTAATTTCTAGAATGCAAAACGATGCGGCTGATATTGGAGATATGCTTTCATGGGGAATCATAAGAATCTTATGGATTATCGCTGATATTTTATTTACATCGATCACCATGTTTTCTCTTGATTGGAGATTATCTCTTGTCATCATCTCTCTTGCTCCATTACTTTTTGTTGTTGTATTTTACTTTGATAAAATTATCTTAGTAAAACATCGTTTAGCACGAAATGCCTATAGTAACTATGTAAGATGGCTAGCAGAATGTATTAATGGCGCTCAAACTATTAAAACATTAGCGATTGAACAGGTAGTATATGATGAAGCAGAAGAAGTTGCTACTGATGTCAGAAAATTACGTTTTAAAGCTCATATACCTAATGCTTTATTTACTTCTTGTTTTAATGTAATGAGCGCCATTACAATCGCCTTAATAGTTTTGTTTGGCGCATATGTTTTAAAAGTTGAACCAGAAGGAATAATTCCTCTTGCTACTCTTGTTGTTTTTATTACTTTCGTTTCTCAAATTTATAATCCTCTTAGTGAATTTAGTGAACTCTTTGCTGAATTTGTTTCTACTCAGGCATCAATTGAAAAGTTAATGTCATTAATTAATCAAAAACCTAAAATTGTTGATACACCTGAAGTAATAGAAAAATATGGTGATTTATTGCATCCAAAGCCTGATGCTTATGAAAAACTTAAAGGTGATATTACATTTAAAAACGTCTCTTTCTCATATAATATCGATACCGAAGTAATTCATAATATGAACCTTACAATAAAAGAAGGTACAAGCGTTGCTATCGTTGGAGAAACGGGTAGTGGTAAATCTACTACTACTAACTTATTGTGCCGTTTCTACGAACCAACTAAAGGCCAAATCCTAATAGATGGAGTAGATTATAAAGCTCGTTCTCTTGGCTGGCTTAGAAGCAATATTGGCTATGTTCAACAATCTCCATTTATCTTCTCTACTACTGTTGAAAAAAATATCAGCTATGGAAAACTAGATGCTACTGAAGAAGAAATCCTTGCAGCTTGTAAAGTGGTTGGTGTTGATAAATTTATCTCAACACTTCCAGAAGGATTTAAAACTAGACTAAGCAATGATGGCGGACATTTATCTGTTGGACAAAAGCAATTAATCTCGTTTGCTCGAGCAATTGTTAGAAATCCAAAGATCATGATACTTGATGAAGCTACTTCTTCTATTGATACTGAAACCGAACAAAGTTTACAAACTGCTTTAAACAAAATACTTAAAGGAAGAACATCTATTATTATTGCTCATCGTCTTTCAACAATAGTTAATAGTGATCGAATTCTTGTAATGAAGGACGGCTTAATAGTTGAAGATGGTAATCACTTAGAATTAATGAAACAGCATGGTTATTACTACGAACTTTATATGAACCAATTTAAAGAACTTAATATCGAATCTCAAATTAGAACATACAAAGAACAAATCGAAGACAAAGGACTCTAAAGTCCTTTTCTTTTCCTCCTTTCACTATTTAAGTAGGGTACTATTTATTTTTTTACATTAATAAATGAAATATATTTACCTAAATAAGTTTATAATATACATATGATTATTGATGCCCATACTCACATTGGCTACTGGCCAAGTTTAAGAGAATCTAAAAAAATATTATTAAGAAGCATGAAAAGTGAAAACGTTAATTATGCTATCTTTTCAAGTGACGCTTCCGAAACTATATCTCCCGATCACCTAGACTGGAAAGATACGTCAAGTATCTCTTCTTTACTAATTGCACAAGATGCTTTACAGTTTGCGAAGCGTCACTCTAATCTTTTCATGCTTTATTGGATTAAACCTAAAAAAGAATTACTAAGTAACGAAATTAAATCATTTATCCTTAATAACTCTAATGTTATTAAAGGACTAAAGATCCATCCTTGCTTAAGCAAACTAAAAATAACTTCTCCTAAATATATTCCTTATATAAAGTTTGCTGAAGAAAACAATTTACCTATCCTTGTTCATACTGCACAAGATAAATATAGTAATATATCCTATCTTAAAGAAGTAGCACTCTTATATCCTAAAGTTACTTTCATTGCTGCTCATCTTCAATTACTAAGTAATAACTTAGCTGGTCTTGAAGCTATTAAATCTGTTCCAAACATTTATGGCGATACGGCCTGGGTTAACGCCAGCGTTGTTAAACTCGCTATTAAAAATGGATTAGCTAAAAAGATCATGTTTGGAACAGACCTTCCAATTGACGGAGATAGGACATATAAAGAAGACATATATCAAGCTTATTTTACTAACGCCTTGCATTTTAATAAAAAAGCGTATGAAGATATAATGTTTAATAACGCTAATAAAATATATAAACTTAATATTTCTAAGAATATAAAATAATGTTTTAAACCAATCATTCAAAGCTATTTTACGATAATAAGCCGTTTTTAATCGTGTTTAGTTTATAAATGAACAAAATAAAAGTGCAAATTTCTTTGCACTTTTAGTTAGTTTTTAAGCTTTCTATAGTTTTGATTTTTTATTAATATGACCATTATATTTAAATGAAGTGTTTCCTTCTGAAGCTTTACCATCAATAACATTTTTAATAACTTGTTTTGTTGTTAAACCTAGTTCATTTATTTCATAATTATAAACTATTTTTTCATCTTTGCTTTTTGCTTCAAACTTTACATTATTTCCATCTTTATAATACGATATTTTTCCATCACCACAAAGAAGTGCTAATCCATCTAGATCTGCAGTAGTTATAAATAATGATAAACTAATAATATCTAGTTTTTCATTAAATTTATTTAAAACATCTGTAGAAGGAATTACTGTTGAACCTTTACTATTACTTAAGATATATTGTTCACCAACTTTAGTAAATAATTCTACATCTTCTGGTCCAGTAGATGATTTACTAGTAATGTAATAATAAGTACTAGCTATATCAAAATCTATTTGAATTTTAATAGTTTCAGTTCCTTCTTCTTTTAACTCACTAGTAATAGAAATTGTTTTTAATTCTTTAATAGAGTCTTCAGGTTTAAAGCTATTTAAAAGCTTATAAGCTTCGTCTTTTGTTACTTCACTTTGACATGATGTGATACCTACTGTTAAAAGACAGGCAGCACATAGTATAACTGATTTATTCTTCATATATTTTTCCTTACCTTATAAAATTATATTACATTAAACACTTATTTAAGGCAAGAAAAGAACAATCGCAATTTTATTTACAAACAATAAAAATAATTTTAATATCCTTAATAATGAAATATGCTATTTTTTAATTAATAATAAAAATATTAATTCTATCTTATATAGAATAAATTAAAAGAAAAAACATGCAACCGAAGTTGCATGTTTTTATTGTAATTAACTTTTAGAAT
>JAVWAV010000021.1:0-12274 GCA_036649855.1 Bacilli bacterium | reverse complement strand
CGCATATGTCAAAAACTTTTAAAAGAGTTTTTGATAAACCCAATACATTAAAAGAGCGATTGGTTTTTTGGAACAGATCAAAACCTGAACTTTTTCATGTTTTAAATGATATAAATATTGATATAAAAAAAGGTGAAACGGTTGCCTTAATTGGAACAAATGGTAGTGGTAAATCTACTTTATTGAAGTTGATGACTAAGATATTGTATCCTAAAGAAGGAACACTTGAAACAAATGGTAAGTTAACATCTTTACTAGAATTAGGAGCAGGATTTCATCCTGATTTCACTGGTAGAGAAAATATATATTTTAATGCTTCTATTTTTGGTTTAACTAAAAAAGAAATTGATAAGCGTGTTGATGACATTATTGCTTTTTCTGAATTAGGTAGTTTTATTGATAATCCGGTTCGAACTTATTCATCTGGAATGTATATGCGACTAGCTTTTTCAGTAGCAATCAACGTCGATGCGGAAATACTTTTAATTGATGAAATTTTGGCTGTTGGAGATCAACATTTTCAAGATAAGTGTTTTAAAAAATTAGAAGAATTAAGAGATAGCGATCGTACCATAGTAATTGTTTCGCATAGTCTAGATGTATTAAAAAAATTATGTAATCGCGCGATTTGGATTTATGAAGGCTCAGTTAAATTAGATGGTGAACCCGACAAAGTAATCGGTGAATATTTAAAACAAGTTATTTTCGATCATAAAGATGATGAAATTGAAATTAAAACAGACAATTATGAAGGTGTTATGTGGATTGATAATCCTACTTCTTTTTCAGAGGTAAACAAGTTTAAACCATTCTATGTTAAAGGGTGGGAACTTGATGAAAGTAAAAAATCTACCGTTCACATTGAAATTGATCATAAAGAGTATCAAGGAATTACAAGATCTGAACGGATGGATGTATTTCATGTATATGAAAGCCAGTATGGTGGATATGCTACTAATAAACAACCTGGATGGGAATGTACTTTAAATATTAGTGAGATTAGCGGTGGCTCACATATAATTAATGTATTTGTTTTAGATGAACATGGAAAAGAAATATGTAACAAAGAAGCTACAATCTATACGGTTTAAGAGGAGAAGAGCGATGAAATTATTTAAAGATTTGTATAATTATCGAGAATTGCTTAAATCCAATGTTAAAAAGGAAATAAGAGGGAAATATAAAGGCTCTATTTTAGGGGTTCTTTGGTCTTTTATTAACCCTTTATTAATGACGTTAGTATATGCAATTGTATTTCCATATTTAATGAGTAATACTGGAGAACCAAATTATTATGTTTATTTGATTGTTGGAATCATTCCGTGGAATTTCTTTACAACTGTGATAAATCAAGGTAGTTTATGTATTCGTACAGAAGCCAGTATTATAAAGAAGGTGTATTTTCCAAGAGCAATCTTACCGATTTCGGTGGTACTAAGTGGATTGGTTAATTTCTTTATTTCATCAATTATTATTTTACTATTTGTACTCGGCTCTGGAACAGGTATAAGTTGGCACTTGATATTTTTACCGCTAATTGCAATTATTCAAACTTTGTTTTCATTAGGATTAGTTTTTATTTTGTCATCTGTGAATGTATATATTAAAGACTTAGAATATATTGTTAATTTTATTATGATGATGGCTTTTTATGGAACACCAATTCTATATAATGTTTCAAGATTTGCATCTTCACCAGAACTTACTACTTTAATTAAGCTTAATCCAATGACAGCTATTATTAATGGTTATCGTGATATTTTTTATTATCACCAAATACCAGATTTTGTTAGTTTAGGTGTTGTTGGTATTGGAAGTCTTATATTAGTTATTGTTGGTTATGCTATCTTTAAAAAATTGGAAAAAGGTTTTGCTGAGGAGGTTTAAAATGAATTTTGATAATTTAGATAGATTCGAAAAAAGTAAAACTACTAGAATTGAATATAGTAATATTAATGGTATTAAAAATCCGTTATTACATATAAAATTAAAATCATTTGAAATTGAAAATAATTTTATCGTTTTAGCAAATGGAAAGGTAATTCAGAATACTTTATATCCTCTAGGTTCTAATGAAAATTTGGTAATTGAAGCAAAACTTCCTGCGGATAAAAAAAATATAGTTGTTTTGGTTGAAAATCCAAAAGGAATATACATTGTTTGTAAAATGACTAATACAAAAATCGGAAGAGTGTTAAGTAAGTCTATGGTTATTTTTAAATATATTAGATCAAAAATTATAACATTCTTTATACTTATATTTAGGGCAATTCGCTTTTTTTGGAAACAATATCATTTTTTTGTTCCTTTGAAAATGTGGAAAAAATATTTTAAAGATTTTGTAGATCGTATGAAATTAAACGGGAATAATAATTTCTATAACCCGAGATATCAGAGTGAATATTTGCGTTGGTTAGAAGAAAAAGATAAGCATATTAAGAAATATGATGAGTTGATTTATAAACCTTTAATATCTATTTTAATTCCAGTATATAATATTGATTCGAATTTACTTTGTGAATGTATTGATTCTATTTTAAACCAGACTTATGATAATTTTGAAATTTGTCTTGTTGATGATTGCTCACAAAAAATAGAAACTCTAGAAACATTGAAAGAATATGAGAAACGTGATAAGCGTATTAGAGTCAAATACAGAACAGAGAATGGACATATTTCAGTTGCTACAAATGACGCATTGTCAATGGCAAAAGGTGAGTTTGTTGGATTAGTAGATGATGATGACATTTTAGATAAAGATGCATTATATGAAAATGTGAAAGCACTAAATAATGATAATACTATTGACATGTTATATAGTGATGAAGATAAACTTGATTTACGTGGAAAACGTTGCGACCCTCATTTTAAATCTGATTTTTCTATAGATACATTATTATCTTTAAATTATATTTGTCATTTTGTAGTCTTAAGAAAAAGTATTATGAATAAAATTGGTGGTTTTAGAATTGGGCTTGAGGGTGCACAGGATTTTGATTTGTTTTTAAGATTTAGTGAAGAAACTAAATCGATTCATCATATACCGTTGATTCTATATCATTGGCGCATGGTTAAAGGCTCTACTTCTATGGCAATTGATAATAAGAGTTATGCTCTGGATAAAGGGAAAATAGCTATTGAAGATGCTTTAAAAAGAAGAAATATCAAAGGGAACGTTGTTAGAGATGTAGTCAGTACATATTATCATATTATATATGAATATGACGAACCAATAGTTTCAATTATAATTCCTTGCAAAGATCATAGTGATGTTACTGAAGTTTGTTTGAAATCTTTATTTAATAAAACGACCTATAAAAATTATGAAGTGATAATAATGAATAATGAGAGTGTTGAAGATAAAACATACAGTTTATTTGATTCTTATAAAGACCAATATAAGAACTTTAAGGTTATTGATGCAAATGTACCTTTTAACTATTCCCTTATAAATAATATGGGTATTAAAGAATGTAAAGGCGATGTAATTGTTCTATTAAATAATGACACTGAAATCATTACTCCGGATTGGTTGTCTATTATGGTTGGATATGCTATTCAGCCACATATCGGAGCAGTTGGAGCAAAACTTCTTTATCCTGATTATACTGTTCAACATGCAGGTGTTCTATTAGGCTTAGGAGGAGTTGCATCGCATGCCGGTATAGGATCATCTAGAGATGATTTAGGACTATATGGTAGATTACGAGTTCCTTATAACTATAGTGCAGTTACAGCTGCTTGTTTGGTCGTTGAAAAAAAGAAGTTTAATGAAGTTAATGGATTGGAAGAGAAGTTAGAAGTTGCATATAATGATGTTGATTTTAATTTAAAATTATTTAAAAAAGGTTATTATAATATTTGTGTCCCACAAGTGGAATTGATACATCATGAATCAAAGTCTCGAGGATTAGATACAACAAGTGAAAAATTTCAAAGATTTAAAATAGAATCGGAATTTATGCATAGTAAATGGGATTATCTATTATTAAATGATCCATTTTATAACATTAATTATTCAAGAAATGGGTTCTTTGTTTTGGATAAGGAGAAGTAAACATGAAAGCTTTTTTTAAAAACAAATTTGTATTCATTATCTACATAATTTTGTTTTCTTTCATTGCTATTCTTTTAATAAGCCCTTTAAAAAGTGGAGCTTCTACAAGAATTGACAATGGAATTTTCAGTGATTATGTTTTAGTAAATGATGGTAATACATTCGAAGAGTCATTTATATCTAATATTGATAATTTAAACACGGTTGGTCTATTATTACCTACAAAGAAATTTGGTAGTTATAACGGTGAAATTGAAGTAGAATTATTGGTAGATAACGTATTTATACAGAAAGCTAACTATCAATTAAATGGAATGAAAGATAATATCTTCACATTTATGAACTTTGATGGAGTCAGAAATTCTAAAGGGAAAAATTGTAGTATTAGAATTACATTTAATCTTTTAGAAAACGAAACTTTTCCTATATATTATTCTAAAGCAAATAGCAAAAGTCACATTATGATAAATGGTTCTGCTATGAATGGAACAATAGGACTTCATTTATTTGGAAATAATAATGATTATTTCTATGCATGGTATCCTTGTTTGGCTATTTCTGTTCTGTTTACTATTAATTCATTATTTATAAAAAAGGAGAATAACAATGTTTAGACTTTTGGAAAGTAGTTGGAAAAAAATATTGATTATACTTTCAATTACTTTAATTTTGACAGGCTTAATTGAAATGTTCTGCTTTAATTTTAAATTAATACAACTTGATGATAGTCAAAAAGGTATTAAAAATATAGAACTTAGTGAAGTCACAGTTAATAATTTCGAATTTAGAGAAAATAAGCTTATATCGAAAAATAAAAAACAGAATATTTTATTCGATTTTGATGGTAAATATGTAAATAAATTATGCGTTAATTATATTAGTGATAATGAATTTAATACAAATTTTGATATTGAAGAAAAGAATGTCTATGATAAATATACTACTGTGAAAAGTGAATCAAATCATTCTTTTAAGACTAATACTTTTGTTCATAATATAGGGAACAATGCTAAAACACTTGAAATGAAAACCAATGCAACGAACTTGACAATTACTTCGATTCATATTGATAACCGTATACAACCTAATTTTTATCGAATTTGCTTTTTATTTATGTTTATATTTACTTCGTTTTGCTTATTCTCATTTAGAAAAACAATTTTTAAAAAGGAGCATAATGCATTTTTATTAATTTCGTTAATTAGTGGCTTTATGATTATATTATTTGTTTCTAATACCACATTCTATTCGTATGATGATGAAACACATTTTAAGAATGCTTACACTTTACTCGACTTTGGAAATACTAGTTGGTCAGATACAGCAAAACAAATGACCATTGCTATGCCTTTCTCGTTTGATTCAGTAAATTCTAAAGAAGATATTAAAAATCTTAATAATTATTTGAATGCAAATCATCGTAATATTGTATCGACTTCATCAGAAGGAAGGTTTATAAAATACACTAAATTTGCATATTTGCCATCTGCAATTTGTTTGAAGTTAGGAAAGTTGGTTAATTTACCATTTTCTGTGTTATTTAAATTTGGTAAATTAGGGAATTTGTTATTTTATAGTTTTATGATGTTTTTCTCAATTAAAACAATAACTAAAGGTAAAACATTTTTGGCGTTTTTAGCATTAATTCCAACTAATATTTGGCTTGCTTCAAATTATTCACTTGACCCAATTATTTTTTCATCAATAGCTTTAGGAATATCTATGTTTATTCATGAACTTACAAATAAATCTAAAATATTATCAGAAAAACATATGATATTGTTTATTGTAGCAATGATTTTTGGAATTTTACCAAAGGCAATTTATGCGCCTCTGATTTTATTACCTGTTTTATTACCTCATGAAAAGTTTATTAATAAAAAGCATGAAAAAAAATTCAAAATTGGTATTGTTATGATTTTTATTGTTTTGATGTCGAGTTTTGTTTTGCCTGCTATTCTGTCTCCTTCCCAAGCTGGTGACGTTCGTGTACAAGCAACAAGTCAAATAGGCCAAATAAAGAATATTCTTAGTTATCCAATTGGATATATTAATGTCTTTTTAAATAATGCTGGGTTGCAATTTTTTAGTAAATTATTTGCGCCGGAAACAATTAGTAATTTTGGTTATTTGGGAACAACAAATAATTTAACCTATTATTTAAGTTTTATTATTTTAATCATTTTGTCAGTAATAGAATTTGGGAAAAAGAAAATTAATATTAACTGTAAGTTACGTTCATTTTTTGTTATAATTTGTTTCGTAATTATTGGCTTAATTTGGACTGCCCTATATCTTGATTATACTGCTGTTGGTTCACTTGAAATGCAAGGTGTTCAAGGAAGATATTTTATACCTTTGTTGATATTATTGCCTTTTATATTCAATATTACAAATCATATTAATGATGTGCCTGATGATGTGCACAATATTAATTTTAGTTTGATATTTATTTTTATTGGATTTATTATTTTGAATATTTCTATATATGGTAATATCTTGAATGTTTTGTGCTTATAAATATTGAATTATAAATATTTGGAGGATATAAAATGAAAATATTAATTATTATTCCAGCTTATAATGAAGAGGAAAATATCCTTAATACTTATAGCGAAATATTAAATTATAATAAATTACACAAAGATAATTATAATGTAATTGTTATTAATGATGGATCAACTGATGGAACAGAAAAGATTTGTAAAATGAATTATATTCCGACTATATCATTAATTCATAATCTAGGAATTGGTGGAGCAGTACAAACTGGTTATAAATATGCCTATGAGCATAATTATGATATTGCAGTTCAATTTGATGCTGATGGTCAACATGATGTAAATTATATTAAAACTATTATTGATCCTATCATTGGTGGAGAATCAGACATGGTAATTGGATCTCGATTTATTGAACATGCATCGAGTAAGTTTAAATCTAGCTTTGCGAGAAGAATTGGAATAAAATGGATATCTATAATTATCAAACTAGTAACAGGTAAACGTATATTGGATACTACATCTGGATTTAGAGCAGTGAATAAGGAACTAATTAAATCATTTGCGTTTGCTTATCCTTTGGAATATCCAGAACCAGTTACTAATGCTGAAACATTAAAAAAGGGATATCGCATAAAGGAAGTTGCTGTAAACATGCATGAGCGACAAGGTGGTAAATCATCGATTGGTTCTTGGAAGAATATTTATTATATGCTAAATGTTATAATTTCTATTTTTGTGGTAGGAACTAGGAGGGCAAAGTAATGGAAGCAAGTTTAAGACTCGTTGTTACAGTTGCTGCACTTATTTTACTTGTAGTTATTTTGTTCTTATTGGGTAAAGGAAAGATTCCTGTTAAGTTTTCTATTCTGTGGGGGTTAATAATCCTTGCACTACTTTTTGTTGCTCTGATTCCAAATTTCATGATTAAGTTAATGAATTTAATGGGATTTCAAACATTATCAAATATGTTAATTGGTATTTTGATTTTTGCACTATTTTTTATGTTGATTTCACTAACTGTTATTGTATCTGGTCAAAAAACTAAAATACAATTGTTGATTCAAGAAGTGTCAATATTGAAGCAAAAGAAGGATATTGATGGTAAAAAAGAATGAATAAAATTTTAGCAATTACCAAAAATAAAAATGTACTATGGAATGTTATTGGGATTTCTATCAATTCATTTTATTCACTATTTTTAGTAATATTTATTACACGTTTTAATGGGATTGATGCTTCTGGTCAATTCTCTTTTGCGTTCTATATTGCATCGATGTTTCAGACGATTGGAAATTACGGAGGGAGAATTTTCCAAGTTTCTGATTATAATGAAAAATATGATGATAGAACTTATGTTTCATTGAAAATGGTAACAGGGATTATTATGTTAATTGTATCAATTATATTTTGCATTATTAATGGTTATGATATCATAAAGATGTCCTTGATTATGATATTTATTTTATATCGTTTTGTTGAATCATTTTCTGATTCACTTTATGGAATTCTACAAAAAAATGATAATTTAGCAGCTGTTGGTAAGTCTTTAACAATAAAAGTTACTATTAGTTTGGTCATTTTCTTTATTTTGGATTTTATTTTCAAAAATGTCGTAATTTCTAGTTTAGGGTTTGTCATTGGGTTTACACTAATACTATTTATATATGATATTCCATTAAGTAGGAAATATTCTAAAATTGGTATTTGTTTCAAACCAGAATTATTAAAGTTATTAAAAGAAAGTTTTTTAGTTTTTACATTCTCCTTTCTAAGCATTATGATTTTAAATATTACTAGGTATATTGTTGATATGAAGTTGACGAATGAAATTCAAGGGTATTTCAGTATTTTAATAATGCCATCCTCTCTAATTGCTTTGTCAACTCAATTTGTAGTACAACCAATGATTAAAACACTTTCTGATAAATATAATCTACATGGTATTAAAAAGTTTGTTAAAGATGTTAATATTATGATGATGGGTGTTTCTGGGTTTGGTTTACTATGTTGTTTGATAACATATTTTATTGGTGTTGATATTTTATCGATTGTATATGGGATTAACTTTATGAATTACCGATTTAGTTTAACGTTAATGATTATGGCGGGTATCTTTAGTGGACTGTCAACTATGTTATCTACTGTCTTAACTATTATGAGAAAATTAAATATGCAATTTGTGGGTTATGTGTTATCTACATTGATAGCTTTAATTGTATCGTTTTCAATCATTGTAATGTATAATAATTTGAATGCAGCATTGTTTGCATATTTGATTTGTATGTGTTGCCAATTTTTGATTATGTTATGTATTTATTTTATACAAATACATAATGCTCATAAAGATAGAAGTATTTTGGAGGAAAAATATAATGAAGCATAATGTTGAATGGGAAAAATGGAATTCAAAGGAAAATAATTTTATTAAAAGTCAAAATATAAAGTCCAGACTTATTTATGGAAAGTTTCATTCCACTAGGCCGAAAGTTTCAGTTATGCTTTTAACATATAAGCGGGCAGGAGGATTAAAAAGAGCACTAGAAAGTGCAATTCATCAAGATTATGAAGAAGCATATGAAATAGTTGTTGTTGATGATTCTGGATTTGATCAAGAGAGCGATCAATTAATGAAATTATATTGTGAAAAGTACGATAATATTGTATATTATCGTCATGATCAAAATTTAGGACAATATGATAATTGGAATCGTGCTTGTGAATTATGTAGAAGTGATTGGTATTGTTTACTTCATGATGATGATATGATGAAGCCGAATTATTTAAGCCAATTGACAAAAGTTGCATTTATGGATACGCAAGTTGGATTAATTGGTTCGTATATGGAAACAGTCGATGAAAGATTAACTTCAAAAAAGACAAGTTTAGTGGATCGATTAGTAAATATCTTTATTAAGATGAGAAATGGTAAGTCTATAGAATTAACTTTAAATGATAATATGCGACATATTTTTGTATTATCGTGTTGTTTATTTATTAATCGAAAAAAGGCTTTGGAAATTGGTGGGCTAAATGATGAGTTCTTCCCATCTTCTGATTTCTTCTTTGCGGCAAAAATGAATTGTTATTACAAAACTCTATTTTTACCAATTGTTTTAAGTAGTAGAGGAATTGGAGAAAATGAATCATTAAAGCAGCAAGTTTGTGATGATTCTATTCGTTGCGGCTTTCAACTTACTAAAGTAATTTCACAATATAAAAATGATTCAAATATTTCTCAGAAAAGAAAAGCTTCCATTGCAGCGGTAAATGCAGAAATAGGCGTTAAAGGTTATAATAATGTGGATTATGGTCAAGTGAAAAAAGAATTAGGAATGAATTCGTTATATAATAATAAATTTGTGATTCTATTGATTAATATTTACAGCAAATTAAGATGGGGATTATTGTTACTTAGATAATCAGAAGAGGAGCTAAAATGACTAGGACATTAAATGTGTTATATCAGAGTAATAACAATTACGCAACCATAACAGGAGTATCAATTACATCGTTATTAAAGAATAATTTGGATATTGATGAAATCAATATTTATATTTTGAATGATCAAATTAAATCTGAAAATTTAATAAAAATGAAAGAAATTTGTGATGGGTTTAATCGTAATTTGATTATTGTTGATACTGATGAGATATTGAAAAAATTAAAAGCATTAAAAGTGGCTCCCTTTAAAAATACGTACACAACGTATTTTAAATTAATGGCAATAAAGAACTTGGATTTACCAACAAGTCGTATTTTACAGCTAGATGGCGATACGATTATTCATGGTTCATTAGCAGAATTATGTGATATGGATTTAGAAAATTGCGTATGTGCTGCTACCTATGATTGTACAATGAACGATTATAAAACACTAATTGATATACCATTAAGCGATAAATACTATAACTGTGGTGTCTTGTTGATTAATCAAGATTATTGGCGTGAATATAATTGTGAAGAAAAAATAGTTAATCATTTAAAAAATGAACGTTCAGGGTATTATACTGTAGATCAAGATATTATTAATGTTTTATTTAGAGATAAAATTAAATATTTAAATATAACATATAATTTCAATTGTGGATTTTATATTTATGGTATTAATGAATCATTGAAAATGTATAATTTAAAACCTCCGTATTATAATTCATACGAAGAAGTAAAAGCAGTTATGGATAATCCAGTAATATATCACTGCATGGGTGCAATGAGTGGAAGACCATGGGAAAAAGATAGCATACATCCGCAAAATGAATTATTTGATGAATATCTAAAAATTTCTCCATGGAAGAATTATGAAAAGATAAGTGTTAATAGAAGTAGAATATTTAAAATTCAAAGACAACTTTATTTGTTATTGCCAAGAAAATTATATATACCAATTCATAAGATTGCTCAAAAACAGTATTTATATAGCAAAAACAAGAAAGTAGAAAATAATTTAAGAAAATGAAAATATTAGTAGTATGTCAACATTTTTATCCAGAGAATTTTAGAGTGAATGATCTTTGTTTTGAATTAGTAAAAAAAGGGCATAACGTTACTGTATTAACAGGACTTCCTAATTATCCAAAGGGTTATGTATTACCTGAATATAAATGGTTTAAAAATAGACAACAAGAAATAAATGGAGTAAAGATAATTCGTTGTTCTTTGATTGGTAGAAGAACTTCTACTTTAATGATGGGAATTAATTATCTTTGGTTCATGTTTTTTGGGTGTCTAAAAGCATTGTTTATGAAAAAAGATTTTGATATCGTATATGCTTATCAATTATCTCCAATTACGATGGTATGGCCTGGTATTGTAGTTAGCAAAATAAAAAAGATACCTTTAGTTCTACATTGCTTAGATCAATGGCCAATTAGTGTGACAACCGGTCCGATTCCCAAAGGATCATTTCTTTATAAAATATTATTTAAAATTAGTGTTTGGACTTATAAAAAAGCTAATCGTATTATTATCAGTTCTAAATCTTTTAAACAATATTTTATAACTGAATTAAAACTAAAAGAAGATGAAAAAGATTTCACTTATTATCCTTCTTATGCCGAAAATGAATATGAAAATGTAGGATGTGAAGATAATGGGGTGTTTGATATTGTATTCGCAGGTAATATTGGTCCAGCACAGAGTGTCGAAACAATTATTGAAACCGCGAAAATATTAAAAAACAATAAAGAAATTGTTTTTCACATTGTTGGTGATGGTTTGTCCCGAGCAAATTGCGAACAATTGAAAGATAGCTATGGTTTATCAAATGTGATTTTTCATGGCTACCATGATGTAAGTAAAATGCCTGAGTATTATCGGCTTGCGGATTGTTTCATAATCACTATGGTTGATAATGAAGTAGTCAATAGTACTCTTCCTGCTAAACTACAATCCTATATGTTGGCAGGTAAGCCAATAATTGGAGCCATTAATGGAGAAGTGAAAGAAGTAGTAAAAGATGCTAAATGTGGACTTTGTTGTGATTCTGGAGATTATGAAGAACTTGCTAAGATTATTCTAAAAGTTTATAATGACAAAGGAAGTTTAACACAATGGGGAAGTAACGCACTTCACTATTATGAAGAACATTTTGAAAAAGAAAAATGCATTCAAAATTTAGAAAATATTTTGAATGAGGAAATACTAAAAAGGAGATAGTACATATGAGTATATTTAAAGATAAAACATTATTAATAACAGGGGGAACAGGATCTTT
>JAVWAV010000020.1:9591-12622 GCA_036649855.1 Bacilli bacterium | reverse complement strand
TGTCCCATAATACCAAAATTATCACGTAAAACACTAACTGGAGCAGTAGCTAAATCTTTTACTGTTTCAATACCAATCTTACTTAATCTTTTACCATATCCAGCAGCAATTCCCCAAATATCGGTTACATGTTCTATTTTCCATAATTTATTTTCGATGTCTTCTTTACCCCAAGTAGCTCTAAAATTAGGTGCTTTATTTTTCCCTTCATTATCTAAGCATATCTTAGCCATAAATGGATTAAAAGAGATACCAGCTGTTGCAGTTAAACCTAGTTTTGCTTTTATATCTTTTTGAATCATATCAACAATTTCTTCGCCAGTTTTATTATAGTACCCAAGATATGGGGTAAGATTAACAAAACATTCATCAATAGAATATACATGTAGATCTTCTTCACTTATATAATTAAGAATAATATCCATTACTTGACAAGATTTTTCAACATATAATGCCATACGAGGAACAGCATATATCATTCCTTTTATATGTGGTATGTCCCTTCTTCTACAGCGAGATGGAATTCCAAGTGATTTACAATACGGAGTGACACTTAAAACGATTGTTCCCATTCCGCGTGAAGTATCACAAACTACAAGCGGAGTTGTAAAATAATCAAGTTTTCTTTCTACACATTCAACAGCAGCATAGAAGGCTTTTAGATCAATAACAGCAATAGTATTCATGCCTAAATTATAACATTTTGAGATATATTTTTGATAGTTTATGAAAAATAATCTAGTCAAAAATATCTTAGAGTGAACAATCACCTCAAAATATTCAAAATTAGCATAATTTTGAATACTTTTATGGAAAAAATGCGCGATTCATACTATAATGATTTTTGACTTAATCTTAATTGTAATACAAGGAGTAAATACATGAAAAAAGAATTAGAAATTAACGAATCACTTAGTGAAGAAAGAATTAAGAATTACGAAAAAGCTTATAATAAAAACAAAACAAACATTGTTGTAAAAAACGCCTTATCAAGAGGACCAATTTCATCTATTGTTAATGTTAACGAAGCTCTTTTATCACTTCAAATGAACTTTAATGTTGAAGTTAAAACCATGGAAGTTTGTGATCAAGAAAATAGTGGCAGATGCTGGATATTTGCTGGACTTAATGTTCTTAGAGAAGAAATTGCTAAGAAACTTAATGTCAAATCTTTTGAACTATCACAAAACTATATTGCTTTTTTTGATAAATTAGAAAAAACAAACTATGCCTTATGTTCGATTATCGATCTTCTTGATGAAAAACCAGATGATAGAGTTTTAATGCATATATTAAGTAATGCAATTTCTGATGGCGGACAATGGGATATGTTAACTAGTTTAATTAATAAATATGGTTTATGTCCAAAATACGTTATGAACGAAACTTTTGCTTCAGGTCATACCCAAGAATGTAATCAATTGATTAACTTTAATATTAGAATATTTGCTAGTGAAGCTAAAAAACTACACGAAGCAAAAGAAGATGAAAAAATTTCAGCTTTAAAAGATAAATTTATGGATAAAGTTTATAGCTTATTATGTAATTGCTTTGGAGTACCACCAAAGAAATTTGAATTTGAATATACTAATGCTGATGGTAAATATTTTGTTAAAAAATATACTCCAATGTCATTTTTTACCACCTTTATTGGTGACACATTAAATGAATATGTCAGCATCATTAACTCACCAACAAAAGATAAACCATTTAATAAAACATATACTATCTCATACTTAGGAAATGTTGTAGAAGGAAAGAAAATCCAACATCTTAACGTTTCAATGGATCGTTTAAAAGAACTTGTTGTTGCACAACTTTCAGCAGGATCACCTGTCTGGTTTGGATCAGATGTTTCTTTTTATAGAAATAGAACTACTTATGTTTGGGATACTGATTCTTTAAATTATGAAGCTGCATTTGGTTTTGATACCATGGAAGAAAAATCAACTTTATTAGACTATCATGCATCGGTTATGAACCATGCAATGGTCATAACCGGCGTTAATTTAGTTAAAAATAAACCAACAAAATGGAAAATAGAAAATAGTTGGGGAACTAATTTAGGAAAAGCTGGTTACTTTATTATGTCTGCTAAGTGGTTTGATAGTTTTACTTATCAAGCAGTAATAAAAAAGGAATTTTTAAACGAAATTGAACGTGCAGCATTAAACGAAGAATCAACAGTTCTTGCTCCATGGGATCCAATGGGTACTTTAGCTGATTAATGCATATTCATTGCACTATATTCATAACTAAAATATAATTAAGACATGATTTATAACTCAATTATAATAGGTGGAGGACCAGCAGGAGTAACAGCTGCTCTTTACATTAAAAGAAGAAATATCGACGATATCATGATTATTGATACACTTAAAGATAGTTCTCTTTTAACTGCATCTTATGTTGATAATTATTATGGAACAGAACACATATTAGGAACAAAACTTTTTGCAGATGGCATTACTCAAGCTCAAAGTCTTGGTATTAAAATATGCACAGAAAAAGTAATTCATATAGACATAAACTACGAAAACGACAATCTTCTTGTAACAACAAATATTAATACATACGAAACTAAAACTCTTGTTCTTGCTACAGGTAAAAAAAGAACTAGTATCAAAACAATTGGTTTTGATTCACTTACTCATGGCGTTAGCTATTGCGCTACTTGCGATGGCTTTTTCTATCGTAAAAAAGACATCGCAGTAATTGGTAGCAAAGAATTTGCTATCCATGAATTTGAATATCTCGAAAACATTGCTCTCACCTCCTACTTATTAAGTAATGGTGAATCAATAGAATTTAGCAATAAAAATGTAATTTCTTCAAAAATTATAAAATACTCAGAAGATGATAGCAAAATCACGATTGAATTTGAAGATCGTGAACCAATTATAGTAGATGGAATATTTATTGCATTAGGTGATGCTAGTTCTAGTGATTTTGCTAAGCAGCTTGGAATAGAAATGGATGATAATAATAACATTAAAATAGACGATAAATGTAAGACAAACTACGAAAATAT
>JAVWAV010000020.1:0-9491 GCA_036649855.1 Bacilli bacterium | reverse complement strand
ATATAATGAATTATAGTCAAGGAGGAAATAGATATGGAATTTAATAAAGTTGACGATGGAAAAGATGTTTTTCATAAATATGGACGTATTGTAAATGAAGATGTAAAAGCTAATAAAGTTGATCCTGTTATAGGACGTGATGAAGAAATTAGAAAAGTTGTTGAAATATTAGCAAGAAAAACTAAAAATAATGCCATTTTAATAGGTGAACCAGGTGTTGGTAAAACTGCAATTATTGAAGGTTTTGCTCAGCGAATTGAAAAAGATGATGTACCACAAAGTTTAAAAGGAAAGCAAATATTTGAACTTGATATGGGTGCTTTAGTTGCTGGAGCAAAATATCAAGGTGAATTTGAAGAAAGACTTAAAGCTGTTTTAAACGAAGTTAAAAAGAGCGAAGGAAAAGTAATCTTATTTATTGATGAAATTCACCTGATTGTTGGAGCAGGAAGAAATAGTGGCGCACTTGATGCTTCTAATATGTTAAAGCCAATGTTAGCAAGAGGTGAAATCAACTGTATTGGAGCAACAACTCTTAATGAATATAAAAAATATATTGAAGTAGATCGAGCTCTTGAACGTAGATTTCAAACTATTTTAGTTGTAGAATCAAGTGCTGACGACACTATTTCGATTCTTCGTGGTTTAAAACAAAGATTTGAATCACATCATGGGGTAAAAATTACGGATGGGGCAATAATTGCTGCTGCTACTCTTTCAAATAGATATATTACTAACCGTAAATTACCTGATAAAGCAATAGATCTTATTGATCAAGCTTGTGCTTCAATTAGAGTAGATATGGAATCTATGCCTTTTGAAGTAGAAGAACTAAGTAGAAAGATAAGACAACTAGAAATAGAAAAAGTTGCTATTAGTAAAGAAAATGATGATTCTTCAAAGAAAAGACTAAATCAATTACAACTTGAATTAGATAATCTCCACGTAAGTTATGATGAACTTGTTTTGTCGCGGAATAAAGAAAAAGAAAGCGTAAAAAAAGAAAAAGAACTTAAGATCAAACTTGATCAAGCAAAGTTTGATCTTAACACTTCGCTTAATAATTCGAATTATCAAAAAGCTAGTGAACTTCAATATCGTGAGATACCAAAGATAGAAAAAGAATTAAGTGAATTAGATGATAAAAATAAAGATAATAGAATTATTGCAGAAGTGGTAGATGAAGAAGAAATATCGAAGATAATTTCAAAGAATACTAATATTCCTATTAGTAGAATAATGAAAGGAGATAAAGAAAAAGTATTAGGATTATATGATACGTTATCTCGCCGAGTAATCGGTCAAGATAACGCTATTAAACTAGTAAGTAATGCTATCTTACGTCAAAGAGCAGGAATTCAAGATGAAGGAAGACCAATAGGTTCTTTCTTATTCTTAGGACCAACTGGCGTTGGTAAAACAGAAGTTGCTAAAGCCTTAGCTGAAGCTTTATTTGATAGTGAATCTCATATAATTAGATTAGATATGAGTGAATATATGGGAGAATTTACCTTTACTAGATTAATTGGTTCTCCTCCAGGATATGTAGGATATGAAGAAGGCGGTCAGTTAACTGAACCTGTTAAACGTAATCCTTACTCCATCATCTTATTTGATGAGATTGAAAAAGCTCATCCTCAAATATTTAATATCTTACTTCAAATACTAGATGATGGACGTTTAACAGACAACCAAGGAGTGGTTGTAGATTTTAAAAATACTATAATTATTATGACTTCTAACCTTGGAAGTACTGATATTCTTGAAGGAAATATTGCTGCGGTTGAATCATTACTTACTCACACCTTTAAGCCAGAATTCTTAAATAGAATTGATGAAATAGTATATTTTGAACCATTAAGTAAAGATGTTCAAACTAAGATTGTTGAAAAAATGCTCAGTCAATTAGGTGAAAGATTAAAATCTAATTTCTTTAGTGTTAAGTTTGATGACTCAGTTAAGAAATATATTATTGAATCATCTTATAACGAAAACTATGGTGCTCGACCAATTAAACGTTTTATTCAAAATACGATTGAAACGTATCTTGCAAACGTCATTCTTAAAAATGAATTAAAAGTCGATAAATTATATACGTTATATTATGAAGATGGTGAATTAAAGATTAAATAAAAAAATGCATTTGGTTAAGGCCAAATGCATTTTGTTTATGCAGTAGTAACGTATTCTTTTATTGGACTATCAATTAATGGTTCAAAGCTTTTATATGTATCAACGAAGTTATACATTGAAGAGAAGAGCTCATTGCTAAGATTTTCTTCAGCAGCTAAGTTAAGATCCATATGGATATCAATATTAATATCAATACCAACTGATGCAGTCATATAAATATCAGCTTTATCAAGTACCATATTTTCATCATAGAAGATATACATATCAAGCTTACTCATATCAGTATTCTTTGCAAGTTCTGCAAAGTTTAGTGAGATGAAGATATGTTTTTGTTCAGTGTTATGATAAATGTTTTTTACTAATTGTTCATATTTCATTACTGCGGTATTTTCTAATGATTTACGAACAGATCCATAGATTGCAGTAGGAATATCAACAAATAATTTTCCTAAGTAAGCCGTATCTTCAACAAGATAAGATAAAACATTTAAGGTATTATCAACGCTATTAGTTGGAGTAATATTATCATCTTTTACTGTTCTATTAAGAGCTTTAAATATATCAAATTTACGAACTAAATGATAAACTCCTTTAGTTCCGCCAAAGGCTCCAGCTTTAACTTTATCAGTTCGATCAATATAAGCTAATCCATCTTTATAGTACCATCTTACACTGCGACTTGTTGGAGTCCGATCTTTACCATTAACATTAACATAGCCATTATTGGCTATCATTACTGGAATATTAGGAATATCAAGAACTAGTTCAATTGCACCGTTATTATTTTTAATATAAACATAAAATGGGACATCTAATTTATATATTCCAGCAAGGTTAATTTTAATTGTGCTATTAATTGTCCAATACTTTTTATTTTGTAATAAGCCAGTATTGCAGCCTAAACTGATAAGAAGTTTAATATCAGACATATTATAATAGGTTAAAGATTTGTCTAATCGATATTCATTTGGTGATTCTTGCGTTGGTTTAGCTTCTAAATGTGGGTTATAAGTTACTAGACGTAATTTGCCATCAACTGTACCAAGAGACGGAACATTTTCTCCTCTTAAACTGAGGTAACATAATGAAGTATCGTTAAATCCAATTTTAATATCAAATGTTCCAGAAGCTAAACCAATAATGCTTGAATCCATTTTTATTTCTAATAATTTATTAGCGCCATCTTCATCTATTTCAGGAAGAGAAGTAATATGAACTCCAAGTGTATTTCCAGAACAAGTAAATATAGCGTTATATATTGCTTGAGTTAAAGCAGGATTAGATAATAAACTACTAAGATATGCACCTAAATCAGTAATATTAGTATCAGTTTTATATATTTGATTTCTAAATGTTTGAATGGTGGTAAAGATATCACCAATATCTCCTAATTTAAGTTTAACTTTAGTATCTTTATCATCATTCAAACGATCGCCACTATCGTATAACATATAAAGTAGTGAATCATTAAGATTTGGATCACGTTCTCCGTCAAACCTAAAATAGTGATTAAATGTTTTATCATCAAGTTTAGCATAACCATAATATTCTTGTGCTGTTGTATCAAATTGAGCAGCAAGAGATAAGGTAATATCTTCTCCTTTAACAGGTGCTGTTTTACTACTTGAACTAAGAATAGAAACATCTCCTGAAATAGCATATTGTTTTTGCTCTGCTAAAGCGGGAATTATATCTAATAATGAATTAATTGGAGCAAAATCTTCACAATTTGCTATTTCAATCGAAGGTAAAAGGAAATCACTTATACTTAATTTAAAGTCCAGTGTATAAGTTCCATACTTTAAACCAATTAAAGAAATACTGTCTAAAACAGTTGAAGAAGAAGAGGTATTAATAAGTAATTTAATAGCTCCAAATTCATAACCTAAGACATTACTATTTAAAGTAATTGATAAGCTTCCTGGAAGAGTGACGATATCAATAAGAGAATCTAAATCTCGAATAGAGTCTAAACTACGTAAATTAGCAATAAGCTTATCAAATTCTTTACTGTTATTTAAGTCTTCGATTAACTCATTAATGGTAGTCATAATATCTTTTTTGGTATATTTTTTAACAAGATTATTGATCTTATCAAACATATCTTTAAGGGTTACATTATTCATTTTGCCTAATAAAGCTTTATCTGCAAAATCAATATAAGCTGTTTTATCTTGATATAAACCTGCAATATTAAATGATTTTGCGGTTTCGCCATCAATAACTTTAGCGCTAAGGCCATAATTTTTAGCAATATCATCAAGTGAGAAAGCGCCGGTTATAGAAAGAGTTTTACCAGTTTGAACTTTTAAGCTAGCTTCATAATTAATGTTTGTTTTTTTAGTATCAAAGATCTTCATTAAATTAGGAATAGTTTTAGCAACGTCAACTACGCCATCCATATTTTGATAAGCATTATCATCAAGTGGAGCAACTAGTCCATTACCTTTATAAATAGACATAGCATCTACTTCTAATCCTATTTCAAAGCCATATACTGCTACTTTACTAGTTAATCTTATTGCAGTAGGTTCAAAGTTTTCATCTCCATAAAAGATAAGTTTAATATTACTTCCATATTTATCAAATATAAAGTCAAAATCAAGTGGAAGAGCAAAAGCGTAAGGATATTTATCTGTTTTATATTTATTTGAAACATCTTGAAGTTTAGAGATCATTCCAACAAGACTTGCCATATCTAGTCCTTCTCCTAAAGAAGGCATACTAATAGGTAATATTGATAAAACATCCATTAAGTTACTTGCACTCATTTTTAACTTCTTAGTGTAAGAAGAAGGAATATTATTATCAATATGTTCTTCTTTAAAGTTTAAATATGCGATGTTTTCAATAAAGGAAAGATCGGTATTAAGAAGAGAAGTAGTATTAAATTTAGCTTTTAGATTACCAGCAATAGCACCCGTTAGTAATATGTCTCCGCTAAAATCTAAATTTAATTTATCAGAAATGGTAAATTGCATATTAGCTTTATCAAGATATTTGTTTACTTCAGCATTTTCTTCATATTTTGTTACTTCAATTCGAGCATCTCCGATAGTAAAGTTATTTTGGAGATTACCAATAAATTTTTGGGTCGAGGTTTTTTCTTGTTCACTACTTACAGGACCTTTTCCTGCTAAAAGAGGAACAAGAAAATAAGCTGCGCCAAATGAAATTGGTGCAATAATCGATATTATAATAATGTTTTTATATAGATATCTCATATTTTTATAAGCTTATGCTCCTTTATATTTGTAATCAACGTCTTCAGTCATGGTTGGAATTTTAAATTCTTTATCACTATAGAAAAACTTTTCAGTGTTATATGAAACGGTTGGGGTAGCCGAACCCGTAAGAGAAGGAAAGACAATGTAATATTCATGAACTCTTTTTTCTAAGACTAACATATCGTTAGAGATATTAAATTCTAACCCAATGTTATAAAAGTTTGGTTTTTGATTCATAACATTCATTAATGCTATTTGTTTTGCATATTCTATACATGACTTTAATGGATCAAGAGCTAATGTAACTTTATAACCATTATTATCATCACGCTTTACAATTGAAGTAGTAAATGTTTCTGGTTTACTAGTATCTTTAATATCAGTTGTGGGGATAACTGTATCATTAGATATTGCATAAATACATGCATTATCGAATGATTTTCCACCAAATACTTGGGCTTTAGCTTTAGTAAATGGATTTCCTTCAATTTCTTTAGCTTTTTTTAAGACATCTCCACCATATATTTTAACTGAATCTTTTGTTACATCATCACAATAGAAACGATAGATAACATTTACTGTTCCAGTTGATAAACTCTCAATAAACATGTTGTTGTCATTTTTAAGATATGTTGCAAGAACTACCTGATGAACATTTCCCATAGCACCAGCTTGGCTATCAGTTGCGCCATCTGTTAATGACATAAAATATTTAGAATGCATCGTGTTATAAAGAGCGACATTAACAACATCAGATGGTGTTAATTTTTCTTGAACTTTAGAAGAAGCAAAATCGATTTCTTTTAAGCTATTTACTCCTAAACTTGTTTGAAGTTTAGTAACTTTAGCTAAAGTGTCTTCAATCTTATCTAACTTAGGTTCAATATAATCTTGAGAATCAACTTTTGGAGCATTAAATATAGAACCGATAAAATAACCCAGATATCCACCTAAGATAACACAAAATATTACGCAAGATGTAGTCACTATGACTTTCTGTTTACTTTTCATTTTAAATAACGCAAATCTAAAATTCACGTTAGACATATTTTAATATTATATAATAATATTGTCAACCTTTTTATATGTTGCTAGTTTTAATAACACACATACTAGTTATTAAAACTAGCATGCTTTAAAACGTAATATCTAACGCTCTTTTTACTATTTTTTACATTAAGTTTCATATAAATTATTAAATATTTATAATCGATAATAAAATTTTAAATTTCTCAAATTTGTGATAAAATAAAAGCACTATGAAAACTTTAATTTTGTATTATTCTCAATGCGGCCACACCAAAAGATATGCTGAAGACTTACATGTAAGAATTGGTGGAGATTTAAAGGAAGCAAAAACAATTAGTAGAAGAATGTTAAAAGAATATGACACGATATTTTTTGGTGGTCCGTTACGTGGAAATACCATTCTTAAACTTAAAAATTTAATGAAACACTATAATGTTATTAAAGATAAAAATATCTTTATTTTTGCTGATGGATTATCAACTATTACCTCAAATAATGATACAAAAGATCTAATTATTACAACAAATGATTTAGATGAAAAGCATGTTAGACTATATTTACTTCCAGGTGGTTTAGATTTGCAGTTAATGAAACCACTTAAAAGAAAGTTTTTTAGATTTTTAATTACGGTTGTAGGTAAAAAAGAAGATATGCCTGGTAGTGCAAATCTAAAAATGATTATTGATCATCCAATTGATATGGTTAATCCAGCTCATCTAGATCGAATGGTAGCAGTGTATAATAAAATAAGTAGAGGGTATTAAAATGAGTGTAAAAATTATTACTAATAATAAGAAAGCCCATTTTGATTACTTTTTAAGTGATTTTCTTGAATGTGGATTAGAATTAAAGGGTACAGAGATTAAATCACTCAGATTTAACTCTGCAAATATAGGAGATTCCTATATAATTATCAAGCATGATGAAATGTATGTATTAAATATGAACATTCCAATATATGTGCAAGGTAATCTTTTTAATCACGAACCTCTTAGAACAAGGAAGCTTTTACTTCATAAATCTGAAATCATTAAGTTTAGAAAGAAGATGGATGAAAAAGGATATACTATTATTCCTACAAAAGTATATTTAAAGGATGGTAAAGCAAAAATAGAAATAGCTCTTGCTAAAGGAAAGAAACTTTACGATAAACGTGAGGATATGAAAAACAAATCTATTAAACGTGATATAGAGCGAGCTATTAAAGGAGACAAATCAGAATGAGTGCAAAAATTACATTAAACGAATATCTTATTAAAAATAACCAAAGTAGACAAGACAACTATGATTTTCTTTCTTTTTTACATAAGATTAAATTCAAATTTAACGTTCCATTTGTTCATGTAACAGGAACAAATGGTAAAGGTAGTGTTACTAATTTTATCGCAAATATATATGAAGCATCAGGCTATAAAACTGGATGTTTTACTTCGCCTTTCTTTAAATCTTATAGCGAAAACATATCTATTAATAATGTCGCTATAAAAGAAGAAGAAGGAGAAGCTATATTTGAAGAATACTATAATGAAATTAATAAATTCAATTTAACTCAATTTGAAGTAATTACTTTTATAGCTCTTTATTATTTTGTAAAAAATAAATGTGATATTGCTGCCATTGAAGTTGGTATGGGTGGACTATATGATGCTACTAATATTGAAGAAGCACCAGTATTAGCAATTATTAATAATGTTGATATTGAACATAGTGCATTTTTAGGGAGATCTAAAAGTGAAATTGCCTATAACAAAGCAGGGATAATTAAAGACGGATGTCCTGTTCTTATTAATAGGTTAGATGAAGACTGTACATATGCTGTAAATGAAGTAGCAAAAAAGAGTAAATCAAAAGTCTATACAGTTAGTGAATTTTATAACTACGATATTGTGGCCGGAAGTCTTGTAATCGGATATTATCCTTATCCTTCAGTGAAAGTTAATACCTCCGCACTTTATCAAAGGCTAAATGTTGCTTGTGCACTTGAAGCCATTCATATTTTAAATGAAGCTTTTCCAATTAAGGTTGAAACTTTACAGTTAGCCTTTGATAAGCCTTGTCTTGATGGTAGGTTTACGACATTAAAAATAAAAGATAAAAGAATAATAATAGATGGAGCTCATAATCCACTTGCTATTGAAACACTTATTATGACTTTAGACAGAATTGGTGCTAGAAAAAAGACGGCAATTGTCGGAGTATTTAGAGATAAAAACGTTGAAAAGATATTAGCAATTTTAGGATCACATGTTGATGAGATTTTTCTTACTACATTTGAGCACGAACGTGCAAGAACAGAAGATGAGTTTTTTGTCTTTACAGCAGAATATCAATTTGTCGAATATAAAGAAAAATTTGAAGAATTATTAGAGTCTAGTGAAGAAGATATCATTCTTATTACAGGATCACTATATTTTTCAACTCTATTTTTAAATTACCTTAAAACTAAAAAATTAATCTAAAAAGAAGGCCTATGAAAATTAATCTTATTACCAAAATTTCACTTGCAGCATTATTTACGGCAATTGCGATTATACTAACCCGTTTTTTATCAATTATAGATATACCTGCTATACCATTTTTACGTGTATCTTTAGCTCCTTCATTTGTTGTTTTTAGTGGAATGATATTAGGTCCACTATATGGAGGAATTGTAGGGTTATTATCTGATGTGATAGGATTCTTCTTATTTAATAGAGGTGCATTTGCCTATAATTACTTATTTAGTATTGCTCCTATATTAAATGGCGTTATTGCTGGATTATTAATGTATATATATCCACGTATTAAAACAAAACTTAATCGCATTCCATTTATTCAAATATTAAGCTTTGTTGCACTTAACATTGGTATTACTTTATTTTTTCACTTTAACTCTGAATTTATATTATTTGGAAAACAATATGCCCTTAACTTTTCTAGTAGAATGTTAATTATTTGCTTATCTTATTTATTAACAGTTCTATATTTTTCGATATACTCATATTGTTTCTTTTATAAGTTTAAAGGAAACAACGATAAACTTGTCTACTTAAATACTACTAGTTTATGTATTTTATTTTCGCTTGTTGCAACCCAAATTTGTTTAAATGTTCCAATCAAGGT
>JAVWAV010000019.1:0-12805 GCA_036649855.1 Bacilli bacterium | reverse complement strand
AAAAAAATGGAGGGTTTTATATGTTGGAAATACGTGACTTATCTAAAACATATTCAAGTAAAAGACGAAAAAAAACTGTTATAAATAATATTACGCTTTCCTTCCCTAATTATGGAATTGTTGGCATAGTTGGAGAATCAGGAGTTGGTAAAACTACACTAATTAATATACTTTCAGGAATGGATAGAGATTATTCTGGTCAAGTTTTGATTGATGATGTCGATTGTTCAACATTAAGCGATTATGAATTACATTCAAAGATTGGATATTTAAAACAAAATGAAAAATTAATCCCTTATTTGACAGTTAAAGAAAACTTAGAATATTTCTATAGAATAAATAATCTTGATGAAATTCTACAAAGATACCACATAAATGTAACATTAGATAAGTATCCTACAGAAATATCTGGTGGTGAACAACAACGTTTAGCCATCTTACAAGCTGTTCTTGAAAAGAAAAAGATTTTGCTGTTAGATGAACCAACCTCTTCTTTAGATGATAAAAATGCTATTACTATAATGGAAATGATTCAAATGATTTCCAAAGACGTTCTAATTATATTAATTTGCCACGATGAGAATATTATTGAAAAATATTGCAACAAAGTAATCGAAATTAAAGATGGTACTATTTTAAAAGAACGAATTATTATTCCAATCCAAATTCACGAATCGTTAGTACCATCAACAAAATTAATTAACAAAAAACATATACTTTTTAAAGCTTCAACAAATTTTCTACATAAACATAAAAGTTTGATGTTTTTATTTGCATTCGTACAAATAATTTTATTTTTTGTTTTATCTACTTTTTCATCATTTTTAAATTATAATGCCATTGATGATATCTCTTCTCATATTAATCAAAACTATTATGGGATGGTTTACCAAAACGACATATCTTCTTATTCTGGAAATGATTATGTTTATGAACAAACAGTTAATCAATTTGGGAAACAAAATGTTGTAAAGACCGTAACAGAATCCTTTTTAGTCGATGAATCATCATCTTATCAATATGATAATTTAAATTATACTTGCATATTAGATCAAGAACTTAAAATGAATGAAATTAAGTTAGGAACTAATATATACACTGCGATTAGTGGTAAGACTTCCCTTGATGGAAATAATAAAATTACCATTAATAAAGCTGATAATGGACCAGTATCAGCTAATAAATATGTTAAAGAACTAATAAGCGAAAATATTATTTATGTTAGCTATCAAGATTATTTTTCATCATCATTAAATCATTTTAAATTAGAATACATAGAACAAAACCGCAATAAATCATTAACTATTTATAAAGATAGCGACTATAGTTTAATTAAAAATAAACCAATTCTTTTTAGTACACGTAATATAGCAAAATTAAATTTTGAATCGCCTACTGATGAAAGCCCTTTTTCTAAATACAATTACATTGATTTAAAATCATATTTTTCAACCGGTTTAGAAATTGAGGTACAAATGCCTAATAGTATTTTTAAGGAAGAATCATTAATTGTTCCCGACTCATTATTTGTAGATCTACTAAACAAAAATAAAAACTATAATTCAATATATTTAAAAGTTGATGATAAATTTAAAGCTGCTAAATATTACAGCGATAATAATCTATCATTTTCATCTTTTAGTTACTTAGACAACGCTACTATAGAAAAAGATATGAATTTGACTCAACAATTAAACTCATATATTGGACAGAAAGATAGTATTAAGGAGTATAAATATTTATCTTATATTTTCTTTGCCATCCTCGGAACAATTGAAATAATCATTTTAGTTATCTTATCTACTAAAATCGATTATATAAAAAAGGAAGAAAATAATCGTTTAATAAGATATGGAATTAAAAAATATGAATTATATTTTACAAATATCTTTCTCCAGATAGTGTTATTAATCTCATATTACTTGCTTTCTTTGCTTTTTATAGCGACATTAAAAATACCTTTAAGCATGTTATTTCAAAGCAAAGAAAGTTATAACACTAATACTTTATTAATTTCTTTCTTTAATAACTTTATTCTTGAAATTTGCATTTTTACTTTAATATTAATATCAGTAATATCCATAAAGTATCTATTTAAAAAGGAGAAAAATAATGATTGAATTAAAAAATATATCAAAAATTTATCATAATAAAAATGGAGATTTTATTGCTCTAGAAAACATTTCATATAATTTTAATAACAATGGAATGTATGGCATTTTAGGTCCTTCTGGAGCAGGAAAATCAACTTTAATAGGCATTATGGGACTGATTGATTTTCCCACTTTTGGAGAGGTTTATATTGATAATCAACTTATTAATAAAGATAATTTTGTTAAAATAAGAAAAGATTATTTATCATTCATTTTTCAAGAAAATAATCTAATTAATAATTATTCGGTAATTGATAATTTGCATCTTATAAGTAATGATGATACTAAAATAAATGAATTACTTGAAATGGTAAAATTAACTGACACAAAAAATGCTTATATTAGCGAATTATCTGGTGGTGAAATACAAAGGATAGCATTTATACGTACTATATTAGAAGATAAACCAATTCTTCTATGTGATGAACCAACCGGATCTTTAGATTCAAATAATCGAGCACTCCTTATGAATTTATTAAAGAATATATCAAAAAATAAACTGGTAATTATTGTCTCGCACGATCAAGAACAAACAAAATATTATTCTGATGTTATTATTGAAATTGATAATCATTCCTTTAAGAACATAACAGGACACCCAATTCAAAACAGCAAATTGAACACCAATTTAATAACAAAGCCTCTTAATAAATCAATTATTATTAAAAACGAATTAAAATATAAACCTCTTAAAAATATTCTCCATTTATTTTTGTTTCTTTTAATTGGAATATTAATAACAATTTCTTCTAATGCTGTTTATTATAATGAACGCGATGGGGCTAAGTTTAATAGTGTAAAGAACGATGTTATCGAGGTTTACAAAGAAATTAAAAATAATAATCAAATTTTTAACATCAGCAGTGGCAAAAAAATTAACGAATTAATAAAAAAACAAATTCCTGTATCAAATCGTCAAGAGGCATTTTTCGCAAATGATATTTCCTTTGTTTTTAATGATACTAAAGATTTAAAAAATAATGAAATTATCTTAACAAATGATTATTCCTATTATATTGGTAGTGAGAAAAAAATATTTCAAATCGGTGATACACTTTCTTTTTCTCCTGATCTTAACTATATTGTAAAAGGCTATACTACCGACCGTTGCAATTATATTAATTCAAGTTCTAAAGAAAAATTTTACGAATTTAAAAGAAAATACATTCAATTCACTCTTCCTTTAAAAAATGATAATGGCTCTATTCATTTAAGTAATGATGGTAGTTTATTTTCGCTTTCTTCATCAAATTTAAAATATCTAAGACCATCTTCAGACATAAACATAGTTTTACAAGAAAATGAAGTAATTTATAATAGTGAATTCGGTGAGAATTATAAAATTCCTGATTTAAACAAGGCAGATCAAAATGGTTATCTAACTGATTCTTTTATCAATTTATCAGATTATTACAATGATACAATTAACATATTAAATATTAATCATTCCTTCGGTAATCAAAATCCTAATATGAATAACTATGATAAACATTGTTTTTATGTATCTTCAGAAGTTTATCAACGAATTCAAAAAACGATTGATCAAATGGATTTAACCCAATACGTATTTTATAATGATAAAGATATAGTTATTGATTTCATTTATGATAATGATCTAGATGTTAAAAGTAATTTTTACAAAGATAAAGCCCAATCGCGTCTATATAACTATGTAAACAATTCTGGCAATAATAGTGGTTTGCATTTTATAACAATTATTTTTAAAATCCTATATGTAATATTGAACATTGTTTTAATTTTTGTTGCAGCTTATCTAATTAGAAACAAGGTGCGAACAAGAAAAAACATTATTGGATTACTTGATTTAAGAGGCATAAAAAGATTAATTTCTACAATTATCGTAAATATTGACACAATTCTTATTTTAACTATCAATTTTCTTATTTGTTTTGGTTTAAGTTTTGTCGATGAAATTATATATGTAATTAATAGCCTCTTAAATAATACTGGCATTAATATGAATTATTTTTATCCCTCTTTAGTTGATACTAGCACAATTATTATTACAATGACTTTAATTATAATAGCTAGTGTACTAATTGGAACCCTTTTAATTAGGAAAACTACAACAAAAGAAATATTTAAAATAAAGGAATAATATTTTTTCCATGATGCATTTTAGAATGAAAAATAAAAACGATGCCAATAAAAGGCATCGTTTTAATTTAAATTAATGGTGCTGCTGATGAGAGTTGAACTCATATGAATTACTTCACTAGCTTCTGAGACTAGCGCGTCTGCCATTCCGCCACAGCAGCAATTAAAGTGATGGATTCACATGAACATTAACGTGAATAATCTCATAATATAGTTCTTCAACAGAAATTTCAATGATTTCTGCAACTTTATGTGATTCTTCAAGAGTAAGATTTTTATCCATTTGCACTTCTATATCAACATAGACTCGATCACCAAACATACGTGTTTTAAGAGAGTCTACAGCAATAACTTTTTCAATATCTTCAACTTTTCTTGTAATTGCATTAGTATGTTCTTCATCCCAACATTCATCAGTTACAAGAAGAATATTTTTATAAAGAACCTTTAAAGCTCCAACAATAACCATTATTGTAATAACAATTGAAATAGCATCATCAAGCCATTTAATATCAAATGCATACGCAATAGAAATTCCAATAAGAGAAATACTTGTTCCTATTGAATCTAATATATGATCAAGCGATGCTGCTTGCAGCATCGATGACTTATTCTTTTTATACGATATAAATGTAATAATAAATAAAACTAATTTAACAAAAATACAGCATCCAGCAATAATAATTGCGATAAGTTCAGGAATCTTTGTAGTAAGATATTCTCCCGTTGCTAACGAATAAATTGCATTATAACCCATAATTGAAATTGAAAAAATCACAATCATTTCAAAAATAACAATGGCGATATTTTCGATTTTTTCATGACCATATTGATGGTCTTTATCAATTGGTTTTGATGCTAATTTATTGCCAAATAAAGAAATAATCGAAGTAAAAACATCACCAAATGAGTTAATAGAATCAGATATTAAAGCAGAAGACAAACCAAAAATACCACCTAAGAGTTTGCCAATTGCCAAACATAAATTAGTGATTAACGTACCAAATGTAATTCGAGAAACAGTTTTAAAAGTTGCTTTTGTTATTTCTTCTTTTTCCATACAAGTATTAAACACATAAAAAAAGCATAATGCAACATATATTTTTATTAGTACCAACTAACTATTATATCGTTTTTATCGGCTTTATCGTTTATCACAACAAAAAAAGATAGAAACGAAATTCTATCTTTTTTTGTATTTTTTAATCTTCGTCAATTATAACGTCATCCTCTACTATTCCAAGTCTTTTCTTTGCTAAATAAGAATCAATCGATGTTGAAAAAGAATAGAATAGCGGAATTAAGACGAACATGATCCAAGTTGGATGCCATATATTTAAGTATGTTCCGATAAAAACGTATATTGTTTCGATAAAAAAAGAAATATTAAATAGTGATATTTTTCGTTCATAAATGCATCTAATAAAGCTACCTATTACAAAGGGAATAAAAAATAAACATATACCTACAGTCCAATTTTGAAGTAAAAATCCTAAAATTAAGTATATCGCAATAGCAATTAATAATAAACATCCTTCAACTGTTCTAACTATCGAATTAGTTCTTTTATCGTGTCGTATAAATGTTGTTTTTAAAATTCCGTTATCGATATGAACTCCTGCTTTTGTAGATTCATCATCATCTTCCTTTTTTTCTTTTTCTAATCTTTCTTTTTTATCTTTAGCAATTTCTTCAATTGTTTCATCATCTTGCAGGAGTTCATCTAAAGATACTCCATAAATTTTCGCAAGACATATTAAATTATCAGTATCAGGAGAAGATTCAGCTCTTTCCCATTTAGAAACAGATTGTCTACTTATTCCTAATTTATCTGCAAGTTCTTCTTGAGATAGTCCTTTTTCTTTTCTTAATTTAACAAGACGATTCGCAATTTCAATATTCATAGTTTTGTTTCTCCTTAATACCTAAATATTAACGTAAAATACTTAGTTGCAACAATAAACTCTACTTTTCATTTACGCAACTATTGGTTGCAATTACATTATAACAAATAAATATTGCTTAGGAATTAAAAAAACCAACTCAAGAAATGAGTTGGTTTTATTTAATAAATAATTTATTGAAATTAGTTTTTAGCAGCTTGGCATTTTGCCATTGCTTCTGTAAACCATGAATCAATATCAGTTTTTGTAATAGGTTTTTCGCTTGAAGAAGAAAGTTTGGTCATAACTCCACCCATTTGATTTCTAGCTTCGCTTGAACCAACAAAGACTGGAGTAGTAAAGTATTCTCCATTAAGTTGTTCAACAAAGGAATGTCCTTTAGCAACTAAATAGTCAGCAGAATAAATATTACGGAATTGGGTAATGTCATTAGCTTTTTTATATTCTTCATTAGTAAAGACGGATTTTCTAATGCCTTCATATCCACTATTAATTGCCCAATCAACACTATTTTTCTTATTAGTTAAGAATTTATAGAATTTAAAGGCTGCTTCACTTTTTTGTTTAAGTAAAGGAGTACTTTGCTTATTATTTGTTAAAAGACAAACCGAAGTACCTTGGGAAATAACTTTGTGTTCTTTTCCTTCAGCAGTTGGAACTTTAGCAAATCCAAATTTAATTGTATTGTTACTTTGGGAACTTGAACCAAAATAGGATGTTCCAGTTGAAGAAGTAATTTCAAATAAAGCTCTATTTGTAGCCATTAATTCACTATTGTATTTATTAGAAGAACCTTTGGTTGAGAAATATCCTTTGTTTGCATAGCCATTAAATTTTAAGACTAAATCTTTTACAGCTTGATCATTAAAATCAAATGAACCTTCTCCGTTCTTAATTGAAAGATATGGTAAATCATATTGTTGAAGAAGAGTTATCATAAAGTTTTGATCTGATTCATAAGCAAGAATACCATTTGCTTCTGGAGTTTTATCATCAGTTACGATAATTTTCTTGTCTGCTGGTAATGTTTCATTATATGTAACAAGAGCTGGACATAATTTTCCAAATAACTCTTCCCATGATAACGATTCAATGTAGGCAGTTGATAATGGCTTTCCATTATTGATGTTATTGTCAATTTTTGATAAATCAAGATGTTCTAATACACCTTTATTATAAAGCATGTACTCGGTTGACTTATTAAATGGAACCATATATGTTCCTTCTTTAGTAAATTGTCTTCCTTGTTCTAAGTCAAGATAGTCAGCTTCATCTTCAAGACCAATTGCTTTAATTAATGGATCTAGATTTGTTGCATAACCTTCTTTGATGTAATTTGCTATGTGATCTGCGTAACAAAGAACCATATCTGGGAATGTTGCGGTTGAAAAAGAAGCAATTACGTTGTCTTGGATTTCATTGTACTTGGCGCTAATAAAACGATTAGTAACCTTGATGTCAGGGTTTTCTGTTTCAAAATTACTAATAATAGTATTTAAAGCAGACCCTCTAGGATCACCTTTTGCGTTATCGAAACTTGTTCCGAAAACAATTTCAACAGGTGAATTTGTTGTACCACTTGATGTACCATTGCAGCTTGCAACAAGACTGCTTAAGGCAACCAGTGATAAGAGTACGACTGATTTTTTCATGTTTTGTCCCCCTTAAAGACGCCTTTATAATATACCAAAAAGGACCAATAAGAAAGACATTATTTAAAATTATTTTAACTGTCCCATTCCTTTTTTAAGATAAAAGCACCAATTGTATATACAGTTGGGAAGAAAGCAAAAACAAGAGCAAGGGTAATTACTAATATATCAAATTGTTGATTAGCAATTGCAGTTGCTAGAACATTTACCGTATCAATTATTGCAACTGCAAGAATTACGATTCCATATTGAAAAGCACGACAAACATTTTTGTAATTGCATCTGCAAAATACGAATATTCCAGCGCATCCACCGCCAATAAAGAAAATTATGTTAATAATAGATAAGATAAAATCAATTACACTTTTTAACTCATGAAAGTCATATTTCTTATAATAAACGCCCATTCCAAGCATGCATATATCGGTAATTCCTGATATAATCATTAATATTCCTGATATTAATAGTAAAATCTTTGCTGTTTTAATTTTCATTTTAACAATCTCCCTTTTTATTAGATTAATCCATGTATATATTATATAATATATGCATGAATATTTACTCTTATTTACCAGTATTAATTGGTGTTATTATTTCAGCCATATTGATAATACCATTCATAATATTTAAAAACAAACTCAACTTTAAAATATTTAACAAAATATTTTCAATTGTTTTTACATTACTATTTTTTACATGGCTTTTCTCTTTTCATAAATCTGATTTGCTCTCCGTTATGGTAGGTCTTGATAAAAGTATATTAATATCATATGGAAGTGGTGTTGCTATAATCGTTCCTATTATCGTTTGGTTTTTCTCTGTTTCCACTGTTCTTTTAGCAATTGAACCTTGGTTTAATTTAAAAAATCTTCGTTCCTTAATTAAATGGGCAAATCTTATTACATTTATATTAGCAATTGGATTTTATCCATATATGCATCTATTGCTTTTTGGATCCGTTCCTCCAAATTTAGAATTTTCTAACTCATTTACCAACATTATGCTTGGTATCATCCTTTCTTTAGGTTTCTTTTATTCCTTAACTAAATGGGTTGAAGATCCTTCATTTATGAAAACCAAAAAAGAATTTATTACATTTTTCTTAACACTTGCTGGCATGTTCATAGTTGCTCTTCCTACATGGATTATCCAATACTTTTTTGGTTTAGGCGATTCTCAACTTCATGTTTTAGATTTTGCACTTGATCATCGTATCTTTATTTATATAACATTATTTTTACCAGTTATAATTTATTTTATTTTGCGAAAAAAACCAAAAGATGTTATTAAAGCATCAATGGTATTCATCGCAATTGCTACCATGAATACATTTTCATTTAGATGGTCATATATTGAGTTTTTAGAGCCTTGGACTTGGCCTCTACATTTATGTAATACTGCCATGTATTTAATTACAATATGTGTGGTTTTTAATACAAAAAGATTATTCTACTTTACCTATTTCATAAATGTATTCGGCGCATTTATCGCCGTTATAATGCCAAGTTATTCTGGAATAACTGTTTTTTCTGAACAAATAATTTATTTCTGGATTAATCATATGTGTGCGTTTGGAATGCCACTTCTTCTAGTGGCGCTAAATGTGTTCCCTCGTCCAAAGATGAAACAAATGTGGTATTCAATTATAGGATTTACAGGTTATTTTGTTATTGCTTTAATTGCGAACTCTGTTTTTACAGGACTTGGTCATCCAGTTGACTTCTTCTTCTTAAATAGTGATTTTATTCCAGATAAATTTGGTAAATGGGCAGAAGATTTATTTAATATTTCAGCTAGTGTAACAATTGGTGGAGTAACACTTACTTTCTATTATCTATATCAACTCTTGTTTTACTTTGTATATGTTGGTATAGCATTTTCAATGTGGTACATATATACTTTATTCTTTGATATATTTGCGAGTATTAATACAACAACAAATAAATTACATAAAATTAAATTAGATCAATTAGCGTTAGAATCACAATTAAATGGAAGGAGCATCGAGGAACCAATGAAACTAAATACAGGAATAAAACTAGAATTAGAACATTTTAGTAAAATATATGGAAATGGAAAGAAGTTTGCTGTCCACGACGCAAATCTAGAAGTTTATGGTGGAGAAATATTTGGTTTCCTTGGACCTAATGGTGCTGGAAAATCAACTACTATTAAAAGTATTGTTGGAATTCAAATGATTACAAGTGGTCATATTTATTTATGTGGATACGATGTTGGAAATCAACCAGTAGAAGCAAAGCGAATCATCGGATATGTACCTGATCATTACGCTCTTTACGAAAATTTAACAGGCAGAGAATATATTAACTATATTGCTGATATCTACGATGTAAGTTTAGAAGATCGCAACACCAGAATTGAAAAATATACCACTTTACTTAACTTAAAAGAATCATTTGATTCCACCATGAGAACCTATTCTCATGGTATGAAACAAAAAATCGCCATTATTGGCGCTCTTGTTCATAATCCAAAACTTTGGATCCTTGATGAACCTTTAACTGGACTTGATCCTGATTCAATTTATCAAGTAAAAGAATGTATGAAACAACATGCCAGTGAAGGAAATATCGTTATGTTTTCAAGTCACATTATTGACGTTGTTGAAAACCTTTGTTCACGTGTTGTTGTTATTAAAAAAGGACATATGTTAGAACCTATTTCCGTTGAAGAAATTCATAAGACTGAAAGCTTAGAAAATTATTACTTAACTGCTACTTCAAAAGAAATTGAAGAAGCTATATTAAGTGAAAATGAAGAAGCACAAATGAAAGAAAAGATCAAAAACGAAAAAAAGGCTAAAAGAAAAGCATAACTATATTAATAAGGAAGATAAATGAACAAAATTAAAGCATTAGTTCTAATGCAACTAAAAGACAAAATAAATATTAAGTTTGGTAATAAAAGATCAGTTCTTACCAAAATACTTTTAGAATGCTTTAAAACTATCCTTGTAACTGCAATTGCTTATGTATTCTTTATGTTAAGCAATTTATTTTCCATATTTTCGATGTATAAACAAATACCATTATCTGTTATGACTATTATTATGGTATTTATTCTTTTACTTTCTACTATTTCTTGCACTACTGGCCTTAAAAACACTTTATATAAATCTGAAGATAATAAATTTCTTGTAACTTATCCAATCAGTGGAAATAAGATATTCTTGTCAAAAATTATCGTTTTTTACATTTTTGAACTGAGAAGAAGTTTAACCTTCTCAATTCCAATTTTCTTAGCTTATGGCATTATTTCTGGGTTAAACTTCTTCTTCTATATCTGGGTATTTATTGGCTTTTTTATCATCAGTGCATTTCCAGTTTTATTAGGTTGTATGCTTTCTATTCCAGCACTTTATCTTGATCGTTTTTTATCAAAGTTTAAACTTATAAAAAGTCTTTTACTTATTTCAATAATTGCCGCTGCAATGTATGGCATCATTTATCTTATTAATATGATTCCAGAAGAATTTAACATGGTTTATGCTTGGCCAAGTATTTTTAGAACCATTCAGCTCGTTCTTGAACGGTTCCAAAAATACTTGTATCCAGTTTATCTTTTAGTAACCTCTGTTACCGGTTGGCCAGTTTCTTTATCTTTTACTTATTTATCATATGTTCCATGGGTTACTATGTTATCTTTTATCGCCATTTTAGGATTAATGTTTTGTACTATTTATTTTGGAGTCAAAAAACACTATATCTCCATGAGTTCAAAGTCATTTGAATTTGCCAAAAGTACTACTGTTAAAGTAAAACCAAATAAGAAACATAATAGATTAGTTTCTTATGCAATTGAAGAAATTAAAGATCTTACAAGATCTGGCGATTATATCCTTGGATTTTTTGCAACTTATATTATAGTGCCAATTATGATTTTGTTTTTAACAAAATTATTTGGTTCTTTAATAATAAGATATTATGGTGAGATGCTTTCGTGGGTCTTTGTCATTCTTTTAATTATTCTTCCACTTACTGCTGCAAATTCTAATCTAGCGGCGATTTATAGTCGAGAAGGACGAGCATCTTTAATGACTAAAACATTCCCAGATAACCCATTGTTCCCTCTTTTAAACAAATTATTCTTATTTATTATCTGTACAATTATTTCCACTTCAAGTTGTATTTATATATTCCAAGCTTATGCTCATCTTGATATTTTAACGATGGTTTTTATTGGTTTAGGTATTATTCTTTTTGAAATCGGAATGATATTCTATGCCGGATATCTTGATTTAAAGAATCCTCAAAATGATCAGTTTGCTACTAATAGTGGAAACTTTGTTAATCCAAATGAAATTAACTTTATTGTTGTTTCATTCTTATTATCGGGTATTATCGCCTTTTATTCCTACATTCTAATTATGGAAAATTCAGGTAATTTTATTGTCTTTGGAGTTAAACTATTCTTTATTGGTTTATTAATTGCCACGATTATGTTTGTTTTATATTATACACAAATTAAAGCATTTTATTATGATGCCGCGGAGGGAAAAAGATGAAAAAACCAATAATTTTCTCAATCATTGTAATCTTTATTTTATCTGTTGTTATCGTAGGTATTCTTGGCGTCAAAATGGGAAGTGGAGAAGAAATTATCTACGTAACTAAAATTACTTGCACTAATTTAATTTTAGGAGCAGACACTATTCCTGCTCTTCCAACTACTGTTGAAAACACCTTCCAATCTGTTGTTGAATATGAAAAGAATATTAAATTTGCTTTAAACTATCAAGTCGCTCCTGATAATGCTACTTATAAAGGCGCTGCATTTACATCTAGTAATGAAAACTGGTATACAATTAATGATTTTGGTATTGTTTCTTTTACTGAAGAATTTCACGAAAACATTGCTTCAAAAGGCACTATCACTAAAATTCTTATCAAACCAACCATTACTTCAACTGATGGCCATGCTATAAAAGCTACATATAACGTCGTTGTAAAATTTTAAT
>JAVWAV010000018.1:0-13354 GCA_036649855.1 Bacilli bacterium | reverse complement strand
TCGCTTGCCTTTTTTCGGGAAGTATGATAAAATGAATTATGTAAAGTTAAAAAAACTTACAAAATAAAGGAGATTTGGAAAATGAATTCAACAGAATTAAAATTAAAATTGGATGCAGCAGAAGAAAGAGTTGCAAAAACAGAGAAACTATTAAATAAGTATCAAACAAAATTAGCAGATGCTATTAATAAAGTTCAAGAATTAAAATCAATAGGAATTGACTTAGATGATGCACGATATGTAGCAGAAAATTGGAACACTATAATAGGGAAACACTATGATATTTATCACCTGAAGGAAGATACAGAAGGACTTATCAAATCAACAGAAAGAACATTAAAAGAAAATATTCAAATTAGAGATAATTGGAAGACTAAATATGAAATTGAATTAACTAGAGAAGAAGAATTCAATAATATTCCTGAAGTTATAAAGAATTTTATTCATGAATGGAGAGTTAAAGTTGAGAATTTCATAACAGAAGAATTAATCACATATAAATTAAATTCAAAAAGAGTTTATAGTATTTATGAAAATGCATTTAGAATGTCTGGAGACAATAGAAAAGAATTAATGAAACAGTATAATGATGAATATCGTAAATTACAAAATACAACATCAGGGATTGTTAAAGATGTAGCATCTAGAGGTTCACAAGGAAAAGAATATTTAAGTAAATTATTGGATACAGAAGAAAAGAATAAGATATTGGACTTAATAAACAGGGTTACAAAATTCACAGGTAAAATTACAGATGCATCTTTACTAACAATAGGAGACCAACAAGGAGAGTTGAATGGTATAGTTATTGGCGAAGACGGAAAGTGTAGAGTAAACACTGTAGGAGCAGGTGGATATAATCAAGGTATAATTGTAAATGAAAGACATGGTCAATGCTTGCATATAAGAGTTCTTGTTAAAGAAATTTGAGTTATACTTAATAGGAGGACTTTATTATGATAGGTTATATTTATAAAACAACAAATAAAATAAATGGAAAAATATATGTAGGACAAAAGAAATCAGAAAGATTCTTAGGTAATAAATACTTAGGTAGTGGAAAGGTGATAACAAATGCAGTAAAACATTATGGTAATGATAATTTTACTGTTGAAATGTTAGAAGAGATTAATTCTGTTGAAGATCTTGATAATAGAGAAATATATTGGATAAAAGAATTAAATGCAACAAATAGAGAAATAGGATACAATATTTCTGAAGGTGGTAAGGTAAATAGAACTATGGTTGGTGAAAATAATCCATTTTATGGAAAACATCATTCAGAAAAAACTATAAAACGATGGAGTGAAATACGAAAAGGTTTAAAAGGATATCCCCATAAAATGAGTGAGGAATCAAAAATAAAAATAAGTATTAAAAATAAAGGAAGAATAAAAACTATAGAAGAAATTGAAAAACGAAGACAAACCTTACTTTCAAAAGGTGGAAACTATTGGTCTAAAAATCCAGAATACAGATTAAAAATGAGTATTTTACATAAAGGTAAACCATCTCATTGCAAGGGAAGAATAACAATAACTAATAATATTGAAGAGAAGATGATATTTATGGAAGACCTTGATAAATACTTGAAACTTGGGTGGTGGCGAGGAAGAAAACCTGTATTAGAAGAAACTCACAAGAAACATTCTGAGGCTAGGAAAGGAAGAAAAGCATTTAATAAGAATATGATTTGGGTAAATAATTCTGTAGAACAAAAATTTATACAGAAATCAGAACAAGAAGCATATATAAATCAAAATTGGAAACTAGGTATGTTAAAAAGAGTTAAGGAGGTAAAATGATATGGCAAAATCATATTTTCAAAAAGCAAGAAAAGAATATAAATGTAGTAAATGTGGTGAGACTATCCGTCCAAAAGATGGATACTACAAAATAGAAGCAATGTATCAATCGACAAAATATAGATGTGAAAAGTGTAAACCAGAAAGGAGTGAATTAACAGGTTCTGAATACTATGCGTGGTTATGGGATTTACAAGATCATTTAAGTGAAAGATATGATTTACTTACTGAAGATGGTAAAGATGAATTATACTCAGAACTAGATAATATGAAAGATGAGTTACAGTCAAGACTAGATAATATGCCAGAACAGTTGCAATATTCAGAAACAGGAGAATTACTACAAGATAGAATTGATTCTATAGAAAGTGCTCAATCAGAACTTGATGGTGTCGAATATCCTGACGAAGACGACTATGTAGTAACTGATGAAGACAAAGAAGGTCTAGATGAAGACGATATTGAAACAATGAAAGATGAGAAAGAAACTGAATATAAAGATGCATTAGATGATTGTGAAACAACAATAACGGATGCCATTAATAATATTGAATGAGGAGTATATATGAAATCGTATAAAATTTATAAAATTCAAAGAGAAGTCTATTCAATAGAAATATACAATCTTGATTTATTTGAGAAAGAATTAAATTCACTAGTTGAATTATTAACTGCTTTGAAATTTCAAGATAAAACAGATGATATAGATATAGTATTATCAACATGTGGGGAGTAATTATGAAATTAAATAAAGATTTAAGTAAAGAAGAAATGTTATTAAATATTATTGATGAATTATATAAAGGAAAAGCGACTATAGAAAATAAAATAATATTTTTAATTAGAACTCGTAGAGATGCTTCAGATAAAATTCAAGAAAGATGTAATACATATTTAACAAAATTATATGATGAGAAATATCTGAAATCGTCTAAGGAGAATGTTTATGCTCAATTATAATCTAGATGAAGCAATAGTTAAATTTGACTCAACTCACATTAGATATATGAATGTTCATCCAAAACAAATTGAAACAAGTGATTGCGTATGTAGAGCATTATCATTAGCAACAGATACACCATATCTAGAAATGAGAAAGAAACTTAATAAAATTAAGAGAGAAGGAGAACATCCTAGTTACACATATAGTAAATTTATTGAATATTTTATGGATAATATTTTAGAATGTAAAAAAGAAAGTTATCCAGCAGTTAAAGGATCTCCTAGAATGAATGGTGAATTATTTGCACAATTATATCCAGTAGGAATTTATGTATTAAGAATGGCTCATCATTTAACTTGTTGTATTAATGGAGTGATCTATGATACATGGGATTGCAGAGATAGATGTGTATATAGTTCATATAAAATAGGAGAATAATATGGAAGAAAAATATTATGCAGATTTATACTATTGGGATGGTAAAACAGAAACAATAGAGATAAAGAAAGAATTTATTCAGGATATACTAGACGCAGTGGAGGGACAGTATTTATTTACAAATAATATTACAGGACTTTGTGTGGCAGGATATTCAATAAGACATGTAGATATTTGGAAAAAGTAAAAATACTTGATGTGAAGTAAAATTCCATTATACTAAAATAAGGAGATAAAATGATGGATACCAAAGAATTACGAAAAGAGATAAGAGGAATGATAAAGAAAGACAGCAATGTTAAAAACTACATCTCTAAATATGAAGAATTATCTGGAATATCATATAGAAGTAAATTAACTCCTAGTCAATTAAATGATATTATTTTTTGGTGTATAAACGAACAATTAGTAACAGAAAGAAATAATAGAAATTCAATTGGAGGATTGTTGAATGATAAATGATAAGTTATATTTCGACAGTCTTGGAGTAGATATTTCAAAATGTGCTACATTGGAAGAAGCATTGAAAGTCAGCAAACTTGATTATATTGTAGAAAAGAAAAATATATATCTTGAAAATAATACAATAATTAAAGATAAATTTGCAACAGTTAAGAATACTAATGGAGCAGTTTTAGGAATTGTAGGAAAAGACTATACGATATTAAATAATATAGATGGATTTGACTTTGTAGATGATCTTGTAATGAAGTATAAAATGAAATTTATAAAAGCAGGACATTATGAAAAAGATGAAAACTCATTTATAATTCTAAAGATGGAATACACATCTGAAATTGAAGTATACATATTTATATCAAATAGTTATGGAGGAAGTGGTTCTGTAATGACAATGTTAACTCCTGTATTTAATAAAAGTGTTATTATGCTTAAAGACTATAAAACATTAATTAGACATAGTAAAAATGTTAAAGATAAACCTGTTATCTGTGAAGAACTTATTGCTGTGTATAATTGTATTCTAAATGATTTAGAAAATTCTATACATAAATATAAACAAAAAATGTTTACTAGTTCTCAATTTAGAAATATTCTTAATAAACTCACAGGATTAAATAAAGAACTGTCTAATATAAAAAGAGAAAGAGCAGAAAAAACAGTTGATGAAATTATGACTAGATACTATTCTCAAGAATTACAAAAAGAACCTGAAAATTTATGGCGAGCAATACTCAGTGTTTCAGGACAAGAATGTCAAAGAGATACACTGAGAGACACAAATAATCCTGAAATATTCTTGAATAGAATTATTACAGGTATGCCATTATTGAATCAATTTATAAGAGAGGTAAAATAAGTGCTTGACATTGAAATAAAAAGAGCAACTTCTGTTCCTGGAATATATGCATGTTATCTTAAATTTTCTAATTATAATGAAAGTTGGATAGAAGTTATTAGACAGTTTAATTGTAGAAAATATGATAAAGATACTAGAACATGGGAATTTCCATTTTATAATTTAGGAGATATTATAGCAAGATATCCAAATCTTCCTGTAAAAATTCATTTTAAGAAGGATATTGAAAGTAAAGATTTTATAGAAGTTCCAAAATTAGACTTAAAATTGGATTTGTTTAATCACCAAAAAATTGCAGTGGAGTATGGAATAAATAATCCTAAATATCTATTATTAGATACAATGGGATTAGGAAAAACAGCAGAAGTTATTGCTGAAGTTGTAGCACTTAAAAAGTTAGGATTAATAAGACAATGTCTTGTAATATGTTGTGTAAGTGATTTACAGTATACATGGGAAAAAGAAATACAAAACTTCTGCAATGAATCGTATTTTATTCTAGGTTCTAGATATGGAAGAAATGGTAAAAGACACGCAGGTTCAGTAGCAGATCGAGTTGAAGACTTAAAAACACATGAAGAAACATTTTTAATAACTAATGCTGAAACTCTACAAAATGAAAAATTTATCAAATTATTGAGAAATGAATATAAGAAAAGTCCTATTAATATAGATTTCTTAGCAGTAGATGAAGTTCATAAAAAATGTGGAAATCCTGGAAATATAATGGGTGGAAATTTACAAAAACTAAATGAAATCAAATATATAGTTCCAATGACTGGAACACTTATAAGGAATAGACCATTTGATGCATGGGCTCCACTGACTCTAATTGGAAAAGAACACTCCACTTATGGACAATTTTGTTCTTATTACAGTAATAAAGGTGAATATAATGAAGTTGTATCATATAAAAATCTTGAATTTTTACAGAAACAACTAGCATCTTGTTCTTTAAGAAGAACTAAACAAGAAGTCTTGAAAGATTTACCACCTAAATTACATAAAGATGTGATTGTAGAAATGAATGAGAGACAACAAAAAATATATGATGAAGTATATTCTCAAATATTGGCAGATATTGATCGAATAGAGGAATGTCCAAATCCATTGGCACAGTTAATAAGATTAAGACAAGCAACAGGATTTACAGGAATATTATCAACAGTTATTAGAGAAAGTGCAAAGATGGATAAAATTGTTGAAGATATTTTAGAGATTGTAGAAAATAATGAAAAAGTTATTGTGTATTCAAATTGGTCAGAAATGATTGACGAACTTGAAAATAGGATAACTAAATATAAATTAAATGTTCTAAAAGTTACAGGAGAGTCAATAAAGAATGGAGATCAGTTGGAAGATTATAAATATAAATTCCAAACAAATCCTGACTATAAAATAATTATAGGAACAATTGGAAAACTTGGAACGGGACACACACTTACTGCTGCAGATTGGGTGTTATTCTTAGACGAACCATGGACACAAGCAGATAAAGATCAAGCAGAAGATAGAGCACATCGTGCAGGTCTAAAACATTGTATTAATATTAGAACATATTTAAGTAAAGATACAATTGATGAAAGAGTTCATGATATTGTAGTAAGTAAAGGTAATTTAGCAGATTATATTGTAGATGGAAAACCAATGCCATCTAAGAAGATGTTAAATTTCTTATTAAATTTGGAGGAGTAAAAAATGAAATGTACAAGATGTGGAAACAAATTTAGATATACTGGTAAAACAGTTTATTGTAAAGATTGCTGGAAACACTTTAAGGAAGGTTGGGATAAAAATTTTACTGAAATATTCCCAGAAGTTGTTGCAACACTTCAAAATAATTATAAAAAAGATAAGGAGTAATTATGAAAGCAATTTTAATCAGCATAAAACCAGAATGGGTTGAGAAAATATTGAACGGCGAAAAGACTATTGAAATTCGCAAAACAAGACCGAACTGTGAATTGCCGGTTAAGGTTTACATTTATTGTTCTAAGGGTGTAAGAGTTATAAGGCGTAAAGTAGATAAAGGTTGGTTGAAAGACAAACCAGAAGAAACTACACAAATATTACTCGATTATAATCATACGCACCCAATACATAGATATGATTATGAACTAAACGGTAAAGTGGTTGCAGAGTTTATTTTAAATGAAATTGACACACATATAATCAGCGACAACTTTAAGAAAAATAAAATTGAGGCGAAATATAAATTAGAAAATATTGTTTTAAACAAGTCTTGTTTAAATATAGAGGAACTTTTCAACTATATAAAAAACAACAAGTTTTATGCTTGGCATATAAACGATTTAAAAATTTATAATAAACCAAAAAGTTTGAGCGACTTTCATAAACCACTATCTGACAAAGATTTTGAGGAAGGTAATTATAGCCTCGAATGTGCTGGCGAAGTTGCTTGTATAGATTGGCCAGAGGGTGGCGAATATTGTGCCGATTGTATATATGGTGGAGCAAAACCATTAAAAAAAGCACCTGAGTCATGGTGCTATGTGGAGGAGTAAAAATGGAAGTATTTATAAGAGATGAAGAAACAAAATGGGATATTAGTTATAGTTTGGCAGATAGCAATAATAGTTTAGACTGCAAAGACCATAAACCAATTATTGTAAAATCCCTCGACCAGCACGACGCAGAAGTTCGCAAGCAAGTCATAGCAGAGTTGGAGAAAGAAAAGCAAACATCGGTCAAAGAGTTCGCTGATAAATTAAAATCAATATTATTGGATTATGGCACGATTGAGCAATCGAATATTATTGCAATAATAGATAAACTCTTAAAAGAAAGGGGTATAGAGTAATGGAAAGATTAACCGAAAATGGCAAAATTAGAAATTTATGTGAAAATGATGTATATTGTGAAATGGCAGAATGTCAGGCACAATTATTAGAAAAAGCAATTGACAAACTTGCCGAGAAAGAGTTAAAAGGAGAGAAATAATATGGAAGTATTATATGAATGTTTTAGTTGCGATTATTGTCATAGAGTTAGCACTGGAATTACAATTATTAATGGATTTAAAATGTGTCCTATGTGTCTTGCTGAATACCAACATAAAAGTGGAGAAAATAATAAACTAAGAGAAGAATTAGAAAAACAGGCAAGATTAATTGTTTATCAAGAAAATGAAAATGCAAAATTAAAAATAGAAAACACACAACTCAAATCCGAACTAGAAAGCCTTAAAAAAGAATGCGATTGTGTCGAAAATTATACACATTCTGGTGAACAATATACTTTTGCTACCCGTGAAGAAACCGAAGAAGCACTCAAAAAATTGGAGGAATAATAATGAATAAATTTGAAAAACAATTTAATGATATGCTTACAGGGAAAGATGTAAAAATAGATAAGAATACATGTAATTATGAGAAATGTATGTCTTGTTCTGCGAGTGGAGGATGTAAGTTTGCAAAGAAATTACAAGAAGAATACTTAAAAGAAATATCAAAACAGAAAATTAGTGAAGCAGAAAAAGAAAGAATTGTAATAAGTTCTGCAATAATAAATCATGACATTTCTGGAGATGATTTAATTAGATTAATTCGGGAAGGTAAAACTCCTAAACCAATAAATATTCAATTAAGAGATGAGGATATTTAATTTTGAATTATAATAAGATATGGAGGAAATTATAATGGAAAATAATACAGAAACAACCAATTTGATTGAAGACGAACAAATTGTAAAGCAAGATGAAAACGGCAGAAATAAAGTAAATTCGGAAGCATTAGAAGACGAATTAAAGCATCTTTGTTATGACATGAAAGTGAATGATAAAGCAAAGAAAGCATACGAGAAAAAACTTGACGACCAAAAGAAAAGATTTAAAGAAATTGTAGCACAACTAGATACTGATAAATTTGAAGATGAAGATGTAAAAGTATCCATGTCAACAATAGATAAATCATATCTTGATCCAGACAATACACTTGCATTCTTAAAAGAAAATAATCTTAATGAATATATTCATATAAAAGAATTCTTTGATTATTCTGAATTGACAATGGCAGCAACTCAAAATAAAATAAATCCAAAAGATTTATCACAATTTGTCATTAAAAAATTCGAAACTAGAATAACAATAAAATAATTTTAAGAAAACAGGCAAATTTATAAAATTCCTGTATAATAATTTATGATAATTAAAAATTATCATTTTGAAACTTGTTGTGAATAAATAGTAACATCAAAACAGACCTCGTATTATGCTCCTCACATATGCGAGATAACTTAATATGAGGTCAAAGAGACCGCATTCAATGAAGTCCATGAGGAACTCGAAAGAGGGGACGAATATTGAATGTGGTCTTTTACTTTATAAGGAGAATATTTGAATGAATATAAAATCTATTGAAGATATATTGAAGGAAAATAATATATCAGTAAAAGATTTTCAAATTAAAACAAGTTATATGATATTACTTGAAGATGGTGGAGCAATTCATATAAATAACAAATGTGAAATAACTTCAATTCAAGGAACAGATGAAATGAAGAAAAAATTACAAACAATTCTAAGGATTAAAAATAATTACAAGTCTCCAAAAAGATGGAAGTTGCGAATGATTGCACTTGAAAATGAAATCAAACGATTAAAAATGGAGGTTATGAATTATGAAAAAAATAATTGACTATTGGACGACTGAAACATGGATGACAAAATATTTAGGATTGAGAGGAATTAAAAAAGATATTTTTGCAATAATATATAATTTTTCAAAAGATTTAGAATCTACATTGAATTCTGCTCCTAGATATCTAGAAGAAATAACAGGTTATGATAGATCAAGCATATCTAATGCGATATCTGAATTACAGAATGATAAACTTATAACAATAGAATTTAGTGAAAGATTTAAATATAAATATAAAGTTGTTGATAACATTATAGAAGTTATTAAAAATGCTGAAGAAAAATATACAGAAGAACAAAGTATCGTTACAAAAAGCAACGATAAACTAAATTCATCGTTACAAAAAGCAACGATAGTCGTTACAAAAAGCAACGATGAAAAGTCGACTCTAATTAATAATAATACAATATATAAAACTTCTGATAAATATAGAGTCGAATTTTCTGACGAAAATCCAACACTCTCTGAAAATAATCAAAATAAAATAAAAGAAAAAGTCACACATATCACAGACAGTAATACAGTAAAATTATCTAAACATGAGGATAATACTAAAGAACCTACAATAAATGTAGAAGCAGATTCATTATTTGATATATTTAGTTCTGAAGAAGGAAATAGTAGAAAATCAAGATTAGCACAAACATTAAATTCAAATGGATCTGTTGCAAAAGAATTATTTGATTATTGGAATTCTAAGAAATTAAGAGTGCATAGAGCGTATCAAAGTAAATATTTAGAACGACTCAATAAATTCTTAGAATTATATTCATTAGAATATGCTAAACAAGTTATTGATAATTACGAAAAGATAATACATGATTCAGAATTTTATTGGACTTATGTTTGGGACTTACAAGACTTTATAGATGTAAAGGAAGAAAGATTTTTAAGATTTGTAGAAAATGGAGATGTTTGGGACAATTATAAAACAGGAACAAAAGGTCAACAATCATTTAAGAAGGCATCATTCCATAATGAAGAATATAATAAAGCAATTTCAGATGGTGAAGATATTTCTAAATTAGATGATAAAATTGCAGAGAAACAAAAAGAGTGGAGAAAACGAGATGATGTAATTCATCTATAAAGGAGGAAACATAGTGATAGAAGAAGATGATTTTAATGTAGAATTATGCTGCTGGAAAAATGTATGTGGTATTCGAAATTCTTCTAAATGTTGTTCAACTTGTCCTAGATATACTAAAATGAATTATTTATTGAGAAATAGTCTTTTACCAGAATATTGGTGGTATCCAAAAAATTTTGATACATTTACAGATCATGTAGATTATAATGCACATTTGAGATGTTTTGAAATTAAAAATAATATTTTAGATTTTGTAAAAGAAGGAAAACAACTAATAATTTATGGTAAAAACTCAGGTTCAGGAAAAACACATATTTCAACTAGGTTATTACTTTCATATTTTGCTAAAATATGGGAATTAACATCTTTTAGACCAAGAGCATTATTTATAGATGTTCAAAAATTATTTATAGAATCAAACAAATATGACTCAGAATATAATAAATTTATAAATGCTAATTATACAGATGTAGATTTAATTGTATGGGATGATATTGGAGTAGAAGATCAATTAGACTCCAAACAAAATAAAGTTTTATTCACAATGATTAATGAAAGAGAAATGAATGGCAAAGCAAACATATTTACTACAAATAAAAATCAAGCAGAATTATATAATTATTTTGGAGAAAGACTGTATAGTAGAATAGTTCGACCTGCTGAATTCATCGAATTCAAATCGGATGATAACAGGAGGTTGAAAGCATGATAGAAGTTCAATGTATTTGTGCATGTCTTGAAAGAAAAGACTTTTCATTTTTAAGATTAAATGATATTGATGAAAAATATTTTCCAAATTATAGAGATGAGTATAAGTTTATAGAAGAACATGTAAATAAATATGGTAATGTTCCAGATCAGGCGACATTTATTGAAAAGTTTAGAGAATTTCCATTTGAAACAGTTGCAGAAACAAGTAATTATTTAATAGATAAAATACGAGAAGAAGAAACTTATAATTTTACAGTTAGATTTCTAAATGATGTTGCTGCGAGATTTAAGAAGGGTGAAGATTCTAGAAAAGTTGTTGCAGATATGTCAAGTAAACTTCCGGAACTTAGTAGAAGAATGATGACATTTGAAGCAACAGATTTAATTCATAATTTCGAACAGAGATACAATAAATATGAAGAGAGATCAAATGATTTAAATAAAGCATTCTTTAATTTTGGAATAAATGAATTAGATGCAGTTACAGGTGGAATAGATAGATCTGAAGAATTAGGAGTTATTTCAGCATCTACAGGTCAAGGTAAATCTTGGTGGGCAATATTTATAGGATTATCTGTAGCAAAGCAGGGTTATAAAGTGGGGTATTACTCAGGAGAAATGAGTAAAGAAACTGTTGGATGGAGAATTGATACAGAATATAGTCATATTTCAAATTTTGCGTTAACTAGAGGAAATAAATATATTAAAGAAGAATATCGAAGACATCTTGAAGAACTTAGAAAAAATGTTAGTGGTTCATTTTACTGTGCAACTCCAGAGGACTTCGGAGATGCTCCTACAGTAAGTAAATTAGGTTCATTTATAGAGAAATATGATTTAGATTTCTTACTTATAGATCAGTTATCATTAGTTAGTGATTCTGGTTCATTAAAAAAGAGAGATGAAGCATATGCTAACATTTCGAAAGACTTGAAATTATTGCAAGGTAGAAAGCATATTCCAATATTTTCTGTTTCACAGTTAAATAGAGGAGCACAAGATAAAGATGTTGTAGATCCAGGAACAAATAATATTTCAGGATCAAATAGAATTGCAGAAGATGCAACATTGGTGTTATCAATAAAACAGACTCAGAAGGGAACACTAGAATTAAGAATAATGAAAGCAAGAAATTGTCCTTCCGGAAGCAAATTAACATATAATTGGAAAATAGATACATTTGATTTGGTATATGTTAAGACAGAAGATGATGTTTATGTTAAGCATTTAGCACAGCAAGAAAAGAAGGGAATTCAACAGGAAAAACAATTATCAGAAAAAGAGATATATAAAGATAATTATAATGGCACAGATCCATTCTAATACAGGAGGACAGAATGTTAAGGATTGGTAATAAAGTTATACATGCTACAATAACTGAAATACTTGAAAAATTTAGGGAATATGCATATGATAACAATATCAAATGTCTAGAACAGATTGTAAATAAGGGTTCTGATATAATTATAACCTGTCCTAATAGAAATCATAAAAATATGTGTGAAAGAAATCCTAGTTGTTCAGTAGCAAATAAAGACATAGGAGAAGTAAAGGAAGGAACAGTTCATTGCTTCTCTTGTGGATTTAAAGCATTTATAGATTATACACTGAGTCAAGCAATGGGAATACACGATGATGGAGAATGGGGAAGACAGTGGATAATTGAAAATTTCTTAAATTCAGAAGAATTCACTAGAGATATTGATTTTGGGTTATTAGAAGAAGAAACAAGCATAAAATATATTAGTGATGAGGAATTAGATAAATATAGATATTCACATCCATATTGGAAGAAAAGAAAAATAGATGAAGATACTTGTATAAAATTTGATTTAGGATATGACACAAAGAGCAAATCAATAACTATGCCATGTTGGGACTATCAAGGAAGATGTATTGGAGTTACGAAAAGAAAAGTAGAAAATAAATGGTTCTATATTCCAGAGGGTGTTACAAAACCAATATATTTATTAAATTATGCAATAAAAGAAAGTTGGAGAGACATTTATTTATGTGAAAGTCAAATAAATGCATTATATATGAATAGTTTAGGATATCATGCTTGTGCATGTTTTGGAACAGGTTCAGAACATCAAGCAAAAGATATTTCTAAATATGGAATAAGATCAGTTGTATTTTGTTTTGATGGAGACAGTGCAGGTAGAATAGGTAGAGAAAGAATGCGAAAGAATATTTCGAGAAATGTCTTGTGTTCCTATATTGAATTACCAGATGGTAAGGATATGAATGACTTATCACCAGAAGAGGTTCATAAAATTATACAAAATCCAATAATATTTTAGAAATAAAAAAAATATTTTCAAAATTTATAAAAATTTTTGTAAAATCGCTTGCCTTTTTTCGGGAAGTATGATAAAATGAATTATGTAA
>JAVWAV010000017.1:5639-13742 GCA_036649855.1 Bacilli bacterium | reverse complement strand
AAAGATTATTAATGGTTTGCTAAGGGAGTCATTAGAAAAAAAGTTTATTGATATTTGTCGATAAAAAAACCTTCATCATTTGCACTGATGAAGGTCAAGATATGCTATTTGCACACCTCACAAGTACATTGTAGCACATTCTTCAAGTTTTATATGGCCAATTTGGCCAAAAGGAGTACTATATATGTATAAAGACGCAGATGGTAAGGTAGAGGATTCGTTCCAAGCTTTCTTGGTGGAAGGGGCGAGTTTTACAAAAGTAGAGGAATATCCAATCATCGAAAATTGGATGATCCCTAAAAATCCACCAATTAAAGTTATGCCTTTTTTTAAGGCAATTACTTGTCGAGATGATTTAAGTGAATATTTTATTTACTTTTATTCACCCGATAAAGTATTTGAAAGAATAAGGAAGAGTCCTAAAAAATATTTACCTTTTTTTAAACGTTGCAAAGGTATTCTCGGATTTGATTATTCAATTCATACAGATATGCCATTAGCAAAACAAAAATCACAGATTAATGATAATTTATCATTATCGTATTATTATGCGAAAAATGGTGTTTTGTTAATTCCTAATGTAAGAGGAGGTTCTGATTGCATTAATGAAGATTATCTTGATGCATTTCCAATGCATTCATATTTAGCTTTAGGTGTTCACGGTTTTATTAAAATGAAATATCAAAAACATGAATGGCGCGTGTGTATTTCTACTTTAATTAAACGATTAGAGCCAAAAGGCTTCATAGTTATCGGTCATCTTCCTTTAGAGATCATCGATGAATATAAAGATGCTGTTGAGTTTTATCTTTTTGATTCATTTATGGATGAAAGAAATAAGGAGATAAATAAGCATGTCTACTAAAGGGGCTAGCAACCGTTATGGAAACACTAATGGTTCTAAACACCAAGGAGAAACGAATGCACGCATTGGATATGCGTGGGCTAAAGACTTTAGCAAAGGTGGTCTTGATAATCATTTTAAAAAACATGGAAATCAATTCGGAGTCAAGAGCAAAGAAGAATATGCATCTCAGTCTGTTCATTTTGCAAATACTATTAATAAGCAACATTATATAACTAGAAAGGATTATAATAATACTACTTATAAATACGATTATAAAACTGGCACACTTGTTATAGTTACGAAAGAAGGCTATGTTATCTCTTATTATCGTCCAACTAAGCAATTTTGGTACTCACCAGTGAAAGGAAAAAAAGTATGGATAAAAATTTAAAACAAATTAAGCCAATGAGTTGTCCAGTCTGTGATAGATATTATTTTGTAAAATTAGATGATTTTGATAGAAAACAATTAGGTTTAACACCAAACACATCTCATTGTTCTGTCTGCGGTTGGTTTTATGATTTAGAACAATTTAAAGATCCTAATTTAAAAAATGAATCTAATACGATGTCTTTAAATGAATATAAAGAATGGTATAAAAAGAAAATTAAAGAAAATAAAAAATGGGAATATTACCAAGATTTTGTTGGAGACCCAGAGCCACACAAATGTCCAGTCTGTGGGGAATATACATTTAAAGATCTACTTACTTATGACATTTGTTCGGTTTGTGGATGGGAAGATACTGGATTTGAAGATGATCCTGATGAAAAACCTGGTATGGATGAGATGACTTTAAACGAACACATTAAATGGTTTAAAGAACAAAGAGCAAAGGATCCAAAATTCAGATATTCTAAAAAGTAATGTTACTATGTCTTAGAAATATAATAATGAATTGTTTGTCTTTCTATTATAATTCACGTACATATTACGTATATTATTATCATTTATATTAATTGTTGTTGTAATCTAATAATATGTTTTAGTTTGAGATTTTTGATTAACGATTTCTGCTTTTATTTGCTAGCTAGTAAAGAAAAAAATACTAGAAATTAGCTAAAAACTTCTTAAAATTGACATTTTTAAAAATTGGATTAATAAATTTTAAAAATGAAAATTTTAGTTTTTAAGAAAATAAAACGATTAAAAACAACATTAATTTTAATGATGTTTTTAAAGTAAAAATATTACCGTTTAAAGTGGTTTTTTAGTAGTTATTGGCAAGATTTTTTGATATTTAAAAGCGAATATTTTTACTATATATATAAATATATATAATTTATTAACAAATCCATTGACAAATGAGTAATATTCATTAATAATAAAACATATTTTAAAGTATTAAGGAGGATATAAATACTATGAAAAACAAAGTACTCAAAACATTATTAGTGTTTACTAGTTTGACATTAGGAACTGCAGTAGTTGCTAGCTGTGGTGGAGAAGAACATAAAAGCAATTATAAGTATACCTATAGAACTTATTTACCAACATCACCAAAATCTTGGAATGTTCACACATGGGATACTAATGACCAAAGCTACATTATTGGATTTACTGAAATGGGATTATACGATACCATACTTAACGAAAAGCATGATGGGTATAAGTTTGTCAATGAAATGGCAGCAGCTGCTCCAGTAGATGCAAGTGGAAAGCTTACTAGTGCTGATAAATTAGCATTCTTTAATGATGAAGACGCTAATATCAAACCAAATGCTGGTGTTGCATGGGATATTGCATTAAATAAAAATGCAGTTTGGGAAGATGGAACAAAGATTAATGCTGATACATATGTTGAATCAATGAAGTTATTACTTGATCCATTACGTGTTAATAGAAGAGCAGACTCTTTTTATTCTAGTACTCTTCAACTTGCTAATGCTGCAAAGTATTTTAAACAAGGTAATACAACAATTGAACCTGCATATAACTATGTAAAAGATTCACCAAAGTATGAATCAACCGATAAAAACTTTAATAAAACAAACGTTTGGTATATAGACCTTGGATCATATACTCCATATATCAATAGCGTATTTAGCAATGCTGATACTACAATGGGTTTAATCAACGCTCTTAAAAATCGTGGAACTCCTGCAAGTGAAAAAGTTGAAGATGCTGCAAAACGTATTGAAGAAGGTGTTGGAAATTTATTAATTCGTATTAAGAAAATCGAAGAAAAGAACTCCGATTGGAAAAATATTGAAAAATATACCGATATTAAAGATGCTTTATGGAAAAATCCAGTAGCTATCTCTGCTTTTGATACATATCAAGGAAAAGATGCAATTAAAGTCCATACTGGAAAAGGCGATGCAGAAAAAATTGAAGATTACACTTCTGAATATTTAAAATCAGACTTAAATTTATTCCTTGAAGCTATTTCTGGAAAAAGAGGAAACAATGCTTGGAGATTAGTCTCATTTGCTACCCTTTATAACGATATTGAAGTTAAATGGGAAAGTGTTGGTATTAGAAAAATCGATGAATATACTATTAGACTTATTACAGAAAAGACACGTGGAGTAAAACAACTTGATTTATACTTCAGTTTAGGTAGTAACTGGATTGTTAAAAAAGATTTATATGAAAAATTAACTAATGCTTCCAACCATCAAACAGCTTATGCTGCTTCAAGTGTTGAAAACTATATGTCCTATGGACCATATAAATTAAGTAAGTTCCAAGCTGATAAACAAATTTTATTAGAAAAGAACGATAAATGGTATGGATATACGGATGGTGCTCACGTTGGACAATTCCAAGCCGAAGTATTTGATACTACTATTATTTCAAAACACGAAACAGCAATGCAAAAGTTTGAAGCTGGACAAATTGATGATATTGAATTAACTGCTCAAGATATGAAGAACTATGGTACTTCTAGCCGTATTCAATTCACTCCAGAATCATATACCCAAAAGATTTCCTTTAATACTGATTGGAAAGCTCTTGAAAGCCATCAATCAGCTGGTAAAAACAAAACCATGCTTAGTAACAAGGATTTCAGAACAGGTTTATCCTTATCAATTAATAGAAATAACTTTGCTGCTCAAACAACAGCTGGATCCCAACCTTCAACTAACTTACTTAATTCACTTTATGTAACTGATGTTGAAAGTGGTGAAGGATATCGTAATACTGCTCAAGGCAAATCAGTTTATAATTCAGTTTATAACAAGATGGGTGGATCCGAAATCGGCAGTGCAACTGCACTTAATGAATCAGCTCAAGGCTATAACGAAGCATTAGCTATTCAATATATTAAGAAAGCTAAAGCTACTGAACTTGCTTCAAATCAAACTGGACATTTTTCTGAAAATGACCACGTTGATATTGAATTTAGAGTTTACGATACTGAAAGTGAAACAACAAAAGCAATGTATGCCTTCTTAAGTAGCGCATTTAAGAAAGTTGGAGCTGCTGCTGGAGTTACTATTGACTTAAATATGAGACTAGATGAAGATTATTATAACTCTGCTAAAAATGGTAAATACGATATGATTTTCTCCACATGGGGCGGCGCACAAATGAATCCATGGGGATTAATGGAAGTTTATTGTAGTGATACATTTACTAGCTCTTGCGAATATGGTTTCGATCATACTAAATTAGTCGGAATTGATAGCGATGGAGATGGTGTTGTTGAAAATAAATCATTTGATAACTGGTATAAAGATATGGATGTGATGAAAGAAGCTGCTGACCACAGTAAAAGACTTAATATCTTAAGTGGATTAGAAGTTGGTATCATTAAAGAATTCTGTGCTATTCCATTACTTGCTAGATCAAGTGCTTCAATCACTTCATTTAAAGTAAGCTATGCAACTGAAACTTATATTCCATTTGCTGGATATGGTGGTGTTAGATTTATGACATTCAACTATACTGATGCTCAATATCAAGCAAAGATTGATAATAAAGAAATCACAAAAGATTCCTACAAACAATAAGATTATAATTTTCTAAGTTTAATAAACACGTCCTGAAAAAGATTTTCTCAGGACGTGTTTTCTAGCAAAAGAAGAAATTAAAGGAGAAATACATCTATGGATATGGCGAAATATATATTCAAGCGTTTAGGTTTGATGCTAATAACGTTCCTTATTATTTTAACAGTATGTTTCTTCCTAGTTCGTTGCCTACCAGTATCATCGGTAGGAGCACCAGGAAGTGATGCTGAAAATATTTTCCAAGCACAACGTGAAGCTTTAGGTTATAATAAACCACTTTTAGAGCAATATTGGTTGTTTTGGGTAAGGTTGTTTACAGGAGATGCACAAGGATCACACTTTGGTTATTCATTTCATATTGAATATATGAAATCACCATGGGATTTAATGATTCAACGTTTTCCACCAACAATACTTATTAATATTTATACTATGTTAATCGGAGTACCACTTGGTATTCTTATTGGTATATTTATGGCTTTAAAGAAAAACAAATGGCAAGACCATGTGCTTAGTATTGTTATTATGTTAGTAATTAGTGTTCCTTCTTTTATTTATGCTTTCTTCTTACAGTATTTATTTGGTACTGTTTGGGGTGTTCTTGATATTAACTTTGCTCCTGGAACTGATTGGTTTAGTCCAGCAATAATGAAATCAATGATCCTTCCTGTTATGGCAATGTGCTTCGGTACAGTTGCTGGTTTTGGTCGTTACGTACGAGCAGAATTAACAGAAGTATTAACAAGTGATTTTATGTTACTTGCTCGTACTAAAGGCTTAACGAGATTCCAAGCAACTGTACGTCATGCATTCCGTAATAGTCTTGTTCCAATATTTCCAATGATTCTAGGTGAGTTTATTGGTATTTTAAGTGGTTCATTAATTATTGAACAAATATTTGATATTCCAGGTGTTGGAAAGCTATTTATTCAATCTATTAATCAAAAAGACTACGATGTCTTCTTATTTGTTGCTATGTTTTATGTAATTATTGGTCTAGTAGGTGGGTTAATTGTTGACTTATCTTATGGATTAGTTGATCCACGTATTAGAATGGGAGGTAAAAAGTAATGGAAGAAAAAGATTTAAATAACATCCCAAAAGAAAAGTTTAGACTTGTTTCACTTGGTAGTGAAATTCACGATACTAAATTTGAAACGAAACCTGTTAGCTTTTTACATGGTTGCTGGATTAGATTTAGAAAGAATAAATCTAGTGTGGTTGCTGCTGTTATTATTTGTTTAATTGTATTATTTGCTCTTATTGTACCAGAAGTTAGCAATATGAAAACTGGATTTAGTGATCCTTACTTTAAGTATGTATTACCTAAAGCCGGAGAAATTAGTAAGGGTGGTTTTTGGGATGGAGGAGAGACAGTAAATATTTATGAATCTGAATATAATTTCTCCCGCTTTAGAGACACCGAACGTCCATTTATTGTTGAAGTTCAAGGAACTAAAGAAGTTGCTTCCGGACTTGATCCTAATAAAAAGATTATTCAATATACAGTAAAACGTGATACTTACGCTGTTGGAGCTGCTTCTGACATTAGTGTTACGTGGGATCAATATAATGCTATTTTAAAATATGAAAAAGATCATAAGAAAAATATCTTACTTCCAATGACAGAATCTCAAAAGAATACTGAAGATAAAGAAGTATATATTAATAAATATTTTGCTTATCTTGAAGCAAGGGGTTATGTTAACTCTATTACTGAAGGTAACTTAAGAACTATTATGACGACTAAATATACTGATTCTAATATCTATTATGAGATTGGATTTGTAATAAAGAACGGTAAAGCTACTAATACTCTTGTTCCTGTTAATAAAATAGTTAATCCTGGAGCAGATAAATTACCTAATACTGCTGATGATACCTTTGAATATGTTCCTGTTCCAAGTGATGGATCTCCTACTCCAATTTATACAAAGTATAAGGATGAAGCTAGTGTTCCAGCAGGATATAGAACTGATAAAGATCTAAATGTTTATAACGCTCCTGCTAATGAATCAGCAACAGGAGATCAAACATTACGTGTTGATTACTATAACTATTTTACTTATAAAAATGGATATGAACCACTATATATTTTCGGCGCAAACTCAATCGGACAAGATATCTTTGTTCGTTTAGCCGATGGCGCTAGATTATCTTTAGCACTTGGAATATTCGTTACTTTAATTAACGTTATGATTGGTGTTATTTATGGCGCCATTGCCGGATATTATGGAGGTAAAATCGATCTTTTCATGGAAAGATTTACCGATATCTTGTCCGCTATTCCGTTTATTGTTGTAGTAACGCTTTTCAATTTAAACCTAAAAGACGCAGTAGGACCGATTGTTTCGTTACTATTTGCGTTTGTTTTAACGGGTTGGATTGGAGTTGCTTCGACGACTCGTATGCAGTTCTATCGCTTTAAAGATCAAGAATACGTTCTTGCATCACGAACTCTAGGAGCTCGTGATGGAAGACTTATCTTTAAACATATTTTACCAAATGCTGCTGGTACTTTAATTACTTCATGTATTTTAATGATACCAAGTGTAATATTTAGTGAATCTTCATTATCATATTTAGGAATTCTTGATTTATCGCTTAGTAACGTTACCTCAGTTGGTACCTTATTAAATGATGGATCTAAAAATATTAAAGATTTCCCACATATGGTTTTATTCCCAGCAATATTTATTTCAATACTAATGATATGCTTCAATTTATTTGGTAATGGCTTACGTGATGCCTTTAACCCAACCTTAAGAGGAAGTGAGGATTAATTATGGCAAAAAATATAAATAATAATGAAAAGATCTTAGATGTTAAAGATCTACGTATCAGTTTTAAAACTGATAACGGTACTGTTAAAGCTGTAAGAGGAATTTCTTTTTCTCTTTATAAAGGAAAGACCTTTGCTATTGTTGGAGAATCTGGTAGTGGAAAATCCGTTACTAGTAGAGCAATCCTTGGAATTCTTGCTAATAACAAGATCATTGAAGGTGGTCAAATATTATATGATGGTAAAGACTTATTAACTTTATCTGAAGATAGATTTACTCGTATTAGAGGAAGTAAAATTTCAATGATCTTCCAAGATCCATTATCTTCCCTTAATCCAATAATGAAAGTTGGTAAACAACTTACTGAACCAATGTTTTTAAAAGCCAAATTTGCTAAACGTGAAGCTAAACATATTGTTCTAAGTCTTGATAAATCATTTGCTACAATCTCAGCTAAAAATCCTCAATTTAATGCTGATATTGTGAACAGATTTTTAGCTGATGAAGAAAAACG
>JAVWAV010000017.1:0-5539 GCA_036649855.1 Bacilli bacterium | reverse complement strand
ATCCTCAATTTAATGCTGATATTGTGAACAGATTTTTAGCTGATGAAGAAAAACGCTTTGAAGTTTTTAATCGTAACAATCTTTTACAAATTGCTTATGATAAATCTGTCGTTGAAGCAAGAAAACATAATGATAAAGAAGAAAAGTTAGCTGCAGTTGCTAAGGCTAAAAAAGCTGAATTTACTCCAAATATGATAGTTGTTGCACCGTTTGATGAAAATAACAACGAAAAATTTGTCAGTGAATTTGAAGTTGGAAGCGAAAACTATCAAGAATTAACAAAAGCTCTAATTTCTTATATTGATTTTGATAAGTCAAAATCAAATGTCGGATTAGCAAAATTAGCCGAACTTTTAGAAAGTATCTTATCGACTAATGCCTCTAATTTTGCTAACTTTAAGAGTGTAGAATTAAAAGCAAAAATTAAAGAAATTAAAGCTTTAATTAGTGAATCTCATTTCTCTTTTGAAACAGATAGAGACGATATTATCGAAGTTTTACCAGTAAGTTTAGAAAACTATCTTGCTGATTTTACGGAAGCAATTAAATATCAAACTAAACTTGAACGTATTGCTGCAAAAGAAAAAGAAAGTGGTAAACATAAGGTAAAATCAGCAAGACAACGCGCTTTAGCTCGTGAGTCAGTTGCAACGCCGAATCAAGTTTTTGATATTATTAAAGCCACTTTAGTAATGTGTGATGAACATATTGATCAAATTTTACATGTTGAAAAATTTGATTCTTCAATTTATGTTAAGGAATTTATTGAGTTCTATAAAAATGCTATTTTTACTAAATATAATAAAGTTAGAAAAGCTGAAGCTAAGACACGTGCTATTAAATTATTAGGAGAAGTAGGAATTCCTGAACCAGCAAGAAGATATAATCAATATCCATTTGAGTTCTCAGGTGGTATGAGACAACGTATTGTTATTGCTATTGCTTTATCTTCTAATCCTGAAATATTAATATGTGATGAACCTACTACGGCACTTGATGTTACTATTCAAGCTCAAATTCTTGAGCTTATTAATAAAATTAAAGTCGAAAAGAACTTATCTATTATCTTTATTACGCACGACCTTGGAGTTGTTGCTAATATGGCTGATGATATTGCCGTTATGTATGCTGGTAAAATAGTCGAATATGGAAGTGTTGAAGAAATATTCTATGATCCACGCCATCCATATACCTGGGCATTACTTGGAAGTATGCCAGATCTTGATACTAAGCAACAACTTAGTGCAATTCCAGGTACACCACCAAATATGATACTTCCTCCAAAAGGAGATGCTTTTGCAATTAGAAATAAATATGCCATGGAAATTGATTTTGAAGAAGAACCACCATTATTTAAGGTTAGTGATACGCATTTTGCTGCTACGTGGTTATTACATCCTTCTGCTCCAAAAGTTGAAATGCCAGCTGTTGTAAAAGAAAGAATAGAAAGAACGAAAGGAGACTTTAAAAATGGAAAGTAAAGAAAAAAAGACTATTGATAAAGCTCCTGCTAAAGTTAAAAAAAGTACGACAAGTAAAGCTTCAACTGCAAAGAAAAAAGTAGCTAAAGCTGAAACTGCTACTGTTGCTCCAAAAGCTGTTGCTCAAAAAACGGTCGAAGTTGAAGCAAAAAAACACATAATTTCCGATGAAGTATTGCTAGACGTTCGTCATTTAAAACAATATTTTAAATTTGGAACTGGAGTTTATAAATACAATAAAGCAGTTCACGATGTTTCCTTTAAAATTAATAAAGGAGAAGTATTTGGATTAGTTGGTGAATCAGGCTGTGGTAAAACAACAACTGGTAGATCAATTATTGGACTATACGATCTTACTTCTGGTAGCGTATATTTTAAAGGTGTACGAATTGCAGCTGGAACAAGATGGAATGAAAAAGAAATTAAGTTTACTAAAAAGAGACTTGATGAAGATCTTCGCAAATTAAAAGAAGAAAGAGCTGCAAAACTTAATAACTTTATTGAAGAAGATAATCTTGATGTTACAAATGCTGATGATGCTCAAAAAATTAAAGATACAAAAGCTGCAATTAACACAAAATATGATTTACTTGAAAAAGAAAAAATCGATGTTGCTACTGAAATTATTGATACTCAAAGAGAAAAAATTCGTAAAGCTAAATTTGATCATCATTATTGCAATAAAGAATTTATTAAGCAATCTGTTGATAAACTTAATGCTAAATATAAAGATTTCTTAGATAAAATAGGTAAAAAACCTGATATTGCTACGCTTTCACCGGAAGATGCTGCAACATATAAGGAATATAAGAAAGAACTTCTTATTGCTCGTCATGATAAAATAACTCTTAGAATGCAAATGATCTTCCAAGATCCAATTGCTTCTTTAAATCCACGTATGACTGTTCGCGATATTATTGCAGAAGGACTAGTTATTAATGGAATTAAAGATAAAAAGTTTATTGATGAAAGAGTAAATGAAATGCTTCAATTAGTTGGTTTGCTCCCGGAGCATGCCACCCGTTATCCACATGAATTCTCAGGTGGACAACGCCAACGTATTGGAATTGCAAGAGCCTTAATTATGAATCCTGATTTAATTATTGCAGATGAACCTGTTAGTGCACTTGATGTATCAATTCAGGCTCAAGTAATTAACTTACTTAATGATTTAAGAGATAAATTTGGTTTAACGATCTTATTTATTGCTCATAACTTATCTGTTGTTAAATACTTCTGTGATAAGATTGCGGTTATGTATTATGGAAACATTGTTGAATTAGCAAGTAGTGAAGAGTTATTCCGTAACCCACTACATCCTTATACTAAATCATTATTAAGTGCAGTTCCACATCCAGATCCAAACTATGAAAAAACTAGAGTAAGAGTAATTTATAATCCAAAAACTGATCATAATTATACATTAGCTCAACCTACTCTTAAAGAGATTACTCCAGGACACTTTATCTCTTGTAATGATGAAGAATTTGTTAAATATCAAAAACAATTAGTAAAATAAAATATGTCAAATAAGGAAATAGAAAGTAAAGATAAAAAAGAAAAGAAACAAATATTTAACAAATGGTTCTATATTGGTTTTACTGTTACTTTTATTTTAGCTATCTCCGTTGCAATTGGTTGTTTCTTTTATTTTCAAGGAGTTTTAGGTTTAACGATTGAAAAATCGCTTTATCGAATGCTCTGTGATTCTTTTGCCTTTCCTGCAGTAATTTTATTATTAGTATATGCTTTAATGGCTGTTAGTAAAGAAGGAGCATTCGATGCTTTATCATATGGTATTCAATTAGCGTTCTTTACTATCTTCTATAATGATTTACGTAAAACAAAAATTCCTGCTACTTATACCGAATATCGTGAAATTAAAATGGGAAAAGAACGCAGTTCATTTCTATATTTATTAATTGTAGGATTAATATTTCTACTTATTGCGATAATATTTTTAGCAGTATATTATGGCGTAGGAGAAGCTCGTTAAGGACAATTAGTAGATAATTAGTAGTTATTTAAACAAAAAGAAATTGATTAATTCAATTTCTTTTTTTATGTAAATGACTGATATAATGGGAAAAAACGAGCTTAGATTTTATGATAATTATAATAATAATGGAGAATTGCAGTCTTATACGATAAAATATATAAAACGTATTAAATAATTAATACTAAGGAAAGGAAACATTAATGAAATATTTACAAAAAGTATTAATCGAACAAAACCATCTTAATTCTGGAATATTTAAAGATAGCTTTATTGAGCTTTTAACTATTACGGATTCCTGTATCTCCTTTAAACACGAAAGTGAAAATGCCAAAGATAGTCCAGTAACTTGGGATTGTTATAATTCTTCTCCAGCTTTTAGCGAAGCATTTCTTGATTTAGCTAATCACGAAGAAAAAATATCAAACGAAAGAATGCATGTTAATCCTAAACCATTTATTAATATAATTTTTAAATATAGTGATAAAAGTATTTCATCTTATACTCGTTATCTTGAAACTGCTGATGAAGATATTTATTTCTTTGCATTTGATATATATAAATTATTACGCCTTAATAAATACGATATGCTTCCACGTTTTTTATGTCCATTTAAACATAATATAAATTCATATTTATATCATATTAATCAATCAATGAAATTACTTAATATGTATAGTAATAATTTTTCTGGACAACAAGATTTTTTAGATAACAATTATTTATATGATGAAGAAGCAGAAGAACATCTTAGTTTATCTGGAATTAAATTTGAAAATATTACAGAAGTTCTTAAACATATTAAAGAATATTCTCTTACGAAAAATTTAATGATAATGTCATTAATATTAAGTCATATACCTGAATACATGGCATATGATCGTTATCCAACTGATACACAAATTATTGAAGAAATACTTACTAAATATCAAGAAACTGATATAGCAACTGATAAAGAATTAAGAAAATATTACATTATGAATTTCTTTGCTAAAGCCTTTAGAAAGACTGAGGTTAAAACAATTATATTTAACGTAACTGATGGAATGATTGTTCCATTTTATAAAACCGTTAGATTTGATGAAGATAAAGAAATGTATGGTGCTTATATTGATGGGTATAATGCTACAAATGATTTAACCTTATTATTAGCTGATGAAAAGAAAAGATACGTTGCTCATGATGAAAAAATGATAGATAATAAACTTTATATTTCAATTACTTCTAATTTTGTTAACTAATTAAGCAAATTTCGTACTATTTGATAAGTATTTGTTTGTTATTGGCATAAAAAACAAATACTTATTATACCCGATAGGTGATTAATTACATAAATTGCTTTATAATACCCCCGATAAGGTGTAATATTTTAATATGAATGAAATAGCTGAATTTATAAAAAAGAATAGAAGAAAAGCAGGGTTGACTCAACAAGAGTTTGCACTGCGCTCTGGATTGGGATTACGTTTTGTACGCGAACTTGAGCAGGGAAAAGAAACTGTCAGAATGGATAAAGTCAATCAAGCATTAGCTATGTTTGGTATGCACGCTGTTCCTGGAATAAAGGAGAAATCTGAATAACACTATCAATTTACTAGAACGGTTAAGCTCAAAATATTATTACTATATAAGTGAAAATTTCAAGGATTTAAATATGTTCTTTAAATCAACTGAATTAATTGAATATATGCAAAGAAATGCAATTAGAACTGGCGTAGATTGTGATGTTGATATTGAATATGCAATTAAAGCTATGAACGATTCTGATAATTAGACTGCAGAACTACACTATTTTTGATTTTAATAGAACTATCATTATTAATTTCAAGACGGCATAACATCTCATCAAATCAAAACACTGGGTTGTAAATGACAAAATAAAAATGCTTTTAACGAATATTCTTATTTTGTCATTTGCAATATTCCATATCTTTTTACATCTATTTTCCTCTTTTACTCATTATTTATTTTGCTTTTTGCCACTTTGCTTTTTGTTGCGTTAAGTTTGTCACTTAACTTTTTTTATTTTTACGTGAATTCCTAAAGTAAATTCCGTAATTTT
>JAVWAV010000016.1:2912-14424 GCA_036649855.1 Bacilli bacterium | reverse complement strand
AGTTCTTCATATATATTAATATAGCATTTTTTTTGAAAAAAATGACAAAAATTTAAAGAAAATTGCAAAGACGTACACTTTTTTTAACTTTTTTAAAGATTTTTTTAAAAATTTTAAAAAAGTGACAAAAAGTGACAATAAAAAACCTTACTACATTGGGGGAAATGTCGTAAGGTTTTAAACTATAAATAACTCTATTACTAGAGATTACTTTTTTAAAAATAAATAATATCTATATAATTACATTAACATATTTTAATGTCAATGCCAATTACTCCAAAACTTGTATCTTTTTTCTTTGAGAAAAAGTGTTTCATTGTTTTGCAAAAAGAGTTTCTTGTTGCTTTGTTGTCAAATTCGTATTTATGTTCTTTTATCATATGCGATAATTCTTTATAAGATCTAAATATCTGTGTTCCAACAACGAAGACTTTAACAATTTCGCCTGTTTTAGAGTCGGTGAAAATAATCTCATCACCTTGGTCAATTAATGATCGGTCTTCGTTGTTTAAACGAAGCTCCATTTTTTTAGTTCCGTTTATGATCTTTATAAAAGAATCATCGCTTATGTACATGTGATATGTCATAGCTTTATTTCCTTTATATATTTTTTATATTTTTGTAATAGTATCTTGATTATCGCTAGTATAAATTCTTGAATTAGCAGTATATTCTAGATTTATAATTAAATCAGATTTATATGTAACAGTGTATTTATCTGTACTAGCTTTTTGCACTTTATATTCATACGTTTCTTTGTCGTCGACTACTACCTCGTATCCAGCTTCATCAGCTTCGGAAGCAATTTCATATTTATAAACATCCTCTCCTTTGAGATCTGTTTTATGAAATTCATAGCCTGATTCATCGACTTCAATTTCTTTTTCTACTGTATAAATATAGCTTTTATCAACTATTGTAGTCTCTAGTTCATATTCTTTATTATTGGATGTACTTAATTCTTTTGATCCATTTATAATAAATGTTTCAGTAGAAGTTTTTAACAATCCAGTAAATTTCCATTCATTTTCATCTTCTGAAGACTCTTTAACATAATTCAAATATGTTTTATATAATTCAACGTTATTTTTAAAATAAACTGTTTCAAAATAATAAGAAGTTCCGGATTCGACAAAAGGAGTAGTAAGTTCTGTCGTTTTAGATGTAATGTCTTTTTCAATATCATTATCAATGAAATATAATGATTTACTTGAAATATCGAATGCATCAACAGCTAACTTATATTCCTCTTTTGGGATGTTTGTGTCCTCTGGAACATCTTCGGTATTTCCGTCGGAATTCGAAGAATATTTTATTAAATTATGGAGATTTGATTCATCTCCAACATTGAATGATAAGATGCCAATTTGGTTATTAAGTAAAGATTTTTCTTTTTCGCTAAATGCTGGAATAAAAACGTCAACTCCTGTAGGTTTAAATAATTTAGACCAAGGAACGAGTACTCCAACAAGAATAGCGGCCATGGCGAAGGATCCTCCAAATAAACTAAACTTAAAGATAGGTTTTTGAAATATAGACTGTTTTACTTTAACGTGTTGATTTTTGAATGTTGAAAGAACATCATCAGCACTAGTCTTTATCTGATAACTATTAACTTTATCTTTTAATTGTTTTTCAAAATCAGTCATATTATTTCCTCCTTTCTTATTAAGTATGGGCTTGTACTTTTTTAATTGCTTCCTGGTACTTCCATGTAAGGGTCCCAATTGGGATGTTGAGAAGCTTACTAATCTCTTTGAATGATAATTCGTTCATGATGTGTAAGACAAGAATTTGATACTCATCACTTTTTAGAATTAATTTTATTTTATCGAGAAGTTCATTGTGTTCAATTTCTTCTCGCGTATTGTCAGCTGATGAAGCATAGATATCGAGATATTCCTCATTTTGAACAATCTTTTTGTTTTTGTTCAAATGATTAAGTGATAAATTTCTTGAAATAGTGAATATATAACCAGCTATATCTTTCTCTTTTTTCACTTTGGATAAATTATTAAGGAATTGGACGAAAGTGTCTTGTAAGATATCTTCTGCTATTTCATAGTTCTGAACGTAGGACAAGATATTGTAAAAAACCGGTCTCTTCAACGCTTCATAGAACTCATTGAAAGATTCCTCGTCTCCATCTATATATTTATTTATGAGCAAATACAGTGTTTTGCTATCGTAAACTTTATCCATAGTGTAATTATACCACATATAGAAGCGAGTTCTATATGTGGTAAATTATATTTTCTACTTGGCTGATGTATCTGGGTTTGGAGCTTCTGGAGCTACATAAACCGAGAATGTTCCATCTTCGTTTTTTACAAATCTTGCTTCAGCTTCAGCATCAGTTGCATCGTTTTCCATCTCGACGAGATAGACGACTTTGCCATCAATTGTTTTGGTTGAAATTTCATATTCGATTTCGCCAAATTCAATTTCGATAATAGCATTTTCTGCAGCATTTTCAACTTCGATTGAGAAATCAACTTTTACTTCGCCTTTATCAACGACTTTGTAACAGAATTCACTGCACAATACGCCATCTTCAACTTCGTTTTCTTGATTAATTTCAATATAGGTATCTTCTGCTCTTGAAATTCTTAATGTTCTTTCTTCTTCAGTTTCGTTATCTTTTGTTTCTTTTTCTACTTCAGATAAGAAAGTTAAGAATGATACACTGGCGTCTGGAGCAATAAGAGTTAAATCATAATCGCCTTCGTAGACATAACCTTCGATCTTGCTAACGACTTCAACTTCTGTTCCATCTTCTTCTTTCTTCTCTTCACTTTCAACTTTAGCTTCATTGAAAATCAAACTATACGTTGTGGATTTATCATTAAGCTTAAAGGTAATCTTATCAACAAATGTAAATGCGACTTCTCCGATTGTAATCTTTTTGTTCTCTTCTAATACTGTATGAGTACTTGTAAGATCAAATCCATTAGCCATAATAACTTCTACTGATGGTAAGACAAAATCTTTAATTTTATTAAGATCTAAGTCTGTTAATGGTTTATCATCTTTTGCTGCTAATAAAGCACTTAATCTGCCCATTCTTCCGCCACCGATGCCACCAATTGATTGCATTCCAGTAACTGTTTGTAATTTTAATGTCTCTTCACTTTTTAATGGGGCCTTACTTGGTTTTGCTCCACATGATGCTAACCCGCCTAACATAGCTCCTGCGATAATTAACTGGGTTAATAAGTATTTGTTTTTCATAATTCATTTTCCTCCTTGAATTAACTTCTACCATAAATACAGTTGAACACCATCTTTTGTTGGTAAATATGCAAAATAATTTAAAATACTTCTATTAATACGTTCTACACGCAATAATAATTTTAAAATATTTTGCATATTTTTCTTATTTTTGATATTTCTTCTTTAAATCATCTATTTATCTTTAAAAATTTACATATTAATACTGCTTACGCGCGCGCACGCACACGTAAGCGCGCCTTTTAAAAGGAGATTAGATTCTTGCAGCTTTAATTTCGTGGGTTCGAACCTAAACCAATTTGATATTGTAAATTTGCAAAATAAAAAGCATTTTATCGTTCAATTGATAAAATGCTTATTTTTTTACAATGGTGGGCGCTAAGAGGATCGAACTCATGACCTTCTGTACGTCAAACAGATGCTCTCCCAGCTGAGCTAAACGCCCGTTGCGATATTAATAATAACATAAAAGAATAACTTTATTCAAGACTTAATTGTTATAATTAAATCTTGAATAAAGAATATTATTAGTTTGTTTTATTTGGTTCTTTCTTTTTTGTTTTACTAAGGATAAATGATATAACAAAATAAATGATTGGTACTAAACTTGAAAGAATAAGAATGACTGGTCCAGCAGGAATGCTGGCAGCAAAATCAAGTGGGAAAAATACCTTTCCGATATGAACGATAAAATCTGGATTAATGAATTCATATATTAAAAAAGAAAGAATAAATATTAAGTTAATTACTGCAATACTTCCTTTAAGCCAGAAACTATTTTTCTTTTCGTTTAAAAAATAAGCGACAAGATTAAGAACAGGAACTAAATTAAAGGCTAGAATTAATAAATAACCAAAACCATCAATAAGGATGTTTTGGGCAGCTGTTAATCCATAAAAGAAATTCGTAGTAAAGAAACAAGTAATAAAGAAATATAAACTAAAACCAATTATTTGGAAAACATTTAGTTTAATGCGAGGGAAAGATTCTAATAATTCAAACATTTGGGATTCTTGATCTTCTTCGTTTCCTTTATCGAAGAAAACTTTAAGCATTAAACTAAAGTTAATTGTAAATCCGACAATTATTATAACTAATACGTCAAATGGGAAGAACAAATTAACTGGATGATAAATAAATGAGGCCATATAAGAATCGAAATTTAAGGAAAATATTACTAAAGAAACAATTAAGAGAACTGTTGTTAAAATTTCACAAACAATAAACCATGTTTTAGAAAAACGTCTAAAATAAGTATGAATAAGATAACAAATTCCATAAATTCCAGGAACTAAATAAGCTAATAAATAAGGAGTCATTTGATAAAGATATTGAAAGCCTTGAACAACTTGATTTATTAACATAAAAGTAAATTGTCTAAAAGAAAATGAAGCTGCTAAAAAAACAAATAAGGTAAGAAAATCAAGACGATGTTTATAAAGAAATTTATATAGTGTTGCCATAATTAATACTTCCTAAAATTATTCGTTAAATTATCATAACCATAAGGTTTATCATCATTTAACGTAACTAATTTGTATCCCACCATATCTTTATTATGATATATTTCATCAGTCGATTTAATTCCATATGATAACATAACGTCTTTATATAAAATGTCGGTGTCATTAATATGATCGTGACCAATAATCATTCCTTTTACATTGATTCCTTTAAAAACATCAAAGGCATTAGTACTTTTATATCCAACTGATGGAGGTTCATTATTTTCGCCTCTACCAATTGTTTTATCTAATTTATAAGCTTCGTGAGCATATTTATATTCATAAATTGGAATATGATAAAAAGCTAAAGCTTCATATTCTTTGTCTTTACTAAATTCATATAATTTCTTAAAGTGATTTAATTGATCATCGTGAATTATATCGTAAGCATATTTAGGACCAATATAATGATATGAATTAGAATCAATTACCATTAAACGATATTTAATATCTTCTTTATCTCCATCAACTAAATCAATCGCAAAATTGTTATATCCTGTCACATTATCATTTCTTTCATCAGGATTAACGGTGTTTTTACATTTCATAAGTTCATCAGCAATAAAATTTGAGTCATATTCACCTTGGTTATCATGATTTCCATAGGTAAAAGCAAATTTAATGTTAAAAGAGTCAATAAATTTTAAGACACTTTTAACAATGGCTTTATTTGAAATCATAAAACTATCGCCAGTAATGATAATTAAATCAGGACTTGCTTCATTAATGTTTTTAGTTAAAAATTTAAACTGTCTATCAACATTGGTTGATGTGCCAAAATGCATATCTGTTAATTGCATAATTTTAAAATCATCTTTATATGGCAAATTTACAATGTAGTGGTTAGGTTCATAATTAATCGGTCCGCCACATGAGGTTAAGATAGCTAATATTCCAGCTGCTAAAAGTAATCTATTTTTAATCATAATCTTTAAAGCCTCCTTTAAATGAATAAATATATGTATAATATGGCTCTTTATTCTTCTTAATACTGATTCCTTTTCTTATTAATTGGTTTCCTTTATACTCCTTTTCTTCAATCGTATAAATCAAGTTTTCTTTAAGTGATTTAAATTTAATATTAGTTTTTGTTGTGCCATTTTCTCCAGAAATCACTGCAAAAGTGCACTCTTTTTTATTTTTAGATAATGCAATAACTAAATAACCATCATTTTTTTCTTCAAGTTCTACTCGATAAATAGATCCGTTCAACACGTTTTCTTTAAGTATATTATATTGAATAACCGAGTCATTTAAAAGATTTATTGCATTAGTTGAACATTTAGCAAAATCAATATCGAAAACGGTATTTGTTAACATTGACATAAAGAAATTTGCTAACTCTAGCTTTGAAATATTATCGTTTCCTTCATCTTTAGCAAATTTCGAGCTAATCATATTAAGAGGATATCCATAAGTTACGTTGTAAATCATCTTAATATTTTTACTATAATCAAGTGAATTACTTAAAAGAATTGAAGAAGCAAATTGCATCATTCCTAAATCAAGCCTTCCTCCACCCATTTGACCAACTTCAATAAATAAATCAGGATAAGCTTTTCTGATTGCAGCTAATACTTTATATAGTCCTTTAATATATTCATGATAAAACTCTCCTTGATTCTTAAGTTTAACTGAATAAACACTTTCAATAACTCTATTTAAATCAAGTTTAAGATAATCAAGTTTATAAGTTGAAACAATATTTTTAACTAAATTAATTAAATATTTTTGTACATCTTTTAACCCTAAATTTAGCATCAACTCATTATTTGTTTTTCCACTTCCTCTTGAAGTAGGATGAACAATCCACTCTGGATGAGTTTTATAAACCGTTGATTTTTCATTTATTGCTTCAATTTCGAGCCACAATCCAAGTTTTAAGTTAAGTGTTTCTAAATATGCTTTAAACTCATCAAATTTGGAACCAAATTTGAATTTATCATATTCAAAATCTCCTAATCCACTTAGTTTATCTTCTCTTTTAGCAAACCATCCATCATCAACGACAACAACATTTACTCCAATTTTACTAACCTTTGCAGAATATTCTTTTAAAGCATTAAGCGAAAAATCATATCCTAAACTAGACGAAGTATTTGCCACTAGTGGAGTAAATGTTGGTTTATATTTTACTAAATTAGCATTAATTGAATTTCTTGTCTTACTAGATAAGTCATTTAATCCACAATTTGAATATACCATCATTACTTCTGGCGTAAAGAAAGATTCTTTAGGTTTTAATGTATAAGAAAAGTTATCATGAGCAATACCCATATTTAATCTAACTTGATTATAATAATCTTTAGCTACATTAACTTCAAAATTAGAAGAATATACAAGATTAAATAAGTAACATTCTCCTGAATCTTCTCCTGTTTCTTTACCAGCTAAGATTGTTAAAGGATTATGAATATGAGAAGTAACTCCTTTTAAGGAAGAAAAAGAATAAGAAAGATGAGAAAGTTCAATAACTTCTTTATTAAACTCGTCATTAACATCGCCATAAAAATGCATTAAGTTAAATTCTTTTTCTTTCGTAAAATCGAGGTTTATTGATAAAGCTTTATTAATAATGATGCTATCTTCATCTTCGTTATATATAGCTAATGATCTACAAATTGTATCTTCATCTTCTATTTCTTTATATATGACATCAACTCTTATTTTAGCAAGATTATCAGCAAGTGTAATAATAAGTGTTTTATTTACATTATAAAATGATGGTAGATCTGGAAGTAAATAGTCTCCATCAATAATTTTATAAGTTCTAAACTTTAAGTCTAATGTAAAATTAGATTTCTTTGAAACTACATCAATTGTTGTTGATCTATAATCTCCAATATTAGAGGTAGAAACTTCTTGAGGTAAGATATTTAAGGAATAATCTTTATTAAATTTAGCATTAATTGGATTAACTTCTACGCCAGAATTGATATATAGTAAATTATTAGTTCTTGGTAATTCATCTTTTAATCTTCTTCCATAATAAAGATGTATTAAATATCCATATTCATCAACCATCATTTGATAGGTTGAATTTCTAGTGGTAATATTAAAAACCTTGTTATCTTTATTAAAAGCGATCATGATAATCCTCCAAATTTATAAATATTAGAAATCTTCTTTAAAACATACTCTTAATTATACCACTTCTTTAAAAATATTTTAAGTGATAGATATAATTTCTAAGATTTGTTTTGTTTTTTTGCCTAAAATAAAAATGTCTGCCTTAAAAAGCAGACATTTTTAATAAATTTAATTATTCTAACTACTTAAAATCCTAAAATTATTCCGTTTTCAAGGGCATAAAATGAAGTAAGGCCTTTGGCTTTACTAACAAGCACTTTGATATTTGGATATGTTTTTTCAATTAGTTCTTTAATTTCAATAGCTTTTGCTTTGTCATCAACATAAGTAAGAACAGCACGTGTTAATTTACTAATATCGCATAAATCTTTCATAACCATATTCATACGTTTAATAGCAGCATCATACGTTCTAATCTTTTGTTGGATTTTAATTTGACCATTTTCAGCAATACAAAGAGGTTTAATTCTTAAAGTTTTTGCAATTAATGCAACAGCTTTATTCATTCTTCCGTTTCTTACAAGGTTTTCAAATGAATCAAGAACATAAAGTAAATTTAATGAATCTCTATACTTATTTAATGCTTCAACAAGTTGAGCATATTCATATCCTTCTTTAATTAATTCATAGGCCTTATCAACAATTAGTTGCATCGTTCCAGCAACTGACATTGAATCAATTACGTGAACATTTTTTCCTACTAAATCTTTACCTGCTAAAACTGCACTATTAAAGGTGCCACTTAAGTGTGAGGTAATAGTCACACAGATAATATTGTCTGCTTCTTCATATGCTTGCATAAATCTACCTGGGGATGGGCAAGATGTTGTTGCCTTTTCCTTTGTTGAATGGAATTCTTTAAGCATTGCTTCCGTATCAATATTGTCATCGTCTACAAACTCTTTTCCATTAATGTTAATTATTAATGGGACTACTTCAAAACCAACTTCCTTATCCTTAATATAAGAATTAAACAAATTTGATGATGAATCAACTACGATTTTAAATTTCATATTCTCTCCTATTTTACGAATTTAAATGTCACTAAAAGGTCATTTCTAAAAGTTTCATTTATACTATAACAAAAAAGAAAAAAATAGTATATAAATTTTCAAAATAATGCTGTTTTATGATAAATTTTCTTTATATTTCATATGCTATTTTTTTCTGGATAATGTATTATATATAGGCATGAAAATAAAAAATACTTTACGTAAAATATTTACTCCAGTCGACCTTACTAAAGGTAGTATCTGGAAAGTCATTGTTCTTTTTTCTATTCCTATTTTAATAAGTGTCCTTTTTCAACAATTCTATACATTAAGTGATGCTGCAATTGTTGGTCAAACATTAGGAAGTAATGAAGTAGCAGGAATAAACAACACTACAAATTTAGTCTTCCTGGTCTTACAGTTTGCTTTTGGTTGTACCGCCGGCTTTAGCGTTATCACCTCTAAAAAAATAGGTTCTAAAGATAAAGACGGCGCCCGTAAATCTATTTTAGTCCAAATATTCCTCTGTTTAGCAATTTCAATTATCTTAACAATCGGAGCTATATTTGCAATCGACGTTATGCTTAATTGGTTAGGAATATTTCAATCTGCTGACGTAACTAAACAAGCAGTATATGAGGCTGCTGCAACATACTTATTTATTCTTTTCCTTGGTATTACTTTTCAAATGTTTTTTAACTTAATTATATGTGTATTAAGAAGCCTTGGAGATAGTGTTACTCCTTTATGTTTCTTAATTCTTTCTACTCTTTTAAATATTGCTTTAGACTTCTTATTTATAGTCACCTTTAAAATGGGTGTTGCTGGAGCCGCTGTAGCAACAATTATTTCTCAATCTTTTGCAGCTACATGTTGTTTTATTTATACATTTATAAGATATAAAGACTTACGTTTTAAAAAAGAAGATCTTAAATTTTCTTTTTCTTTTGTCCTTGAACACTTAAAAGTAGGCCTTCCTTTAGCATTTCAGTTCTCCATTCTTTCAATAGGACTTATTGTAATGCAAGGTAGCTTAATTAAATTTGATATTCTTCCTAGTGGCGAATGGGTTCCTGGAACTCCTGCTCAATTAGGATATGGAGCAGGATGTAAAGTTATTAACTTTATGATGTGTCCTTTTAATGCCTTAGGAACAGCAATGCTATCATACTGTGGACAAAATTATGGAGCAAAAGAATTTAAACGTATTAAAAAAGGAACTAATCAAGCCCTTATTATTATGATGATAATATATGCAATTGTATTAACAATTGGATTATTATCAACTATCAATGGCGGATATCAATATATATTTCTAAGTCCTGATAAAATAAGTTCTACTTCAATTAGTTATGGAAACATATATATTTATACCGCTCTTCCATTATTTATGTTTCTAGGAGCACTATTTGTATTACGAAACTGTATTCAAGGAATAGGCAAAAGCTTATATCCATTCCTAGCAGGAATTGGTGAACTATTTGCTCGTCTTCTAATATGTATGTGTCTACCTCCTGCAATAAACGGTGGTCCTATTAATAGTTTAGCAAGTCCTGCTAGTTTTATTGGCTTAGCCCTCGCTGATCCACTCGCTTGGATCTTTGGCTTATTGTGTCTTAGTTTTGCAATTTATAAATTCATATATAAACAAGATTACGATATAAAAGATAAAATAGAAGTTACTAAATAGTCACATTCTTTAAATTAGACTGCAAAACTAAGACATTTTTAGTTTTAGCATAAAATAAGTAATTATAAGTTAATCATTAAAGCAAAATTAGAAAAAGTCTGTTTTTAGTTACTTTGCTCTTCTAATTTTGCTTGTCTGATCCTAGTTATATATAATTGAGAGAAGATTTATAGCAAACGTATGAAAATATCTACCAATACGTATCTAAATATAAGAATATAGACAATAAATTATTATAAAAATAAAGAAATCTTATGTCGTTTAAAGATATAAGATATAAAAAAAGACTGCAGAACTGCAGTCTTTTAGTTTTTAAGCACCATCTTCAGATATATCACAGATTGATCTAGAAGATGAAGTAGAGTTATTTTCTCTAAGCATATCTATATCTTCACCTGTTCGAGGAGAACGATATTTTGAATAATACTTTTTGGTTTTTACTTCTACTTCTTGTTTATGTTTTTCTTTTTCCATGTATTGCTTTAATGTGCACAAATTTATTTCAATATAAATTTAAGCTTTCACTATATCAACATAAACCATATCATCACCATAAACATATGTTGGTGCGTATGTTCCATAAACTCCTTCTGACATATTAAATTTAAGAGAATTAGTTTTTGGATTATAATGTAATTGAATAGAGAATTCATGAATCTCAGTACCAATTACGACATCTTTGGCTTTTACTTTGTATGAATAATGTTTGCCTTTTTCAAAAGTAAATGAAACTATTGTTTCTTTTTCTCCAACAAAGTAGTTATGTAAATAGAAACTACCAGTTCCATCGTTATTAAATATAAAGTAATCGCCATCATATGGTGCAAGCCATTTTCCTAACATAACGCCTTCGTTCCAAGCTGCTCCAATATGAATTGTAAAGACAGTTTTAGAAACGTCTAAAGCATAGTTTGGAGAATCCATTGTTATTGTAAATGTTAATTCAGTGCCATTATAAAGCTGTTTAGCTTTAGAAGTGTCAATAATTAACTTTCCTTCTGGAC
>JAVWAV010000016.1:0-2812 GCA_036649855.1 Bacilli bacterium | reverse complement strand
CCATTATAAAGCTGTTTAGCTTTAGAAGTGTCAATAATTAACTTTCCTTCTGGACTACGGCTAACATCTGCATAATCAGTTGTAGAAACAATAGGAGTGAAATCATTTGGAGCTTTATAAGGAGAAGCTTCAATGTCACTTACGACAACGTCACCTGCAGCGATATATAAGAAGACTGCTCCATCATCGTCGCCATTATTTAACATATAAAATGAATTAACTTTAATATTATTTACAACAGTAACACTTGTTTTAGCTGTAACATCATTAGATGTTCCATTTCCTAGTGTAAGTTCACTAACACCAGCTTTAACTGCAACAAACTTATAATCGCTTTGTTCTTTAATAATATCTGTTGCACTTGATGCAATGACTTTATAATCTTTTGAATCTAAGGCAGAAGTTGGAGTAAATGCGAAACTATATCCTTTTTTATTATCTTTAAATTCAATAGTGTTTCCTTGTTGAACGAAGTTTCCGCTTTGTCCTGCTGGAACGCATCCTGCATCTTGAAGTTTAATATCAGATATTGTTTTAATAAAATATGGAGCTTCATCAAATACTAATCCAGTATTTAATTTATCTGATAAAGTAATAGCAATATTCATATCAAGTTTTTTTACTGCAGCAGCTTCATATCCTGGTTTAAACTCATGTTTTGAGAAATCATAGAATTCAGAAGTAAATGACTTCTTTAAATACGATCCAGAAGTAAGTGTTCCATCTTTATTAAACTTAACAATAACATCGTTTAAATAAACGTAGTAACCATCATCTCCTTCTTTCTTTGAAGCAATGGTTGTAGTAAATGATCCGTTTTCCTCTTTTACTGAAGTGATTTTAAGAGTATTGCCGTTTCCTTCACTAAATCCATATCCATATGAATCAAGGAAGATATCACCAAAACTTAATTGATTATAGTAAGATGAATTAAGTAATACTTTTGCATCAGCTGTAGTTAAGTTATCTCTAACGTGATCAGCAGGTAATGCATCAGCTACTTTATATGTTTTAGAATAAGCAGTTTTTGTTGAATCTCCTAAGAATGTATCTACTTCTTTTAATTTATCTCCAGTAAATGAACGATAAATGATTCCTTTATATGATTCATCTTTTGTCGATTTAACATTAGCATATGTTTTATTACCTTCATAAATCTTAAAGTTATATATGCTTTCTTCGACTTTGTCTTCAAATACGATACTATTAATATCATTAATATTACATAATGAGACATTACCTACTAATGTAGGAAATAAGTTTCTAAGAGTTTTAGCATCACTTGGTAATGCTACAACTTCTGTTCTTCTTATTGAAATTGGTTGAACACGACTTAAATCACAGATAAAATCGTATTTAGCTCCTCCTGCAATAACAACTTGATATTCTCCCTTATAAGAAGATGGAGCATAATCCCATTTTGCATTGCATAAGTTACGTTCAATAGCTTGTCCATCATAAACAATAACTGAAGGTTGTAAATAGTTTTTAAAAATAATTTTGCTATCAGTAAGAACTTCTATATTTCTAGCAATATATAAAGTATCACTTACTTTTTCAAAAGCAGCATTTACTTCTCCTTCAATCTTTACACCAGTTTTAACAATTGGAGTAGTTGTAGTTGTAGTTGGAGGAGTTGGAGAAGTATCTGTTGAAGACGAAGTAGTAGGCGTAACTCCACATGATGATAGTAAACCAATCATCATAGGAATAATTAATATTCTTTTGTTCATTATTTTAGCTCCTCAGCTTTAAATACACTGTGTAAATTTTCACCATTAGTATAAGTATGCATAATGCTTCCTGTTGAAAAAAGAGCAAGGAATGCAATTGTTGTAGTTCCATCTGCAACTGATTCATAAGCAATAACTTCTTTAAGAGGGATTTTATAAAAGTCATCACCAGCTATTTGAATCATTTCGATTTTTGAGACATTTAATTCAAAAGGAATAGTAATTTTTTGACCATTATTGATAGTTCCATCTAAAACGCCACCTGTACTAGTAAAAGTCATTGTTAATTTTTCACCAAACATTTCCCATGCTCTCCAAAAATGGAAAGAAAGGTATGTCATAACAGATTCAGTAGTTAATGGATTCATTACTTTTAATTTAGCTTCTAAAGGTTTTGCAGTATTACCATAATCAGTAATTTTCATATCACACATTCCTTCTTTTAAAGCTTTAATGTAATATTTTCCATCTTCTTTTTGATAAACTGTTGCTAAAGTAGGATCAGTAAATTCTACTTTAAAAATTGAACAATTTCCTGCATTAATTAAAGAAACTCCTAATAAATATTCACGGTTTGGTTCAATAGAGCCACCAACTGAAATATTACTATAGATACCTTCTCCACTAACAGAAAAACTTTTTCCTTCAGTTGGTTCAAGACAAACATCTGGCACACTTGTTGGTGGCTCAGTTGATGTACTTGGAGTGACTGAAGTTGACGTACTTGGTGTACCACACGAAGTGAGTGCAGTAACGGCGACTAACGATAGAACTAATCTTTTAATTTTCATAATTTTCCCCCTTTTGTATAAAAATAAATATTAGACTTTTAATGTAAATGTGGCTCTTGATTCGATAGAAGATGTACTAAATTGAGTTTTCAGCTTTAATGTTCCATCATTATTTATTGTAAACGTTAATGTAGAAGGACTTCCTGTTCCAGTTAATATAATTTCATTTGCTGTCACATTAACGGAATAATCAGTAAAGGTAACACCATCATAATAAAAATAGGAATGGCCATCAACAATTAAAGTTGCAGAATTTCCATCAGTGGAGAATGTTAATGTAGCATTCAC
>JAVWAV010000015.1:5631-15147 GCA_036649855.1 Bacilli bacterium | reverse complement strand
AAATGATGGGATTAATCGGAATGGGTAATAACCCAATGGTTGGTGCTACTGTTGCATGTGCTGTTGCAGTCTATGTCGCTCTTAAAAAATAAATAATATTTCTTTTTTAAAATTAATAAACCCTAAACTTTTCGTAAGTTTAGGGTTTTTGTTTATAATTTATATCTATTAGTAATTAATTAGTAGTTATCTAGCACTTATAAATATTAAATATTAGAAAAAAACCAACGATGTTACTCGTTGGTTAGTTTTTTAGATTAATTAGAATCCTCTTTGGTTGGATTCGAACATTTCAAATGCCATAAAGATGAGATCTCTTGTCTTATTCTCGTCTTCGTTATAGTATCCGAAAGGGTGCTCATCGCTGCGTTTTGCAGACTCTAATTTTTCATTTCTGTAATCTTTCATAATCGTTTTACCCTCCTTGGTATTTAGTTAATTTCTTAACTAGGTCATAACTATAAAGCATTAAAATAAATATGTAAAGGTGTAAACATATGAAAGCGGTTACTTAATATAAATAATATTTTAAATGACATTAGAACGCATTTTTACTATAATAAATGCATGAATTATAAATTAAAAAGTGCTTTAATAACAACGCTTGTCTTATGTATATTTTCTTCTATATTATTTACAGTTGTATATTTTGTAGTACCAGCTGCTACTTTTTATATAAGAATATGTAATTGTTTCTTTTTTGTTGGTTCGTTAGTTTTTGCCATGCTTGGATTAGCATTTGTTAATAGAACTGGAATCTTTGATGTTGTTGGTTATAGTTTTAATTCCTTATTTATGAGTTTTAAACATGACGCTCCTAAAAAGTTCCAAGATGCCTACCACTATAAAGAATATAAGAAGAAGAAAAGATCATTTAATCCTCTTCCTTATCTTCCTTATTTATTACTAGGTGGAATATCCCTTATTATAGCCCTTGTATTTATGCTTATTAAATAAGAAATAAATAGCAAAAATTAATAAAAATGAACTTAATTACATGAGTAAAATTAAGTTCATTTTTTAATTATTAGCTGTTTTTTTCTAGTCCTCAATTTCTTACTATAGTATTTATAGTTTGAGAAGACAAGCAATATTTTAAAAAAGTGAAAAAAAATAAAATAAATAAAATATTTCATAATTAGTATTGACAAGTCTAAACAATACGTTCTAAAATAGTGCATACTTTTCAAGGAGGTATAATATATGAAAAAAAGTTTCAGTTTAGCCCTATCTTTATTAGGACTACTCTCACTTACAGCATGTGGTGAACCGTCTGTGTCAACTACGAAGCCTACTGTTCCGGATCCTACTACTACTATTACACAATGTGTACCAGATAAACCAAGTGGTACATTAGCTCCAGTAGCTGCTCCAACAGTTGATTCAACAGGTTCTGTTACAAGCTATGCAGCAAGAAGTTATGATGAAAGAGCAAAAGCCGCAGGACAATTAGAAGAATTTGGAATGAGTAATCATATTACTGGTATTCCACTTAATTCTAATGCCGCAAATGTAATGTATAATGACAGATTGTTAATTCCCGTTGGTAAAAATCAATATATTCCAAACTTTGGATTTGGTGTTGGAAATGCCAAAATTACTGAACCTATGACTGACGCACAAGAAAGTAACAAAGCTTATCAAGAATATTACCATGGTATCCTTTCAGAAGATCCAGGTACAATTAACTATTTAGACTCTAAAGATAGTGTAACTTCAGATTTATACTCTTTAATTGGATTAGGATATTATGATGTAAGATTGAATAATAAAAAAGATAACTACGAATGGGTAAATAGATTAGCAACTGCAAAACCAATTCCATTAAATGCTGATGGTGATGGATTAGCTACAAAATGGAAGGTTCCACTTCTTATTGATGCTAAACTAAAATATAGTACTTTATCAACAGATCCAAAAATTACTCCATTTAATGGAAGAGAAGTAAAATTAGCTGACTATTTAACACCATTTAAATTAATGCTTGATAACCAATGGTTTAGAGGATCTGATATAGGTTCTACCGAATCTGGATTCGTTGGCGTTAAAAAATATATTACCGATATTCAAAAAGGCAGAAAACCAGATTGGAAAGATGTTGGTATTCAATTAAATGAAGAAGACAATAGTATGACTTTTGAATTCTGCAGCGCAAAGACTCCATTCTATGCTATGTATAATTTATCATCAACATTATACTCACCAATTAGTGCTGATTTCATTAATGCAATTGGCGTTAAAAACTTTGCTAAACCAAATATTAATAGTGTCTTATCTATTGGTGTTTATAACATTGAAAATTGGGAAACCGATCTTCAAGTTGTCTTTAAGAAAAATACTACATCAATCGTTTCAGATGAATATTTCTTTAAAGGATATAAATACAAAATTATAAAAGAAGAAGCTTTAATTTTTAAAGAGTTCATTGCTGGTAAACTTGATAGTGCAAGAATTCCATCTTCACAGCTAAAAGAATATAAAACTGATACAAGAACAAGAAAAACTAAAGGTGATACAGTTTGGTCATTACAAGTTAATGCTTGTGATGAAGCAAGATACAATACTTTATTTGGTCCAAATGGTACAATTAATCCTCATAAAGAAGGAGAAGGTTGGAAGTTAAAACCAGTTATGTCTAATAATGATTTCTTAGAAGGTGTCTATTATTGTATTGATAGAAAAGCTTACGCAGAAGCATTAGGTTCAGATCCAGCTATGGCATACTTAAGTGATGCATATATGATTGACCCTGAAAAAGGAATTTCTTATAGAAGTTCTGAAGCAGGAATGGCAGTTACGACTAAAAGAGGCGGCCTAGAAGGAATGGGACATGATGCATCACGTGCTGAGACTAAATTTGCAAGTGCAATGGCAACTTTAGTTGCAGCTGGTAAATATACCCCAGGAACTGCAGCTGCTCCAACAGAAATTAAACTTCAAATGAATTTCCAAGATAACGATCAAATTAAAACTTCAGGCGCTTTACTAAAAACTTATATTGAAGGCGCTTTCAACAAAGCTTGCCCATTATTTAAATTAACTATTGAGCCAGTTGCTACTGAAAACTGGATGGATGCATATTACGTTGCAATGTATGGTGAATTTGACTTTACATGGGGCGCAATTAGTGGAAATACTCTTAATCCATTAGATTTCTTTAACGTTTTAAGTGATACAAACGTTACTGGTTTTACACTTTCATGGGGTGCAGAAACTGGAGAAGTATCAGATAAAATTTTATATGATGGAAATAAATGGTCATTTGATGGCTTATACTCCGCATTTACTACTGGTTCTTATTTAGTTGATGGTAAAGCCGCTCCTGTTGTTTCTTCAGGTGCACCAACTGTTGTTGACTTAAAATGTAATAACTTTGAATTTAGTGTTAATGTTAATACTATAATAGGTAACACATCAGCTACTGTTGTTATTGACAGTTTAGTATTTTATGATTTAGTAGCAGGTGAACAAGTTAGAGAACTTGACATGGAAACAGCACTTACTGGAAGTAATGGAAAATTCAAAATTTCTGGTACCTACTCTCATGCAAAAGGACAACATGCCATGGCACTTCAAGTATTCTATGCTATGACACTTAACGGCGTTACTTCAATCCAAGAACTTGATGTAATGTTCTAATAAGCAATTATAATTACAAATTATATTTAGTTTATATTACGAAATATTGCCAGGAGCATTCTTTGATGCACTGGCAATATTTCTTGTCTACGTTAATAATTAAGGGAGGAAAAAAAGATGCGGAAATATGTAGCGCAACGTGTAGCGCTGATTCTTTTGACCACATTCATTATTCTATCTTTAACTTTTATATTAATGAAATTATTGCCAGTTGATAAACCAATTGGGTTAATTCCAGCTCAACTAGCATTCTACAATAAACAAGTGGCTTTAGGTTACATGTATACTCTTGAACCAACAGCGGCAAATGAACTTATTGCAGATATAAAAATTATAGATGGAGGGAATGTAAGTTTATACAGTTCCTATAGTGTAATGCAACAATACTTTACTTGGCTTGGTAATATTATTACTAAATTTGATTGGGGTACATCAACCGCAATCTCACTTGGTACAAGTGCAATTGATATAATTGCTAGAAAGCTGCCATTCTCGATGAAAATAAATGTTATTGCTTTAGTTATAGCAGTACCATTAGGATTCTTTTTTGGAATATTAGCTGCATTAAAAAAGAACAAGATGACAGATCACGTTATATCTACTCTTGTTATGGTATTTATTTCAGTGCCATCATTTGTTATTATTACTTTTTTAATCTTAATATTTGGTTATTCACTCGAATGGCTACCGACGATGTGGGAAAGTTCGCTTGCTCCAATAAGTCAACAAATAAAGAGTTATATTATTCCTGTTGGTGCTCTCTGTTTTGGTACCGTTTCAGGATTTGCTCGTTATACAAGAGCTGAGTTAACTGAAGTTATGTCTAGTGAATTCTTACTTCTTGCAAGAACTAAAGGATTAACTAAATCTCAAACTGTTGTTCGTCACGCCATGCGTAACTCAATGGTTCCAATTGTTCCTATGATTATTGGAGAATTTATTGGTATCTTAGGTGGATCAATGATTCTTGAACAATTATATGGAATACCTGGTATTGGAAGTTTATTTGTTACAGCGATAAATCTAAAAGATTATAACGTTGTAATGGTTGATATGGCTATATATACAATGATTGGATTAACTGCGACATTATTAGTAGATTTATCTTATGGAATCGTTGATCCACGTATCAGAATGGGGGCTAAAAAGTAATGAAAAAGAAAAATAAAGATTTTCAAGAAGTTACAAATAACCTTGAAGAAACTAAAGTAACAAAAGTAGAAGTTACAAATAGTAATGATGATTTTTCTTACGTTCAAATGGACAAGAATATTCATGATAAGAAATTTGAAACTAAACCTACTACTTTCTTTAAAGATGCGCTAAAACGTTTTGTTAAAAATAAATCTTCTGTTGTAGCTGGAGCTATATTAGGAGTACTCATTTTACTTGCAATTATTGTTCCTATTGTAAATACAAATGATCTTACTAAACCAGTTAATGAAATAGGAAACTTACCTCCACGTTGGGCACTATTTGAAAATAGTGAAATCTTAAATGGTAGAATCTCATATAAAGATATTGTTTACGACAATGAAAATAAAACACCAGTTGGTTATGAAGCTGGTTCAATTGTTGGTGAAGTAACAAAATATGAAGGAACATTAAGCAGTCCACATAAACTTGGTCGTGGTGGAAACATCGCTATTCAAATTGATAAACATGATATGTTTGGTGGTATTGAAAGTAAAAAAACTGTTACTTTTAGTAAAGCTAGTGATTATGATTTAAACATAGTTTTAGACAAACGCACTGCAGAACATGATGTTCTTCCAGAATTTGCTGTTATTTTCCATATGACTGATTCTACTGGAGCTGATACTGAAATATTCCTTCGTGATTATTCGTCTCAAGGTATTGTTAAAGGAAAAGACAAGATTGAATATAAAATTCCTTTTACTAAAATCTTAAGAGAAAGTGCATTAGTGCCAACTGCAAAAGAATATTTAAAAGGAAGTTTTGAAGTAAGAATAAATAAGGTATCAAGTGGAGCTTATCCAATTGTTTACTTAAAATCATTTATTGTTACTGAAGCAAATAGTTCTAAACCTGATTCAATATTTGATGATATTAACATCACTGATGCTAATAAAACAATGCTTGATGTCAGCTGGAATAATAGTCTTTCAAGAAACCCAGATATTGAATTCAGTTGTTTATTAAACTTATACAACGCCATTATTGATAGATGTTCATTTACATACGATCCATATAATGAAGTATTTGGTATTAAACAAAAAACAATGTCTAGACTAGACTTATTAAGTTATGTTGATAAAGGATATTGCACAATTGACCTTGATTTACCAGATGATGAAATAAAGGGATCTTTTAAAATACTTGATGAAAAGAAATGTCCTATTATTTCTCTTGATAAAGTTGTTGTCAAACATTATGGAGATGAAACAAGTTATAACTTTGAAACAACTGTTCTTCGTTATAAATTATTAGGATATGAATCAATCCCATACTTTATATTTGGTACGAACAACAACGGATATGATTTCTTTAAAATCGTCTTTGCTGGCTTAAGAACTTCCTTAATATTAGGATTTGCTTGTGCCTTAGTAAACATTCTTATTGGTATTTGTTGGGGTGCAATTTCTGGTTACTTCGGTGGCTGGACAGACTTAATTATGGAACGTGTTACTGATATTCTAGGTGGCGTACCACGGATTGTTGTTATGACTTTATGTATTTTACATTTAGGAAATAACTTCTTTGTATTCTTCCTTGCCCTTTGTTTAACCGGTTGGATTGGTACAAGTGCTTCAACTAGATCTCAAATCTATAGATATAAAGGACGTGAATATGTTCTCGCATCCCGTACTCTTGGAGCACACGATGCTCGTCTTATCTTTAGACATATCTTACCAAACGCAATTGGACCAATCGTTACAAGTGGAGTATTAATGATTCCTGGAATTATCTTCCAAGAAGCAACCATCTCTTATCTTGGTTTAGGTCTTAAAGGATTAGATAGTTTAGGAGTTGCATTAAGTGATGCTCAAAAACTTATTACTTCTCAACCATATCTTATTATTTGTGCCTCAATTGTTGTTTCTATATTAATGATTTGCTTTAACCTATTTGGTAATGGCTTACGTGATGCCTTTAACCCATCACTTAAAGGAGCTGAATAATATGAGTAATAATAAAGTATTATCAGTTAATAATTTAACTATCTCCTTTAGAACTGATAGAGGATTTGTTCGTGCTGTACGTGGAGTATCATTTGATCTTTATAAAGGTGAAACTCTTTGTATTGTTGGCGAATCTGGTAGTGGAAAATCCGTTACTTCCAAAGCCATCATGGGTATCTTAAGTGCTAACGCTATCATCGATGATGGCAGCATCATCTATGAAGGTGAAGACCTTACTCGCGTTAGCGAAGAAGAGTTTCACCGTATTAGAGGAAAGAAAATTGGAATGATTTTCCAAGATCCACTTTCTTCACTTAATCCTATTATGAAAGTTGGTAAACAAATTACGGAAGCTATGCTTATTAATAAATCTCATTTAAAAAGATTATATAGTGATTTAATTGCTAAAGAGTTAATTGCTTATAAAAATGAAATTTCGGAATGCGAAGTTGAAAATGAAGAAATAAGAAACATTGCTGAAGGAAAAATCAGTAAGCTTAAAAGCGAAATTGCTGAACTTAAAGAAAAAAGAACTGCATCAACTGATGAAGCAGTTTTAAAAGACACAATTGCTACTAAAAAAGCTGAAATTAAAAAGATCTTAGCTAATGAAAAGCTTGATATTAGCGATAATAAGTTTTCTCATAAAATTCATATTCAAGAATATAAACGTTTACTTGATGCTAAAAAAGTTATTGCTAAAAAAGAGACACATGCTTATAAACTTAAACTTTATAAGGAATATCTTGAACGTAGAGCTGTACTTAAAGAAAAATTAAGTGAAGTTATGTCTGAAGAAGAAAAAGATAAACTTGAAAAAGCTATTGTTAAGAATCGTGAAGAATATATCTCTTCGATTAGAGTAACAAAAAGAGAAGCTAAAGAAGCTGCACTTAATGTTATGAAAGAAGTTGGTATTCCTGAACCTGAAAGAAGATTTAAACAATATCCATTTGAGTTCTCAGGTGGCATGAGACAACGTATTGTTATTGCCATTGCTTTAACTGCAAATCCTGATATCTTAATTTGTGATGAACCAACTACCGCACTTGATGTTACGATTCAAGCTCAAATTCTTGAGCTTATTAATAAACTTAAACGTGAACGTGAGTTATCTTGTATCTTTATTACGCACGACTTAGGAGTTGTTGCTAATATGGCTGATCGTGTTGCCGTCATGTATGCTGGTAAAATAGTAGAATATGGCAATGTAAATGAAATATTCTACGATCCACGTCATCCATACACTTGGGCTTTACTATCGTCTATCCCTGATATCGATAGTAAAGAAAGACTTGAAGCAATTCCTGGTACTCCACCTAATATGATTTATCCTCCAGTTGGAGATGCCTTTGCACTAAGAAGTAAATATGCTTTAGGAATTGACTTCAAAGAAGAACCAAAAATGTTTGAAATCACTCCTACGCACTTTGCTGCTACTTGGTTATTAGATTCAAGAGCACCAATTGCTGAGATGCCAAAGATTGTTTCTACTCGTATTAAGAATTCACTTAAAAAGGCAGGTGTTACATATGAACAAATTAGTAAATAGTAAAGTAGCACCCGTCTCTACTACTGCAAATAATAAGAAAAAGAATCATGTTACATTTGATCAAAGTCTAGTTGACAACAACGTTATTCTTAGTGTCCGTCACTTAAAACAATTCTTTATGTTCGGTGGTGGTTCACATCCTTTTAAAACTAAAGCAGTCCACGATGTCTCGTTTGATGTTCATAAAGGTGAGTGTTTTGGAATAGTTGGAGAATCAGGATGTGGTAAAACCACCACCGGTCGTTCAATTATTGGTCTTTATAACGCTACTTCTGGAAGTATCTATTATAAAGGATATCGAATAAGTGCTGGTTCTAGATGGAATGAAAAAGAAATCAAATGGACTAAGAAAAGAACTGCTAAAGATATTAAGGAACTTCGTGTAGCTTATGATAAGAGTAAACTTGCTGCAACAAGTGAAGGAAAAGTCTTAAGCAAAGAAGAAGAAAATAAACTTAAGTTAGAATTAGCAGAAAAAATTTCTGCACTTAAAGAAAATTCTAAAGCAATTGTAGCTACGCAAAAAGAACATATTAAGAAACATAACTACGATAATAAACACGTTGATCTTAAACTTAGATCAGAGATTCAAATGATCTTCCAAGATCCAATTGATTCTCTTGATCCACGTATGACTGTTGAAGATATTATTCAAGAAGGATTAATAATTCAAGGCAAACGTAATAAGAAAGAAAACAGTGAAAAAGTCGCAGAAGCTCTTGAACGTGTTGGATTAATTGCAGAATATGCATCACGTTATCCTCATGAGTTCTCAGGTGGACAACGCCAACGTATTGGTATTGCTCGTGCTCTTATTATGAATCCACAACTATTAATATGTGATGAACCTATTAGTGCCTTAGATGTCTCTATTAGAGCTCAAGTAATTAACTTACTTAATGACTTAAAAGAAGAACTTAATCTAACATTAATATTTATTGCTCATGACTTATCGGTTGTTAAATATTTCTGTGATAAGATTGCAGTTATGTATTATGGAGAAGTAGTCGAACAAACTACTTCAGATGAATTATTTAAACATCCATTACATCCATATACTAAAGCTCTTTTAAGTGCTATTCCTAAGCCTGATCCATTAAGTGAAAAGAAAAGAGAAAGACTAATCTATAATCCTGCTACAACGCATGATTATAGTGTCGATAAACCTCTTCTTACTGAAAT
>JAVWAV010000015.1:2714-5531 GCA_036649855.1 Bacilli bacterium | reverse complement strand
GCAAGATACGACTTAACGTTCTTACGATTTGGATATTTAATAAGTAAACTTGTATAGTAATCTTTCCATAATAGACTTACGTGTTCTTTAGAGTAGAATAGTGATAAAGAAAGTGAAAGATCCTGAGCTTCTTTATAATATGTTTTATCATTTTGAAGATTAGTAAGAATAGTACTAAATTCTTTAACAGACTTTCCTTTTAAGTAGTTATCAAAGATAACATCTTTATATAATTCAAGATCACGAACAAGAAGAGGAATAGAAGAATTTATTGCTTCAAGAATAGCCATTGGAAATAGTTCATTAAATGAAGGAACAAATAAGACATTAGAAGCATTATAAACTTTATTCATTTCTTCGCGTGGGACAATTCCTAGGAATTTAACGTTGGCTGGAGGATTATCCATGATCTTTTTAAGATCTTTATGGCCGTCGGAGAGATTACCGAAGGAAAATCCTCCAGCCCGAATAAATAATTGATCAGGATTTTCTTTAGCAACGGCAACAAAATCACTAATACCTTTTCTTGTTTGAACTTGTCCAACTCCAAGAACAACAAATTTATGAAGAGGAATTTTATATTCTTTACGAATAGCAATTACTTCTTTATCTTCTAACTTATAAAACTTATCTTTTGAGACATAGTTAGGAATATAAGTAATCTTATCTTTAGCAAGACCTAATTCTATTAAGTCTTTAATAAAGATAGGATTAACTACTACTAGTTCATCAGCTTTAGAATAGAATTTAATAATATATTTTTTAAGAAAAGAAAAATAAAATTTAGGTAAAGCAATCGAACCTTCTAAAGTCTTAGGAACAAAATGAACGTAACAAACGTTAATTGAAGATTTATCCATTCGTAAATAGTATTCAGGATTAATACTATGAACATGTCTAATTTGATAATTATTTTTCATACTATTGATATCAACTGAAAAATAATTATCAATTTCTTTGATAAGAACTGATTGTTCTAAAAAGGCACTACCTACTCCTTGCCCATCTATTGAATCAGCTTTACTAAGCATGTTAATTTTAATCTTTTTCACGATTAAATTATATCATGAATTAATGTTATTTATAGTTTATTTAACAAAAAAATATTATAATATAAATAGTAAATAATTAAATAATTAATTAGTTAGGAGAAGATATGCCATCAATAATTACGCACTATAGATTTGCTAAATATAATCTAGATCGAATCTCATATAAAAGACTAGGAAATGTTTCCTCTCAAGGACCAGATGTCTTCTTTTTTTATGGTTATGGTAAATGTAGAAGGAATGCTAAAGAAATAAGAAAATTCGGTGTTCATCTGCATAGCATCGATATTAGCGATGCTTTTATCTATATGATTAAATATGCAGATGAACATAAAGAACATACTGATTTACTTAATCACTTTATTAAAGGATTTGTTGGTCACTATTTACTTGATCGAAATACTCATCCATATATTTATTATCGTACAGGAATTGATGGTAAACAATGGAGCGGAGGAGATTACTTCTTATCTCACGCTGCTTTTGAAACATCTATTGATACATATTACGCTTTAAGATGTAATCTTGATCATAACTGTGTTAAATTATTACGTTGTACGAAGTCTGAAATAAAAATATGTAGCGAAATGATGTATCATTTAGCAGTAGATGTTTTCAAAAGCAAAGTATTTAAACCTAATACCTATTATTTAGCATGGAAAGATATGAAGTTTACTGAACATATCTTAAACAGTAGATTTGGAGTAAAGAAGTTCTTTTATCGTCACTTCTTTAAAAATACTCCTATTAATGTCTTATCTCATCCTGCTACCGTTACTTATAGTAATGTTGATATTGATTTCCTTAACTTCGAACATAGTGTCTGGCATGATCCTGTCACTAATAAAGTTCGTAATGAATCATTTTACGAACTTTATGCTCGTGCTGAAGGAGAACTTGCTAACTTTACGTGGATCCTTGAACATAAAGATATTATGCCATCTTGGGAAGCTGATATTAAAAAGATGGTCAATAATATTGACCATCGTGGAGTACCTATTAATTCTTCCATTAAATATTACGATAACGCCTGGAAGAAAAGCAAACGTTAAGAAAAAGTCGAACCGATGTTCGACTTTTTATTTTTTGCTATAGAAGTCTCTTACATAGTTTTTACAAGGAGTTTCTTTTGTAATTATAAAGCTAAGGAACCCTCCAAGAATAGAACCTACTGTAATTTGTAAGATATCTAAACCAAAGGAAGTAAAAGCAGCAATAAGAGAATCTAAATATATATAGTAAGAAATAAAGTAGGTTAAAGCCATAGCTAGTCCTCCTAAAAGAGGAAATAGATAAGTAATATATTTATTTTTAAAAGAAAAGAAGTGAGGTAATCCAGCTATTAAGCCTAAAAGTAATTTAGCTACTATAGTAAAAGGAATAAAGATAGTATATCCACCAAATAAATCAGCAAAACTACCACTAAGCATACCAACTAGTGCTCCTTCAAAAGGACCAATAAATATACTAACAAATATTGTTATTACATCTCCTAAATTAAAATAACCAATTCCTCCAGGATAAGGAATAGCAATAAAGGCACTAAGAGTAAAAGCTAAAGCAGTAAACATTGCTATAAGTGTAATTCTAAGGATTAATTTATTTTTCTTCATACCTTTAGTTTACCTCAATTTATGGGTAAACAAAAGGACATAATTGAAGAAAAATAGGTAAAAATAGTCATTAATAAATATAGTTCATTTTACCCCTTTTTTAATAAAAAATAGTATGTATAATAGATAGGCGATATGAAATATATTTTGAAAGT
>JAVWAV010000015.1:0-2614 GCA_036649855.1 Bacilli bacterium | reverse complement strand
TATTTAAAAATAAAGGTTTTGTTCAACTTAAGTTTAAAAAATTGCGAGTGCATCGAGCTGAATTAATAGAAATTGCAGAGATTGGATTACCAGCTGGTGTTCAAGGGTCAATATTTTCGATTTCAAACGTAGTTATTCAATCTTCTATTAATTCATTTGGAACCATTGCTTTAAATGGAAGTACTGTGGCTTCTAATATTGAAAACTATATTTATACAGCAATGAATGCGGTAGCTACATCATGCGTTGCTTTTACTAGTGCTAATTTTGGAGCAAAGAAGGCAGAGAATTTAACGAAGATATTAAAATATTCTTTAATATTAGTTATTTTATTTGGAGTAGGATTAGGAGCATTTGCTATATTTATTCCAGGTCCTCTTTCAATGATTTTTAATACCGATCCTTTAGTAATAGATTATTCTGTTAGGCGATTAATTATCTTTGGTTCTACTTATTTTCTCTGTGGCATAATGGATGTTAGTGCAGGATATATGAGAGGAATAGGATATAATATTGCTCCAATGGTTATAACATTAATTGGTGCATGTATCTTAAGAATTGTCTTTATATATGCTATATTTCCACTTGATTATTTCCATAGTTTAGCTTGGATATATTATTCATATGGAATCTCTTGGGTAGTTACTTCAATTGCTCAATTTATATCTATAGGAATTGTTCAAAAGAAAGCTAGTATAGCTTGTCTTAACTATAGTCCTAATAATAAAGAAATTACTGTTTAATATTTCCTCCTTAAGTTATTAATGTTTGCTTTAAAATGTATATTTATCTATAATTATATTAACAAATGTATATTTTAAGGAGGAAATATGACTAAATTACATAATTCTATAAAAAAAGGGTTTACTCTTGTTGAACTAGTTGTGGTTATTGCTATAATTGCTATTTTAGCTGCAGTCTCTGTTGGTGGATATTTTATCTATATTGGTCAAGCTCAAAGTGCTGAATTAAATTCTTTTAAATCCGAATTTGTTACTAAAGTTAAAACTTTAGTTGAACCAAGACAATATGGTGATGTTAAATTTCAATATAATCCAAATGAAGGACTAGTTGCAACTGATCCAAAAGGAGAATTGGTTAAAAAAGCTGGTATTTATTTAGGTCTTGCCAAGTTAATTTCAGAAGATCGCAGTGCAAAAGACTTAACAGTAAAAACTAGTGTTGGCTGGGACAGTAAAACCGGAGAAGAAATATTTGAAAATATGTATACTGATAGGGCTGAAAAAGTAAAAAATATATCAGAATTTGGAACACTAGAAAATGGTATCGTTAGTAATCTTGATGCATTTTATAAAAGTAATAACGGAAAAGAATTTAAGAAAGGTACAAGACTCATTTATATGGGTGGTGGATTTGCTACTAAAGAAGAAAAGAAATATTCTTCTAAACAATTTGTCTTTGTTTCCTCTTACGCTCAAGCCATAATAATCGATATTTAATAAGGAAAAAAAGTTGATTAGTTTCAACTTTTTTTATATTTAGGGTTGAATTTGCTACATATGGTATTATAATTATAAAAATAAGTCGTTATTTTTTAAATATAAAGGAAATTTAAATGAAAAACATATCTAGAATTATAAAAAAAGGGTTTACTCTTGTTGAACTTGTAGTAGTTATTGCTATTATTGCTGTTTTAGCAGCAGTATCTGTTGGTGGATACTTTGTTTATATAGAACAAGCAAAAGGAGCAGAACTATATGCTTTTAAAGGAAACTTTATTAATAAGGTTAAAACACTTACTAATAGTAGAAAATTTGGTTCGGTTGAATTATGTTTTAATGTTGAAGATGGCTTAGTAGCAATTGATGAACCTAAAAGAAATGAAACAAACATATATGAAGCAATGGCTACTTTTATTTCAGAAGACTATACTTCTGCAGATTTAACAGTAAAACCAGGAGATGGTATAGAAGTTTTAACCTTTCCATCTTTTTTTGATATTGCGATCTATACTAAGTCTATTAGTGATTTTGGAACTCCAGAAGATGGCGTAATTAAAAATCTAGATCCATTTTATAAAGCAGAAGATAGTAGATTCTATAAAAAAGGTCTTAGATTATTTTATATGCAAGCTATTAAAGAACCCTACTATCATGTTCATCAATTTGTCTTTGTTTCATCTTACGGTCAAGCTATTATAATTGATCTTTAGTGTTAAACAATTAGGCTAAATACATAGGTGATTAGTTAAATATATTATCTTAGTAAAAAAAACAATTTATCATTTTATTTATTTTTTAAGCAATGTTAAATTGTTTTTTATTTCATTATTTTGTCAATATATCCGCAATAATATTAGTTTTATTTAACAAAAATCTCTTATTTTATTACTTTTAGTTGATTTTTCATATTTTAAACTTTGTATTTTAAACTATTGCATATATTTACTCAATGTGTATAATAATTTTGTATAGAGATATACTTAATTAAAGGAGAATTTATGAATAAGTTTATTAAGTCAATCAAAAAGGGTTTCACATTAGTTGAACTCGTCGTCGTTATTGCAATCATTGCAATCTTAGCTGCTGTCTCAGTTGGTGGATATTTCATCTATATTGGACAAGCACAATCAGCAGAGCTTACCACTATTAAA
>JAVWAV010000014.1:0-16019 GCA_036649855.1 Bacilli bacterium | reverse complement strand
TGTATCTATTCCTATTTTTTCTTTAATCATATCAAATACCTTAACGATGCTACTTTCGGTATGATCTATCAATTTCTTTTTTGATGGTTGATACATCACATTTAATATATTTAGATGTATCGGTTAAATTCATACCACGTTCTAAACAACTATAAATAGCTTGTTTATCAAGACCGGTTAATTTTTTACTTTTAATATGAATTTCATTATTTATTTTATTTGCAAAATTTTTAACGTCCACGGCACCTGACATACTTTAATTATAAAGGGAAAATACAATTTTTGAAGTTGATATTTGAACTGTGGAATTCTTGAAGTTAATAATTTAATCAAGTTTGTCTAACTTTTATATTATTAACACTCTAAGAGTGAAACAATTATTGACAACAAATTTAACAAATGGTTTAATATTTATGTCGGCGGTTGCGAGGTTCAAACCTGCGCAGTAATTCGCTGAATTCTAGCATTGAGAAATGCTAGTTTTTTTATTTTTTTCCGAAAATTTCACATTTTATAATAATCAGAAATTTTAACTATTTTTTTGTTTCATTTTAATATTTAGCCTTTTCATTCATAATTGTCCCTTTCCCCTGGTTTACCACTTTATGAAAGTGGTTTTTTACTTCGGGAGGTACAATTATGTATAAAAATAAAAAAGAACTAGAATTAGCCGTTCTAGTCCTTAAGTTAATTATTTCCACCGTGGAACTAATTATAATTATATTATCATTACTAAACTAAATTTGCAAATTTAGTTATAGAGCTAGAACGACTAATTCTAGTTCTTTTTTATAATTTATATAATTACTTTATAAAAAATGAATATATTTGTTTAAATATTTAATTTTTACATCTTATGTAGATGGGTGCTTGATAATAATAAATAAATTATTGAGTTTGGATATTTTTTATGTAATTGAGATCTCATTAAATCAAAATCATCAGTTATTTCTACTGAGGTTTTATCATTTAAAGGATAAAGAGATATATAAATACTATGTGTGTTTCCAGAGAAAGAATAGTAGATATCAACATACTTATATTCAGGATAAAGAACACTTAAATTTTTAAGCATCTTTTTTTCTTTATTAGGAAATCTACGACGATCAGTAAGAATGCTTATTTGATGAATTAGTTCTTTTACTGGACTGTAAGTATAGAATACAGAAAGAATAATAACAGTAATTGAATCCCCTATTGGTGCCATAAACTTCAAACCTTCAACATTTGCAAAAATTAATAAGCTTGAAATTGCAAATAAAGTAACAAGTCCATCATAGATACTAGCTTTAATTTCAATCTTAATAATTTCTGATTTTGCTTTTTTATTAAAAAATGAATATGTAAGTGTAATAAGTAAACAAAAGAAAACCATTAATGCACAATAAGAGATTAAATATATATTATCCATATTTACAACATTTAATTTCTCACCTCTTATAAAAAAGGCGATATTTTGAGCGCCATCAAAAATTGTAAATATAATTGTTCCAAGCATCATTATTGATCTAAATAGTAAAAATATATTTTCAATAGCATAACGACCTAATGGATATTTATTTGTTTTTTTCTTATTAACTGCATTTGAAACGAAAACAGATGCAACAGTAGAACAACATAAAATTCCTGATATTAATGCATCTAAAAAGATAGACATAGACAAAGTAAGACCAAAAAAGATAAAGCCAGCAATCGTAGATAACAAGTTTAGAACTATGCCACAAACTAGTGCCTTCATCTCATTTGTTTGTTTTTCTTTTAATAATTCTTGGTTTTTGTTCATACGCGCGACCTCCTCATAGTCTAGACAAGATTCAATTAATCTCTATCAAAATATAACTAACATGTTATTATCTTAGCATTATTTAAGGCAAAAACCTAATTAATAACACTCATAATGTGCAATAAGAAGAGATAATGTGGATTATTAAAAGAAAAAGAAAAATAAGCAATAAATTATTTAAAGAACTAGATTAATTTGTTATGCTATTATTATAATTATTAATGGAGGAGATATGGAAAAATATTATTTAAAAAACGATAAAAATGATAATATGGGATATATTTCTTATGATATTAAAAATAAGATCCTTATTATTAGTATGGTTTTTGTTGATGAAAATTTTAGAGGCTTAGGAGTTGGGTCAACATTGATGAAAAATATTACAGATTTTGCAATTAAGCAAAATTTAAAAATAAAACCAATATGTCCTTTTGCAGCCAAATTTTATAACGATAAAGAAGAATATAGGAGTTTAATTGTAGATTAATGCAAAATATATTTGAATATGTTTCTAAATATGGAAAGTTAGATTTCAGTCAAAAAGGATTTACTGAAATTGATGGTTTAGTGATGGCTGTTATTTCATATATTCCTTTTGAAAACATCGTCAGTGATACTTTTGCTGAGCAAATTACAATTAAAGAAGCAAATATATTGTTTCGTGCCTCTCAGCAAAATAAAGACTTAGTTCTTTTTAAAAGAGATATTTTATTGTTAGATGCTCTTGCTAACTCTATTCGTTATGGAGATCTTAAATTATGTAAATTTATTAAAAAAATAAATGAAATAAAAGAAGAACAATTTAGTGCAATTACTATCGTTATTAATCCTGAGACATGTTACGTTTCTTATAGTGGCACTGATATTACATTTGTTGGATGGAAAGAAAACTTTAATATGATATTTGTAGATGTAATTCCAGCTCAACTAGATGCAAAAAAATATTTATTAGATTTATTAAATGAATCAGATGCTAAACATTTTTACTTAGGAGGACATAGTAAAGGTGGTAATCTTGCAATATTTGCAGGATATGGATTAGAAGATAAATTTAACAATAGACTCGTTAATATCTATAATTTTGATGGCCCTGGATTTAAAAATGAAACTGTTGTTTCAGAGGCATATTTATCTATTATAAAAAAACTTAGAAGTTATGTTCCTCAAGGTAGTGTTGTTGGAATGATTCTTGAACATCATGAAGGATTTAAAGTAATCGGTTCATATTATCCAGGAATAATACAACATGATTATTATTCCTGGAAAATAACCGACGATCATTTTTTACTTGTTAACGATGTTAAAAAAGAAAGTTTAATTATTTATAATTCCATACATGATTGGCTTGACAATATGTCGATGAAACAAAGAAAAACTTTTGTTAATTCTATTTATATGTTAATTATGGTAACAAAAGATAAAACAACACATGAATTCTATCGACATGGATTTAAAAGCGCAGCGATCTTAATAAGAGCATATCAAAAGATTCCAAAAGAAGATAAGAAGTTAATTAAGAGAGCTCTTATATTATTATTTAAGGCATTAAATAAAAATAGAAAATTACTTAATAAAAACTCAAAAGCTTTAAAACGCGAAATGAAACAAGTTAAAAATAACGAATTAATTGCTACTCTAACGAACTAATCAATCTAATTTTCTATTTTTAACAATGAATTCTTTATTTTGTCGTTTAAAATAATATAATGTTATTGTACTATTTAGGTATTATTAAAATTTGAATTATAAGAATTCAAATTAGGAGGCAAAATATGCTATTAGAAGAATTAAAAAAAGAAAATATGATGGCTCTTAAAGAAGGAAACAAAGATAAAAGAGCTGCTTTATCAATTGTCCTTGGAAAAGTAGTTATTATGAACACAGATATTGCTATTATTAATAAAGGTGGCATTACCGATGAAGACATTATTAAAGTAATTGCTAAGACACTTAAAGAATTAGAAGAAGAAAAAAATGATTACCTTAAAGTAGGTAATGCCGAACGTGCAGTAGTTATAGATAAACAAATTGCATCTCTTCAAATTTATCTTCCTAAAATGTTGTCTAATGATGAAATAAAGTGTATTATTTTATCACTGGAAGATAAATCAGTACCAAATGTAATGAAACATTTTAAGTTAAATTATCCTGGTAAAGTAGATATGTCTCTAGTCTCTAAAGTCCTTAAAGAAATAGCTTAAACTATTTCTTACTTGGGGGTGTGGTTCAATGGCAGAACATCGGTCTCCAAAACCGTTGATGAGAGTTCGATTCTTTCCACCCCCGCCATTATATAAATATACCCATTTTTTAATAAAAATGGGTTTTTTTATTCTTTTTTTAGAAGTTACAAAGTAGAAAAAGTTTCGAACCCATGGCTTAAGTTTAAACTTTTTCTTTTAATAGTTAAGATTTTTAAGTTTAGTTATTGATTCATTAAAAAGATGTGATATAATGGAAACAAAAAAAGGAGAAAAAGTTTCCAATGAAAGAAAAAATTATCAACCTTACGATAACAAATATTAGATCTGAAGGATTAAAATTCTCAATTGATACGTTGGCAAAAGAGCTTAAAATATCTAAAAAGACAATTTACAAAATATTTCATGGCAAAGAAGAGCTTGCTCTATCTGTTTATGAGAAATATTTTGTAGATTGTGTTTTAAAGACGCAAACACTAATTAAAAATAATAAAGAAAAATACAAATATGAATTATTATGTTTGTATTTAGATACATTTATTATGACAAATGATGATATTTTTAATAAATTTAAGTTAAATACATCGATTTCAAATTTCGCTAAAGAAAAGCAAATTGAGTTTTGGTGTTTAATAAAACCTTACTTGCTTAGTGATCAAAATAAAGAGAAAAATATTAAGATAATCCTTGATAGCGTTTTTTCTAACGCTATCAAGTTAAAGCTTAAAACAAAACAAATAAACGAAATAATAGAGGAGCTAATGGTTATTTTATGATAGTAGATATTTTAAGAGTATTTGCCATAATATGTATTGCTATTATTGTTGGTAAACTTATTTCAAAGATTAAATTACCAGCAATATTAGGATGGCTGATAACTGGTATTTTATTTGGGCCATATTTAGTATCGATTGTATCAGCAGAAATAATGAATTCTACGTGGTATATAATTACAGTTAAGTTTTTTGAATGTTTTGCTGGTGTAATGATTGGAAAAGAACTAATATTTAAAGAAATTAAATCTTCAGGAAAACAAATAATAGGAATTACCTTTATTCAATCTATTGCCACCTTCTTATTCGTATCTATCGTCTTTATAATTACTTTTTTAATAGTAGGTATTCCTTATTATCTTGGATTTATCTTTGGAGGAATTGCCTTAGCTACAGCTCCAGCTCCTGCTTTATCAATAGTAAATGAATATCATACTTCAGGTCCTGTTACTAGAACTCTTGTTCCACTTGCTGCAATTGATGATGTAATAGGAGTTATTATATTTTTTACAGTTATATCAATTGTTGGAGCTGTAGGTGGAACCTCATCCGCTTCGCCACTTGCTATAATCGGAATTGTACTATTACCATTTATTATAGGAATTATTGTAGGATACATATGTAGTTTAATTACTAAACATATTAATAACGATAAACTAAAGTTTTTAATCCTTATGTTATTTTTAATAACATCTACTGTTGCTGGCTTATTACTTGATACCTATGTCTTTAAATCATTTAGTTTAAACTACTTATTAATAGGAATGGCATTTAGTGCAACACTAGTAAATCTCATACCAAAAGAAAAACTAGAGAAAGTATTTACTTTATTTAATCCTGTATTAAACTTCTCTTTAATAGTTGTAATTGTAAATCTTGGTATGCCATTAGACTATAAGTTAATAGCTGGAGCTGGAGCATTTACTGCTATTTATATTATTGCTCGAGCTGTTGGTAAAATAGGAGGAGCATTTATTGGAGGAAAAGTAACGCAAGCTGAACCTACTGTTACAAAATATCTAGGTTTAACTCTTTTACCTCATTCTGGAGTCTCCTTAGTATTTACCGGAATCGCTGTTACGACACTTACTGCTATTGATCCAAAACTGGCAACAATTGTATCAGGAACAATTGTTGCAGCGGCAATAATTAACGAAATAATTGCCGTTCTAGTTGCAAAAGTAGCCTTTAAAATGGCGGGAGAAATGCCACAAAAGAATATTTAAAACTAATATTAATTTCGACTAATTTATAGTATTAAAAAACCCAGAATTTAGATATTTTGGGTTTTTAAAATGGATAAATATTGCTTATGTTTAATAGAAAGTAATATAGGAAATAAGAGGTAAAATAATAAACATAATGACGGTAGATATCGTTAAAGTGTAGAACAAGACACGCATTTTAACTTCGTAGAATGCCATCTTCATGGCATTTTTAGATAAACCTACTCGTTTTGCATTTAAGCATTCTAGAGTCATAATCATAATAGTAATAAGAGTAAAGATATTTATCATTGTAATTAAAGAGAATGTCGCTGAATCAGATAGTAAGGAAACACCTACTACAATAGATGAGATAGCACCAAATAATCCTGTTCCAAGCATACCAAGAGCATCTTCTTTATTATATGTAGCACTATAGAAGCCAATAATGATCCAAATAGTTACGGCAAATAAGTTAATAAAGGCTTGAATAAATAGAATAATAGAAGTTCGATTACATCTTATTGTAATTCCTAGTTCTGTACGTATAGTATGTTCAAAATCAACAGCAGGATTGGTATTAACTGACTTAGTATAGTGAATTCCTAATTCAAAGTCTTTACTAGCAAGAGTAATTGGGCGAAAACCATCTGAGCAAGAGAAGTCCGATCTTAGTCCTGATCGTAATTCTCCGGTTGAAATTGTTCCATTATCAGGTTCGTAACGGATCCACTCAGCATCACGCTGTGGAGAAACATATATTTCAAAAGATGTTGATTCAAGTGGATATCTTAATGAATCAAAATCTTTTGTAATAGTTGTTACTAAATTCCATCTACTATAAATATAGTTATGTTTAACTCCATCTACAACTTGTTCGAAGTGAGTTGGTTCGACAACATGAGTTGGATTAGGTTTAATAACTCCATTTCCAATTCTAAACATTTCAAAGTTAGATGGATAATATAAAGGATAGTTTTCTTCTTTAATAGTTGGATCATATGCTTTCATCATTTCTTTATGTTGATCTTGATCAAACGTAAACCAAACATCAAGATAGCAATCAAATGAATCAGTAGAAGTATTAATTTCTTTAATCATTCTAACTTCTGTTCCAACATAGGTCGTAACATATTTTGCATTAGGATTATGATCTCTATCTGTAGTTTGTAATTCATCGTGAATGTTTAATTGTTCAGGACTTTGAACTGGATGTTCATATTCTTGAATTGTTTTATTACGGTCTACTGCTAGAACAGCAACAGAATATATAGAATATGCAGCTAGTGGAAGAACAATTATAGCAAGAGATAAAATAAGACGTGTTTTTAAACTTTTCGTTAAGAATTTCCATGATTTTAACAGTTGATTAGTTCGCGAAAAGTTAAAAACATGGCTATCTTTTTCTTGCTGAGTTTTTTGCTTAAATGATTCTAAATCTTTAATATGAAGGGAATCAAATGGTGGAAGTTCTATTTCTTCATCGGTAATATCCGTTAATTTTAAATCAAAAAAATCAGCAACTGTTGAAAGAAAATCTTCATTTGGTTCAAGTTTTTCATTCATTAAAAGGTGATAATTTCGTTTTGAAATTGGAAATACTTCTGTAAAATAAACCTTGTTTGATAAGAGATACTGATCAAGATAAAGTAGTTTTTGATAAATTGTCATACAATTTCCCCTTTTTATTTATCAATTATAAAATAAGTATCAACAACGAAAGAAGAGCAGATATTTTAATGATAAAGCCTTTTTTAAACAAAATATTATTTTCTTATTAATATACAAATTAAGCAAATAGAGTTATGTTTTATATCGTATTATCATTAAAATATTTAATTTCTTCTTTATTAACAATACTTTTTTCTCATAATTTTGTCAAGAATAGATAAAGCAATTTTTATTGCGTCATCAATTGACAAAATTACGTATAATTCAATAAACAAGGCTTTTTTTATCTTGATAAATCGAGTATAATAATTAAAACAAATATGAAACAAGCATTAATCTTTGATCTTGATGGAACGCTATGGGATGCATTACTTCCTATAACTAAAAGTTGGAATAAGGCAATGGAAAAAAACAAAAAGCCTTATTCTTTTAATGTTTTAACTACTAAAAGTTTTATGGGTTTAACTCCTGAAGAAACAGCAGTTATAGCTTTTCCTGATGTTTCTCTTCTTGAAGGTATGAAGTTATTTGATTTATGTCTTAATGAAGAAATAGCAGATTTAGCCACTAATCCTGGAACACTATATAATTATGAACGTGAAGTATTAAAAATACTCTCTTCAAAATATGATTTATTTATTGTTTCGAATTGTGACAAAGGTTATATTGAAAATTATTTAAATGCGCACAAAATGAAGGAATATTTTGCAGATCATACCTGTATTGGAGATACAGGTCTTCCAAAATGGAAAAATATCTTATTTTTAAAAGATAAATATCAGATTGATGATATTATTTATATAGGCGACACAGAAAAAGACAAAATAGAAAGTTATAAGGCTGGTGTAAAATTTATTCATGCTACATATGGGTTTGGTAGTATTGAAAACGATGAATATTACATTGATTCTTTGCTTGATCTACCAAATAAGGTAGAAGAACTATTTAATTAATAAAGGAGGCAAACATAATAAAATAATTTGTTTAGACTAAATCTATAAATTAAAAAGGAACATATTTATGAAAAAAAATTTAGATAGTGCATCGTCTAATAATGGTTCATTTAAATTAAATTATAAAAGAACATTTATTATAGGATTCGCATTTTTTGGTATTTTACTATTATGGCAAGTTTATGATTCTTGGTGTCCAACGTTTTTAACTGAACTTTTTAGAGAAGCACTTGGTGCTAAATCAACCGAAGAAGTTCAATATTTAGTTGGTATTATGATGGCGTTAGATAATTTAGCAGCATTAATTTTGCTTCCTATTTTTGGTACGTTATCTGATAAAACGCACACAAAAATAGGAAAAAGAATGCCATACATTCTTATTGGAACGTTTTGTTGCGCCGTAGCATTTCCATTTATTCCAATCTTATTTCATTATCATCAATTAGCTGGAACAATAATAATGATGGCAGTAGTTGTATTATTTGCCATGATGTATCGCAATCCGGCAGTTGCTTTAATGCCAGATATTACACCAAAGCCACTGAGAAGTAAGGCTAATGGAATTATTAATATTATGGGATATTTAGGAGGAGCATGTGCAACTGTGGTTGGACTTATCTTTGTATTATCTTCCTATTTAGGACCTGATTCTGGTAGTTGGATAAATAGTACTGCTAATATATGGGTTATTGAAATGCCTTTCTTAATTGCTTCAATCTTAATGGTTATTTCGGCTTTATTCTTATTTTTTAGTATTAACGAAAATAAAGTTGAGGAAGAAATGGCAGAAGAAATTGCTCGTGGCGAAAAATATGCTGAAGTAAGTGATAGCGTTGTAGAAGAGAAAAAAGGAATGAGCAAAGCAAATAAAATAATGCTTATTCTTATTCTTGCCGCAGAGTTTTTCTGGTTTATGGCTGATAATGGAGTAGGAACTTTTATGGGAAACTACACATTATATTATTTGCACTGTGCATCAAGCTCTAATATGATAAACGTTATTGTTGGTGGAGTTGGTAGTGTCATTGGATTTGCAGTAGGTGGATTACTTGCTTCTAAAATTGGACGTAAATGGAGTATATTTAGTGGTTTAGGACTTACTTTAACTGCTTTATTAGTTTGGTTAGTCTTATCTTATACTATTCCAGTTACAATTCCAGAAGCTGGCAAATTTAATGCTTTCCCAATTTACTTATACGTTATTTGGGGAATTAAAGGATTTGCGATGTCGTTAGTACATGTTAATTCATTCCCAATGGTTGTTGAATTATGTTCAAGTAAGAAAATTGGAAAGTTTACTGGATTATATTATGCTTCTTCGATGACTGCTCAAACAATTACCCCATGTTTACTTGGTTTAATTATGCTTAGTCCTGATATTGGATTTAGAGAATTACCAGTCTATGCCGTATCTTGTATTGCAGTAGCTGCTATAATATTCTTCTTTGTTAAGAGTATTAAAAATAAAAATATTACTTTTAAAAAAGGTATTGAAGCCTTAGACGTTGAATAACTAGACTAAGAGAGGAAAATAATATGAAAAAATCAAAATTTATTTCAGCTCTTAATCCGTTATTTTTAAAAGGCATCGCTCATCGTGGGTTACACGATGAAGTACTTACAGAAAATGGATTACCTGCATTTATAGCCGCTATAAATGCAGGCTTTGCAATCGAACTTGATGTTCATTTAACTCTTGATCAAAAGCTAGTTGTTTTTCATGATTTTGAGTTAACTCGAACCACAGGAAAAGCTGGAATTATTGAAGAACTTACCCTTGCTCAGTTAAAAAACGGATATCAATTACTTGATGGAAGTTCGATTCCAACGTTTAAAGAAGTTTTAGAGACAGTAAAAGAAATAATTCCAATTGTTGTTGAATTAAAAGTATATAAAAAGAACTATAAAAATCTTTCAAAGTGTTTAAAAGAAGAATTAAAAAGTATTAAAGACAAGAAAAATTTCATGTTAATTTCTTTTGATCCTCGTGCATTATTTCCATTCGCATTTAGTGGATTTATGCGTTCACTATTAGTAGGAAAAGCTAATGAATGGACTTATTCGTTAAGACATTTTTTTCCATCACTTGATGTTGAACACGTTTTACTTGAAGAAAAACGTGTTCAAAAGTATCAAAAGAAACATTTTGTAAATTGTTGGACGGTTGAAAGTAAAGAAGTTTTAGAAAAAGTATTACCATTTACAGATACGGTTACGTTTCAACATTTAGAAGAAGGATATATTAAAAATAAATTAAATATAAAACGCAGCAAATAATGTAAAGAATGTAAATTACAAGTTTTTAATAATGGTATAATAAAGGTATAGATAATCTATTTTTTATGCGATATATTTTTTAATTAAGGGAGGAAAAAATGTATGTATGAACCAAAGATGAAGTTAACAAAAGAGCAGACAGAAATTCTTCAAGGAAAAGAAGGAGAAGTCAAAGCTAAAATAATGGAAACAATTGTCCGTTTTGGAGATATGTTTGAAGCTCCAAATCTTGTTAAAGTAACGCATGATGAAGGACATCTTGTTACCTCTTTTGGCATTGGCTTATTAAAACCACTTTTTAAAACGATGGATACCTTAGTTGAAAACGATATTCATACGATTGGAAAGTTTACAGTTGATCCACGTCCACTTGATTTTAAAAATGTTAAATGTAATCCGATTGAAAAACTAGTCTTTAAAAAGATTTTATATTCTGAACAAGCTCGTTATGAAAAACAAATGCTAGCTGTCGGACTTAAAAATGAAAATGCTTTTACTTGTACTAGTTATTTAAAGGAAGTAGGAAATACTCCAAAGAAAGGTGAAATATTATCTTGGGCTGAATCAAGTGCTGTCGTTTATGCTAACTCAGTTCTAGGAGCACGTTGTAATCGTAATTCTGGCATGCTTGATTTATTTGGTTCTATTATTGGTTATGTTCCTAATTTTGGGTTATTAACTGATGAAGGAAGAAAAGCTACTTGGAAAATTATTGTTAAAACAACGTCAATTCCGGAAGCGCAAATTCTTGGTAGTGCCATTGGCATGAAAGTTATGGAAGAAGTACCATATGTTTATGGTCTTGATAAATTTATTGGTAGTGAATTAACAGATGATGCGATTGGTTATTTAAAAGATTTTGGTGCAGCCACTGCATCAAATGGTGCGGTTGGATTATATCATATTGATAATTTAACTCCAGAAGCTAAAGAATTAAAAGAAGCATTAATTAAAGAAGATGCAAAAGAATATATAATTGATGATGCTGAACTTGATCGAGTTTATAAATCTTATCCTGTTATGTGGAAAAAGAAGGAAAAGAAAGGTAATTTAGTCTTTATTGGCTGTCCTCACTTAACTTATAATCAATTAGTTTCTTGGACTGATAAAATTGTCGAAGGATTAAAAGAAAGTGGACGTAAAAAAGTAATTACTAAAGTTATTTTAACAACATCTCCTGATGTTAAAGATAAGTTTATAAAAGAACCAAAATATCAAGAATTATTAGCAACTGGTGCTAAACTTACAACAATTTGTCCATTAATGTATACTAATAATCCTTTAACTAAAATGCATAGAATAATTACTAGTTCTAACAAACTTAGAACGTATTCAATGGCTCGTTATTATAAAGATGAAGAAATACTAAACTTTATTGTTGGAAAGGAGAGTAAATAATTATGAAAAGATTTAAAGGTCGTGTTCTTGCTGGGGGTGACTTTAAAGGCGAAGCAGTTGTATCAAAAGTCGGTGTAAATACTCTTGCTACCTTTCAAAAAAGTGCTTTAAAAAATGCTAAAACAGTTATTGCTAGTGACCAAAATAACCTTGATTTATTTGGTAAAGAACTCACAGGAAAAGCCCTTTGTTTACCACAAACAATAGGTTCAACAACTGGTGGATTAGTTATTCAAACAGTCTGTTCAATGGGTATTGCTCCAGCTTGTTTCTTATTTTCAGAACATGTCGATTCTCTTGCTGGATCTGGAATTATTCTTGCTCGTGTTTGGGAGAATTCTAACGTAATTGCGATTGATCAATTAGGTAAAGAATTTTTAGAAGCAGTCAAAACAGGCGATAAAATCGAAGTAAAATGCGATGGCACTGTAATAATTAATTAAAATTAAACTATAAAATATTAAAAGGATGAACAATAATTTTTAGATTATTATTCATCCTTTTATTTTTCTAAATTATCTTAATTTTATAGTTTAAATTCCAAGGATAAGTTTAGCAAATAAGAAATAAATTATTAAGGCACAAGCATCAACTATTGTTGTAATAACAGGTCCTGCCATAATGGCGGGATCAAGATGGATTTTTTTAGCAAAAAGTGGAAGAGATGCTCCTAAAGTTTTAGATATAACTACTACCATAAAAGCAGTTAAAGAAACAAGTAATGCTAGTAACCAAACTGGATCGTTTGAAACAGGTTTATAAGATATTAAACCAACAGATATTTCAAAGTAAATCCAACAGAAGTTTACAATAGCAATACATGATCCAACAATTAGCGAAACTAGAAATTCTTTTAGTAGTACTTTTAAATAATCTTTAGTTGAAATTTGTCCAAGTGCAAGAGCTCGAGTTACAACAGTTGTTGTTTGACCTCCAGCATTTCCACCTGTATCCATAAGCATTGGAATAAATGCTGTAAGAACAGGAAGAACAGATAATAAACTTTCAAAACTACTAATAATTAATCCAGTAAAAGTTGCAGATATCATTAAAACAAGTAACCAAGGAATGCGTGCTTTTGCTAATTTAAATGCACTTGTTTTAATGTAATCTCCTTCAGTTATTGCCATACCAGCCATACGAGATAAATCTTCAGTTTGTTCCTTTTCAATAACGTCCATAATATCGTCAACCGTAATAATTCCTACAATACGAGATTCAGTATCAACAACAGGAATAACGTTTAAATCATACTTTTTCATTAAACGAGCAACTTCTTCTTCATCAGTATCAACAAAACAAGAGGTACAAGAATTATCACTAATTTCCGTTACTAATTTATTTTTTGGAGCGAAAACTAGGTCCTGTAAAGCAAGGGAACCAACTAGTTTTCGCGTTTTATCAACAAGATAAGTGGTAATAATAGTTTCGGCATCTTTACCAACACTTTTAATATGATCATAGGCTTCTTCACAAGTAAATTCTTCTTTAATAGAAACGTATTCTGTAGTCATAATAGATCCTGCAGAATCTTCTTTATAATTAAGTAAGTTATTAATATGTTTACGATCTTCAGGAGTTGTACTAGCTAGTACTTTACTTACAAGATTTGATGGTAGTTCTTCAACAAAGTCAGCAAGATCATCATTTGGCATATTAGCTATTAAGGCTTGAACTTGAACATTATTAAAAGCACTTACAATTTTTGCTTGTTGCTGACTTGTTAAATAACTAAATACAGGAGCCATATAAGCACTTGCAACTACTTTAAATAAATATACTAGTTCTTCATCATCACTTATATCATTTACAAGATATGCGATATCAATTGGATCTGATTCACTAATAAATGTACGTAATTTATCTACTTGTTTTGTTTTAATAAGATCTTGTAAATGACAAAAATCGTTTTCGTTTTCTTTATCATCTATTTCTTGAGAGATATAGATGTCTGGCCCAGTCTCTTCAAAAGCTACTTCATTTTTATTTTCTTCGAGCTCTTTATTTGGTTTTTCTTCATAATTATTATTTGTGGTCATAATCTATTCCTCCTCACCTAATAAGTTTAATTTGTTGCGTATCAAATAGCAATTATTAAATCGATATAATCGCATAATAAAGGAAAATTATTAAAAATTTTTAAGAAGGGAATTTTTAATAATTTTCTATTTTTAGATTAAATTCTTTTGTAGGAAGGAATACTGCACAAAAATTTATTTTCTCGCAAATAAAATATCTTGTTATTTGAAAATAAATAAGTTAAAATAATGCATATTTCGGAGGAAATCTTATGAAAATAAAATCGTTATTAATTCTCTCTGTATTGGCATTAGGTTTAGGATCATGTAGTACTCCTAGTACTACGACACCTACTACTAATACTACGACTACTACAACGACTACAACAACTACGACAACTACAGATCCAACAGTTATCGAAGTTAAACATGCAGTAAGTATTACTGCTAGTACACATTTTGATATTACGTCTGACGTAGCTGAAGCTCTTGAAGGTACCAAAGTTACAGTAACTTTAGTAGCAAAAGCAGGAATAAGTGCAAGAATTGTAGAAGTAAGTGTAAATGGAACCGCTATTACTAAAGAAAGCGATTTAGTTTATAGTTTTACTATGCCAAATGTTGATGCAGTAGTTAGTGTTAAATCAAATCAAGTATTTAGCATTACTGCAACAGAAGTTGTTGGAGCAACAGTTACTCCATCAGTAACAACAGCCATTGCTGGAGAAAAAGTTGGCATTGCTATTGTTGTTGGAGAAGTAAGTAAAAAAGTTATCGCAGTTACTGTTAATGGCGTAATTGCATCAAAAGAAGCTGGAGTTAATGCTTATAGTTTCTTAATGCCTGCTGAAAATGCAACTATTCTTGTTGCATTAGGTGACAATGTTAAAGTTGTTCCAGTACAGGGAGACGCTAACGTTACAGTTGATGCTCCAGCTACTGCAATAGTTGGAAGTGAAGTTGTTTATACATTAAATGTTAAAAATGGATATGCTATTGCAACTAACGTTGTTAAAAGTGGTGATACTCTTATTACAACAACTGCTCTTTCATTAAATGTATTTAAGTTTATTATGCCAGATGGTAATTTATCTATTGCTGCAACTTCCGTTGCCGCAGTTGATACAGTTTTAACTGGTTCTACATTTAAAGGAAAGTATACGATTAATGATCCAGAAGGATGGGGAATGGATTATTATGTTTCCATTGAATTCTTTAAAGGATATGCAAAACTTATTACCGATATAAATGAATCAAATGAGAAAGAATACTTTGGTATTTATAACTTAACTGGTACTTCAGTTGAATTTGCAACTAAAGATGGAAGTACAGTTAAAAAACTTACCTTTGTAGTTTCTGGAGAAGGAGATGCTACTACTCTTAAAATGGAACAAAATTTTAGTTCTTACATTACTACTAAAAATATGACTATGAAGAAAGTTATTACGCAATACGATATTTCTTCTACATCTGATGCTAATGTTAGAGTGACTGATTTAACAACTGCTACTGCTCCAGCAGGTAAAGAAGTTAAATTTAAAACAAAATATGATGCTCATTATAAATTTGCTACTGGAAAAGTTACTACAGTTCCTGGAGGAGCAGAAGTTGCTTTAACCGCTCCTACTGCTGCAGATGGATATTATTCATTTATTATGCCAGCAAGCAATGTAAAGATTATATTCACTTCTCAACATAATGGCGATCTTACATATGCTATTACAAATACTATTGTTGGAG
>JAVWAV010000013.1:8655-16954 GCA_036649855.1 Bacilli bacterium | reverse complement strand
GTTGGAGGTTATTTCTTAATTAAGATGTTTATGGGTTCAGTTGGTGGATCAAATAAACAAGCAATGGATTATAATAAATCCCGTGCTCGTCGAGTCGAAAATAGTAAAATTAGATTTAAAGATGTTGCTGGATGTGATGAAGAAAAAGCTGAAATGGTTGAACTTGTCGACTATTTAAAAGCTCCAGCAAAATATACAAAAGCCGGTGCTAAATTACCAAGAGGTGTCCTTTTAGTAGGTGCTCCTGGAACTGGTAAAACATTACTTGCAAAAGCAGTTGCTGGAGAAGCTGGCGTTCCTTTCTTCTCAGTTTCTGGATCTGACTTTGTTGAAATGTTTGTCGGAGTTGGAGCTGGTAGAGTAAGAGACTTATTTAAAACTGCAAAAATTAATGCTCCTTGTCTTGTTTTCATTGATGAAATCGATGCCGTTGGTAGACAACGTGGAACAGGAATGGGTGGCGGAAACGATGAACGTGAACAAACCCTTAACCAATTATTAGTTGAGATGGATGGTTTTGCTGATAATAGTGGAGTTCTTGTCATTGCTGCAACCAATAGAGACGACGTTCTTGATCCAGCTTTATTAAGAGCTGGAAGATTTGATAGAAAAATTACAGTTAGTTTACCAGATTTAAAAGGAAGAGAAGCAATCTTCGCAGTTCATGCAAGAGGCAAAAATGTTGATGAAACAGTAAATTTTGCAAATCTTTCAAAACGTACAGTTGGTTTTTCTGGAGCTGATATTGAAGCTGTACTTAATGATGCCGCAATATTATCTGTTCGTGAAAATAAATCAACAATTGGTATAACTGAAATTGATGAAGCAATTGATAGAAGAATTGGCGGTCCTGCTAAATCTTCAAGATCAATGACTACTACTGAAAGACGTATGATCGCCTTCCACGAAGCAGGTCATGCTGTTATCGGATTAAATTTAAAAGATAGTGATAAAGTTCAAAAGATTACAATTGTTCCACGTGGTAATACCGGTGGGCACGTTCTTATGACGCCAGAACAAGATAGATTCTTACTTACAAGAAAAGAATTATTTGCTCGTATTGTTGGATATCTTGGTGGAAGATCATCCGAAGAAGTTTTCTTTGATGATATTTCAACCGGAGCATCAAACGATATTGAAATGGCAACACATATTGCTCGTTTAATGGTCGTTGAATATGGTATGTCTTCACTTGGACCAATTCAATATGAACAACCAAATGGTAACGTATTCCTTGGTCGTGATTATACAAATACTTCACGTAATTTCTCAAGTGATGTTGCCAAAGCAATTGATAAAGAAATTCGTGCAATTATTGATGAAGCACATGCTACTGCTGTTGCTTTAATTAAAGAAAAGAAAGATGATATTATTCTAATTGCTGAAACATTATTAGAAATTGAATCAATTACTTCTGAACAAATTGCCTATTTATTAGAACATAGATCTCTTGAAGGATTTGTAAAACCTGTGGTAAAACCAGCTGATACAATCATTCCTGAAGTAGAAGTTCCAGAAGTTGATAGCGTAGTTTTACCAGATGTTGAATTACCTAATGATGAAAACAAATAGTATAGATTTTAAAGAAATATTTAGCAAAAAGAAAGTTGTGCTTGCCCCTATGGCAGGCATAACTTCTTTTGCGTATAGGGAATTTTACCGTCAATTTGGTATTGGCTTAACTTATAGTGAAATGATATCTGATTGCGGATTGATTTATCAAAACGCTGAAACAACTAAACTACTTTATACAAATAATAAGGAATCATTATTTGCTGTTCAATTATTTGGTGGTAATAAAGAAAATCTTGTTAAAGCAGTTAAAATCCTTGAAAGTATGCCAATAAAATATGATATTTTAGATCTAAATTTAGCTTGTCCAGTTTATAAAGTTACAAGAAATAATGGCGGATCTAGTTGGCTAAAATCGCCAACCGCATTAGAAGAATTACTTGTTGCAATCGTTGAAGCATCAAGCAAACCAGTAAGTTGTAAAATAAGACTTGGGTGGGACGATAATTCAATAAACGTATATGAGATTGCAACTATGGCTGAAAAAGCAGGAGTAGCACTCCTTGCAGTTCATGTACGAACTGCAAAGCAAGGTTACACCGGACTTGCTCAATATGAAAAAATTAAAGATTTAAAGAAATATATTAATATTCCATTTATTGTATCAGGTGATATTTTTTCTGTTGAAAATGCCAAGAAAGCAATTGAAATTACGGGAGCTGATGCTGTAATGCTTGCTCGTGGAGGAATTGGAAATCCTTTGTTAGCATTAGAAATTAATAATGCATTAACAAATAGCAAACCAGTTGAGATTTGCAGGGATTTTGCTACTCAAAAGAAGTTTTTAACTCAATATATGGAGTTATTAATTGAAGAAAAAGGTGAAGAATTAGCTATTAGATTACTACGTGGAATTGCTCCAAAATTCTTTAGTAGTTTTCCAAATTCTAAAAATATTAGAAAAGATTTGTCTTCACATATTGTTACAAAACAAGATGTTTTAGATATATTAAATCATTATGAGACCTGCGAAAGCTTAAAGTAATTAAGAATATACTTATTTTCATTCAAATAATTGATAAATTGTATAAATATAGTATTATATTAGACAGGGACTAAAGGAGAAACGTATGGAAGAATTATTAAATGACCAAGAACTCGTTAGAAGAGAAAAGATAAACAAATTAAAAGAACTCGGAGTCGATCCTTTTGGTGAAAAGTATGAAAGAACTCATAATTCTTTAACTGCAAGAGAAGCAGTTGAAGGAAAAACAAATGAAGAACTAGAAGCTAATCATATATATGTAAATGTTGCTGGCAGAGTAATGTCTGTTCGTCGTATGGGAAAAGCTAGTTTCATGAATATTCAAGATAAGTTTGGAAAAATACAAGCTTATATTGGAATTGATGTTGTTGGAGAACACGATTACGAAGTATTAAAGCTTACCGACATCGGTGATTTTGTTGGTTTATATGGTAGATTAATGTTCACGAGAACCGGAGAATTAACTATTAGAGTGGAAAAGTATACATTCCTTACAAAATCACTCAAAGTTTTGCCTGAAAAATTTCATGGTTTAACCGATATTGAAGAAAGATATAGAAAAAGATATATTGATTTGATTGTAAATGATGATGCAAAACGTGTGGCACTATTACGTCCAAGAATTATTAGATCAATTCAAAATTATTTTGATAATTTAGGATTTGTTGAAGTTGAAACCGGAGTGCTTCAACCAATATTAGGTGGAGCTTCTGCTCGTCCTTTTGTTACACATCATAATACATTAGATAAAGATTTTTATTTACGTATTGCAACTGAATTACCACTTAAAAGATTAATAGTTGGTGGACTTGAAAAAGTATATGAGATTGGAAGACTCTTTAGAAATGAAGGAATGGATACAAAACATAATCCTGAATTTACAACAGTTGAACTATATGAAGCATTTGGTGATCTTCAATCAATGAGAAACTTAATGGAAGGCGTAATTAGAAATACTGTTAAAGAAGTTTTACATAGTGACGTTATTACGTTTGGTGAACTTACTTTAGATATTAGTAAACCATTTAGATGGGTATCAATGGCTGAGTTAGTTAAAGATAAAACTGGAATTGATTTTACAGCAGATATTACATTTGAAGAAGCAAAGAAACTTGCTGCTCAAAACGGCATTAAAGTAGAAGCTCATATGACAAGTACTGGATTTATTCTTAATGAATTCTTTGAAAAGTTCTGTGAAGGTGATTTAATTCAACCAACATTTGTAACAGGACATCCAATTGAAATATCGCCTCTTACTAAAAAGAGCAAAGATCCTCGTTTTACTGAAAGATTTGAATTATATATGGCTGGATTTGAAGTTTGCAATGCTTATAGTGAACTTAATGATCCACTTGATCAAATTGAAAGATTTGAAGCTCAAATTAAAGCAAAAGAATTAGGCGATGATGAAGCTAATGAAATGGATTATGATTTTATTGAAGCTCTTGAATATGGTATGCCTCCAACAGGTGGCGTTGGAATGGGAATTGATAGATTAATTATGTTACTAGCTAACGAACAATCTATTAGAGAAGTAATACTCTTTCCATGTATGAAAGATAGATAATATATTTTAACTATTTTTGCTAAAAACTCTAAATCGTCCCCACTATATAGGTGTGGACGATTTTTTTATTAATTTTGATATTGTGCCTATCAAAAATGTATTTTGACAAACGTCTATTATATATATATAATATAAATGCATTTCTATATGCAAATATAGTTATGTCCTACTACTTCACCGAAAGTAGTCAGATGTCCAAAGGAGGGGTACATATGAAAAAGTACGAATTAATGTATATTTTAAGACCTTCACTCGATGATGACGCACGTAAAACACTCATTGCATCATTACACAACATTTTAGCAACAAACGGAGCTAAAGTTGGTAAAGTCAATGAATGGGGACTTCGTGAACTTGCTTATGAAATTAAGAAAGAAACGAAAGGCTATTACGTTGTTGTTAAATTTGAGGGTGATGAAAAAGCTATTAATGAATTTAATCGTTTAGTCTTAATCAATACTAATGTCTTACGCCATTTAGTAACGATTGATCAAGAATAAAAAGGAGAGTATATGATTAATAGAGTAGTATTAGTTGGAAGACTATCAAGAAATCCAGAAAAAAGAACAACAGCAAACAACAATTCCGTAGTTTCGTTTTCAGTTGCGGTCGATAACATGACCAAAGGCGCTGATGGACAAAGAACTACTAGTTTTATTCCATGTGTAGCATGGAATGGTTTAGCCGATAATATCGCTAAATATACTAAAAAAGGATCGCTTGTTGGTGTTGAAGGAAGAATCGTTCAAAGATCTTATAAAAACAATAGTGGAGTTAATGTCCAAGTTGTTGAAATAATTGCTGAAAACGTTCAATTCTTATCACCTAAATCTGAAAGAACCGATGATACTTCAGCTTTTGTTGAAGAAAACACTGAATCTTCAGGTACATCTGATATCGATATCATGTCTGGAGATGAAGATCTCCCATTCTAAGTAAAAAAACAAAAGAAAGGAAATAAAATATGGCATACAAAAAAATGAGACCTCACAAAAAGGTCTGTTACTTTACAAAAAACAATGTGAAGTTCATTGATTATAAAGATATTGAACTTTTAAAGAAGTTCATTACTCCAAACGGCAAGATTGCTCCACGTAGATTAACTGGAACATGTGCAAAATATCAAAGAGAACTCGCAAGAGCAATTAAGAACGCAAGAAAAATGGCATTATTACCATACGTTGCTGATTAATACTAAATAATAAGCCATTCGTTATGAAACGAATGGCTTTTTTCTTTTATTATGCTTTAAAGCATAATATAATATTAATACTATGAAGAAATCTTATAATCTTATTAAAATAGTTTCATACTTAACGTTGTTATTGCAGGTTATTTTAATTTTAACGCTGTATTTAATGTATTTTTATAATTCTTTTGATATTCAAAATCTTATTACGGTGCCATTTATCTTTATTTTTGCTGCTGTCTTTGTAACGGTTGATGCGATAATTATGTTATTATCGGTATTTATTATTGAAAGATCGAGATATAAACAAGATATTCTTACAACGGATTTATTTGGTTCTAATATTCAAGAATCATTAGATTTTACACAACTTGGAATAATTGTAGTTGATGAAAATCAAATAATTCTTTGGGAAAATAGATTAATTGAATCACATTGTCATGAGTTACTTGATACGAATATTTTAGATGCTTTTCCTAAACTTAGAGATTTATATGGATCTAATACATCTAATTCAGTAATTGTTACAATTAATGATAAATTCTTTAATGTTACTTATATGGCTCAAGCTGGAGTATATCTATTTAAAGATACGACTGAATATGAAAACTTATTTAAGTATTCTAAAAACCAAGCAATTGTTTTAGGAATTATTGTTATTGATAACTTTAATGAAATTATTAGTACGGATGAAGAAACGTCTGACGTTATTGCAAGTGTTAGAACAAAGATTAATGATTACTTTAAAACTTATGGAGTCTTATTACGTAAATATAAGAATGACTCATATTTTGCAATCTGTAATTATAATTCATTACTAAGAATGCAAGATAATAACTTTGAAATTCTTGATTCTATACGTTCAATTGAAGGTGAAAACGAAATTAATCCTACTCTTTCAATTGGTTTTGCTCATGACTTTCCATCTGTTTATAAACTAAACGAAATGGCCAGTAGTGCTCTTGATATCGCTATATCACGTGGCGGAGATCAAGCAGTTGTTTCAAAATATGGTAGTGATTTACAGTTTTATGGCGGAAAAACCGAAGCTATTGAAAAGAAAAATAAAGTTCGTGTTAGAGTGCTAGCCGATTCACTATTCTCAGTTTTAAAACAAGCATCTAATGTCTTAATCATGGGACATATGGATATGGATATGGACTCTCTTGGCAGTGCGCTTGGCATTAAAGTGATGTGTGATTATTTAGGACTTGATTCTCGAATTGTCTATGATTATAAACTTGTTGAAAGAAAAACCCGTTCGGCTTTTTCTCAAACATTTTCAAAAGAAGAAGCAGCTGATTTAATTATTAGTCCAAAAGATGCAATTAACAGTGTAAATCCAAAAACTATCTTAGTAATTGTTGATTTCCACCGTCCATCAATGGCATTAAATAAAGATTTAATTGAAGAATGTTCAAAAATTATTGTTATTGATCACCATAGAAGAAGTGAAGAATTTATTAGTAACCCAGTTTTCTCTTATACTGAATCAAGTGCATCTAGTGCTTGTGAACTTATTACAGAATTAATATATTACGCATCATCTAATCCACAAATAGTTATTCCTAGTGCATATGCAACAATTATGCTTTCTGGAATATTTATGGATACGGCATTTTATAGTAGTTCAACCTCAGGCATAAGAACGTTTGAAGCAAGCATGGTTTTAAGAAAATTTGGAGCTGATAACGTTACTGCTGATGAATTCTTAAAAGATGACTTTGAAGAAGCAATGCTTATTTCGAAGATTTTAACCGGATTAAAAACTCCATATACTGGTATTGTTTATTGTACAGTTGGAGAAGAACTTGTTGATCCCGTAATTATAAGTAAAGTTGCTAGTAGATGTGTTGATATGAAAGATATTAAAGCTAGCTTTGTCATTGGTCGAACTAATGAAAACGAAGTTAAAATTAGTGCTCGTAGTGATGGAAGTGTTAACGTTCAACTGCTTTGTGAAAAAATGGGTGGTGGCGGACATTTTGCCGGAGCTGCCGTTACTTTTAAAAGTACAAGTTGCAGCGAAATTGAGACTATTTTATTATCTAATTTAAAAGATTATTTAAATGAATCTAGAGTTAAACCAGGTGAAGGAAAAGAGGAGAATTAATTATGAAAGTTATTATGTTAAGTGATGTTAAAGGGGTTGGAAAAACTGGACAAATAGTTACGGTTAAAGATGGATATGGATCAAATTTTTTGATTCCTAATAAACTTGCAGTACGTCATACCGATACTGCTATTAAGATTTTAGCTGATGAGAAAAAAGCCGAAGCTGATAAAATAGAAAAAGCTAAAGCAGAAGCTAATAAAGCAAAAGAATTACTTGAACAAGTTACATTAGAATTCACAGCTAAACCAGCTGCTGATGGTAGAATGTGTGGAACCATTTCCTTAAAACAAGTTGAAAATGAGTTAAAAACTAAATTTAAAATTGAAATTGATAAAAGAAAATTTGTCGAAAAATTTCCAATTAACGCATTTGGTGTAACCATGCTTAAAATTGAATTATTTAAAGGCGTAATTGGTGTTATCAAAGTTCATGTAAGTGAGGGAAAATAATGGCTAATGCGTTGCCAACAAATAAACAGGCTGAAGCTTATTTAATTAGTGCAGCACTTGGAAATGAAGCCAATGCTAAATTTATCGTAAATGAGCTAAACGAATTTGATTTTACTGATTATTCACTAAAAGAAATTTTTAAAGTGTTCGTATCTTTATATGAAAACAAAATGTCTCTTGATATTTCAACAGTTGGTGCAGTTCTTGAAAACAATGGTGTTCTTAGTAAAATTGGTGGAGTAAACTTTCTTTCAAAGTTACTTGATCAATATTTAACTGATGAAGGCGTTGAAGAAACTGCTAAAATTTTACGTGATAAAACAAATGCCCGTGAATTATTAAATACATTTCACGACTTAGAAACAAAATATTTTTCTAAGTCGTTTGATGATGACAATTCTTTTCTTGGAAACAGTGAAGC
>JAVWAV010000013.1:0-8555 GCA_036649855.1 Bacilli bacterium | reverse complement strand
CGCTCAATGACTCCAGTGTTAATATTTTCAGTAGAAATGAGTCCAGAAGCATTAGGTACTAGAATTTTAGCAAGTGTATCAAACGTTGATTTATCGAAAATATTAACCGGAAACGTTAATGATAAAGACATGGTAAAGATTGGTGAAGGCATTAAACAAATGGAAAAGACACCAATTTTTATTGATCCAACTCCTAATATAAAAATTGGTGAACTTGTTACTAAATCTAGAAAGTTTAAAGCAGAAAATCCTAATTTATCAATGATCTTAATTGACTATCTTGGACTTATTACAACAGATAAGAAATATGAATCTAACCGTATTCAAGTAGGAGCTATATCTCATGAATTGAAAGCTCTTGCTAAAGAACTTTCAATTCCAGTTGTAGTTATTTCTCAACTTTCTCGTGGAGTTGAATCAAGAACTAATAAACGTCCAGAAATGTCTGATCTTAGAGATTCGGGCGATATAGAACAAGACGCAGATAAGATTTTATTATTATATAGAGACGACTATTACGATAAAAAAAGTAATAAAGAACCAGGAAGTGCTGAAGCTACCTTTGCTCCGGCTGATCGAGAAAGAGAAAGAATTAAAGAAGAAATTGGTGATGTATTAACATCAACCGTTGAAATAAACGTTGCTAAAAATAGAAACGGACAAACTAGTACTACTTATTTATTATTCTTTAAGAATTTATCTAGATTTGATACTCCAACCGATGACTTTATTGATAACTATAAGAAGACAAAAACTTATTAAGTATGAATATTTTTGTTCTTGCTAGTGGCTCAAAAGGAAACGCTACTGCTATTGAAATTAGTCCAAACCAATATATATTACTTGATCAAGGCCTTAGCTTTTCATATCTTTTGTCTTGTCTTAGAAAATGTAATATTGATATTAATAATATAACTCATTATTTCTTTACCCATCGACATGGTGATCATGTACTTGGTATTGATAATATTGATCCTAATAAAATATATTCATTAAAAGGAACTTTAGATTTACCACTTTATAATTATTTAAGCCCATATTATACGTATGACTTTAAAACTTTTAAAGTCATACCGTTTTTAACATCGCACGACGCTCCTTGTTCTTGTGGATATTCGTTTATAATAAATGGAGAATCATTCTTTTATATAACCGATACTGGCGTTATTCCACAAGAAACAATCGCAATCATGCATGATAAAAACTATTATTTGATTGAAGCAAATCATGATTGCGATATGGTATTAAACTCTAATCGACCAGAAGCTCTTAAATTACGTATTATTGGAGACGCTGGACATTTATCAAATAAACAATGTGTTAATTACTTAAATATGGTTGTTGGACCAAATACTAAAGAAATTATTCTTGCTCATATTTCAGAACAATGTAATTCTGATAAAAAGATCTATGAAGCAATTGATAATTCATTTATCTATAAAGACAAAGTAAAGATATTAATTGCTAGACAATGGAATGTTATTAAAGGTTAATATTTTATGCTTAAAATAAAAATAGTTTGCGTTGGCAAACTTAAAGAAAAATATTATGTTGAGATGCAAAATGAATATGTTAAACGTTTATCACGTTACGTTGAACTTAATATTATTGAAGTAAAAGATGAAAAAATAGATGCAAATTCTAATGCTGCGCTAGACATAGTAGTAAAAGATAAAGAATTTGAAAACATAAAGAAAGTAATTAAAGAAAATGATTATATTGTACTTCTTGATTTAAAAGGAACTGAATATGATTCAATCGAACTTTCAGAAAAGTTCGATACTTATCTTAGTAATTCACTAACTAATGTAACCTTTATTATTGGAGGTTCTTTAGGTTTTTCTTCAAAAATTGAAAAATTAGCAAAAGAAAAGATTAAGCTTTCACACTTAACCCTTACTCACCAAATGAGTAGGGTAATTTTATTAGAACAAATATATAGGTCCTTTAAAATTCTTAATAACGAAACCTATCATAAATAGCCCTAATCAATTATCCCTAATTTTTTAAATGAATTTGCCCAACCATCATCATCGATGTTATCGGTAACAAAGTCAGATTCATTTTTTAAGCATTGAACAGCATTGCCCATTGCAACTCCAATTCCTGCGAATTGAATTAGTTCCATATCATTGTTACCATCACCTAATGCCATGACATTTTCTGGTGTTAACTTTAGATATTCAAGTAGTGCTAATAAGCCTTTTGCTTTATCACTTCCTGTTGGCATGATATCAACTGCGTATTCATCCCATCTTGCACTTTTTGCACCACTAATATGTGGTAAGAACAGTGATTCATCAAGTTCGTCACAAAAACATATTGCTTGATAAACTGTACGATCGTAATGATTTGGATAACTTCTTGGTTGTGGGAATCTTGTTTTGTACTTTTCATGAGCTGAAATAACACGATCATCAATGTAGTTGATATGACCTTCATCAAGTTCAATTAAGGTTAAACCAAATTTTAATCTCTTTGAAAACTTAATCAAAGCATCAACAACAGTTTCAGGTATCGGATATTTATAAATTACTTTTCCATCAATAATAACAGAACTTCCATTCATCGTAATTAAACCATCTGGTTTAATTATGTCAAGAATTCCAGTTTTACCAATAAGATACTTATTTCTACCAGAACAAAGGAATACTTTTATGCCTTTTGCTTGGAGTTTACGTACAGCATCGATTGAACTTGCTGGTACACAGTTTTTAGTATGTGAAAATAATGTCCCATCAATATCAGTTACAACGATTTTTATATCTTTTCCATCCATTTGTTTGCCTCCTTTCTTTAAATACTCTATACTATATAAGTTATGGAATATATTGAATTTAATAGCTTTAAGCAAGTAGTTGATTTAGATAACCCTCTTATAAAAAAGTTCATTGTCGACAATGAATGTTCATTTTATATTGAGCCGATTTTCTATACACAATTACAAGCAATGTTTGCACATCACAAAAAGTCTATTGATAGAATTATAGATAAAATGATGCAATTAGTCAAAACAAATAAGAAAGTAATTTTTACAGGAGACTTTGAAGCTCCTGCACTTGATGTCGAAGGATATGTCTTTAAAGAGATAACTGACGTTACCGATCCTCTTATGATCTTTGTTGAAGATAAATCAAGAGGAAGCGACTACGGCGATTAAATAACAAATAATTAAGAATAAAAAAATAGGATTCACGATGTGTGAATCCTATTTTATTTTTTGTAGTTTTTAAGCAATTGGTTTTAGTTGCTTCATAGATAGCCACATTGCTCTTACGCCAAATATTAGAACGAAGATAAGTGTAGCGAACTGTGTTAAGAAGAAACCGAAGATAAGAGACAAGATAGCAGGAGATAGCATTGACCAGAATGAGATCTTCATGCATTCCCAGAATGTATAAGAACGATATGGGTTTGTTTTTCCTCTAGTAAGGATGAAGAACATCAATCCCATTAATAGAACAATACCAGCATTTATTCCAAGCATGATTGATGTTTGAACTAAACAGTTTTTGTTTTTTGTATTCATGTAACCTAATTCAATAAATTTTTGCCAATCTTCATAGGTTTTAACTTCACTTAATGTTTTGATATCTTTTAAGTTAAAGTAATCTCCACCAGTGGCAGAATAGTTAGTTTTATTGTTTGGAAATTTGTAGATTGTATAGGTATCTTTACCAAGGATAAGAAATGAAATAGTTCTTTTTAAATCTTTGGTTTCATATTTTGTTGGGACATCTGGCATAGTAGCAGTGATTACATCACCTTTTAATATGCGAGTTACGTTTTCTGAAATGAGTTCGTTTTTAAATGTTGTAAAGTTGAATACTTCGAGAATAATTACTTCTTTTGAAGCTCCGGTTGGATTAAGTGTAGAATCTGGAACCATAATTTTTTCTTTATATTGGAAAGGTTGTGGTAGAGGTGCTTTTGGATCAGTTGTTGCTCCAAGTGCAGTATTCCGCGTTTCAATACTAAGTGTTCCATCTCCATTTAAGGTTCCTTTTGTACTGTCAATTGCGAGATCAAGTTTTTTCTTTTCAAGAAATGTAGTAAATGCTGGTAATGCTCTATCAAGGTTATAGGCATTAGCTGCTAAGAATTGGCCGCCATTAACAAGAGCGGTAGTAGTGACAATTGGTATGACTGAAATTATCGTTGAAAGTAAGAAGAATATAACGGCATACCACCATTTTTTTCCTCTTGCGCCGTCTACGACTGCGCTGTTACTGTATAACGATCTAAAAAGTAATCCTAATGTTTTCATATAACTTGTATTATATAGAATATACATGACTATATCAATTATTTTTACTTTATTTACTAATATAGTTGCTATTATTAAATAGAGTTTAGGGACGAATTTAATGAAATATTAAATAAAGTAAAAAAATAGTAAAATACATAGTAATTTATTAATACATTTTATCTATTAAAAAGAGAATTATACATTTCTTTTTAAAAATATAGTTGTATTATATTTATATATAAAGAGGAACAAACTTTATGAAATTAAAGACAATGGTTATCATTTCAACAATTAATTTAGTATTTTGTTTGGTATTATTTGCACTATTTTTTCCAACGATTGAAATTTTTGGATTTGAGCACCAAATTGCCTCACCAGGTGATGCATTATTACATATTACTATTTCTCCAGAAACGTTGTTTGGTGTATTAAGCAGTAATTTTTATTCTCTTGGAATTAAATATGCAAATCTTTCATTTTTTATTTTACAAATCGTATCTTTGATATTAGCAGTGCTTTCTAGCGTATTAATAATTTTAAAAAAAGAAAAAAAGATATTAATTACTATGCTTTGTTCAGTAATAGCAACATTAATTACTTCAATTCTATCATTAGCATTGTTCTACAATAAAATGTCTTTAAATATCTATTCTAGTATTTTATTTGTTCTAAGTCTTGCTAACTGTGTATTTTATTTCTTTGCAGTTTTTATTAAAAAACAAAAAATTAAAAACGCTTAACTACAAACTTAATAAGATAATGTAATTAAACGGAGAATATATGAAAAAACGATTAAAATTAAGTGTTTTATTGTTTACGATGTTCCCCACTTTAGTTTCATGCAATCATAATATTGATTATTCATTGTATGAAACTGCATATGGAATAAAAGGAACTGAACTTTATTTTGGGAAATAGCTGACAATGCTAGGAAATGTGGAGCTCTTGAAGGAACTAATAGAAATAAAACATTTGAAGAATTAAAAATGATTCAAGAATCATATCCTTGCCCATTAGATACTATGAAAACTATTCTTGCAAAATTTCCTGATAAAGCAAGAAAAGAAATTTTTGTATTAATTATAGATTTTCCTTTAACATCTGCTAGTTGTAGAGGAAAAACACCTGACTTTCAAACATCATCCTTTTTAAACGGCGAATTATGATTAATATAGTCATTTGTTATATCTTACTTGCAATAATTAAAGCTATTTATATTAAATAAATGATAATAATTGATAAAGTATCATTATAGATATATAATTTTATTGCTTGGGGATGTACTGGTTTCGACAGGGATACGTTTGGCTCTAACTGCAGTCGAGTGATGACGTTATCATCAAAAAACAATTATCTGGCAACAGAAACATGTCTTACGCAGCTGCTTAATTAATTAAGTCCTAACATAATTGGCCCGTTAATCGGGAGTGCGCGCTACCTAAGGTTTTGCCTTTCACGCTTAGATCTAGTGTCATAACAAAAGGATTGAATGATCATATGATTATGTTGATTATTTGAAAAACTATAGTCTACTGCTTTAACGATTTGCATGTGTTAAGTTAAAGCATAAATACAAACACATGATAAACTGTAGACGTTATTGTAGGACTATTCTTGGACCGGAGTTCGATTCTCCGCATCTCCACCATGAATATGACATTAAAGTGGTACTTCTCGAAGTACCACTTTTTATTTTATGTTGTTTTAAATAATGTAAAGAATTTGTAAAAGACAAAATAATAATGCATAAAAAAGCAAAAATAAAAATGCTAGTTTTTTAAAATGTTCACAATGACAATAGCGTATTTATGAGCATCTATTTTATTATGTACATTTGTGTTGCCTCTTTTATAAAATACGTGATTTTATTATTAATAAAACTAAATATTTTAGTTTGTTTTAAGTTAAATTCTTTTCATAAACTAATGACGTATTAACTATATTATTTGCAATAGCAAAGCTTACTTAATTAGTCTAATGTAGATTAAACAAACACTTAATTTAGATATAACAAAAATGCAACGAAATTTCGCCAGTATGCAACTTTATGTTCATTGTTATTACTTTGCTAATTCGTTATAATGTATGAGCATTATGCGTAATGCTGAAAAAGAAAGAGAGAAAATAATTAATGACTGTAGGAGAAAGAATACAAAAACTACGTAAACAAAAAGGATATTCACAAGAAAAATTAGCTGAATATTTATCTGTTTCTCGTCAGGCAATTTCTAAATGGGAAAAGAATGTTTGTGAGCCAAATATAGAATGTTTAACCAGGATGTCAAAATTATTTGATGTTAATTTAGATTATTTGCTAACTGGTGAAGTCATAAATGAAGAAGATAAAAAAACAAACACAACAGAAAAGCATAATACTGGTTCTCTTTTTTCAGATAAAAAAGATATTCTTCTTTTAATTACAATTTTATTTTCACTTTGTACTTTTATTGGATTATTTATTTATGCCTTATTAAATCCTTTATATGTGAACCAACAAACTTCATTCATTTTTTGGTATATTCAAATATTCCAATCTAGTGGAACTTGGTTTCGTATTTTAGTTTTCTTATCTGTATTTATAAATATCTTCTCACTTGTTGTATTTCTAAAAAGAGGAAAAAAGAAATAATTTATAAAATTGCTTTATCACTATCAAGTAGAAATAGGAGTTATAGGTGAAGGATATTTAATTGGTATTGACTTAACAACTAATAAAAATTTAAGTGAAATAGTTGAAAGTTCTAAACGCGAAATCGTAAACTGAACAATTTAGCGTAACTATAAATTAACAAATTCACGCTCTATTACTAGCGTGACAATTGGTGTATTATGGAATTCAGTTGTGTTAAAAAAAGTTAACTTGGAGCTTAGACTACGAAGGCTTTCATTATGGTGATTTTGCTGAACGTATTTAAGATTTTATTCTATTTTAAAAGGATTAGAATAGTATGCTTTCATCATTGTTAATAATTTTTCTGGAGAGTCTTTCATGCCATCTTTAATCCAAGCGATAATCCAACCATATAATCCATAACTAAGGAAGCTTAATCCATATTTTTCAATATCGGTTTGTGGAACTATTGAATTTTTAATTCGATTTTGTATAGTATTTTCGATTATTTTTGTTAATTGTTGTTTATATAGTATTGTATAAAATTCTTTATTTTCTAGATAATGTTTAGATATTTCATAAAGTAGAGTAGATATATTTTTATTATTAATACTTTTATAGTAACTATCGAATTCATCAGCAAGATTATTTTCATATTGATACAATATATCTTCAATTGATTTAAAGTTACGATAAAAAGTTGCTCTTCCAACTTGAGCTAGAATAGTTATTTGAGAAATACTTATTTCCTTAATATTTTTTGTTGATAATAGACTTAATGTTGCATTTAGTAATTGTTTTTTTGCAAAAGTTTGTTTTTGAAGATTATTCATGATGATACAATTTAGCCTCCAATGTCTCATTTTTAAAATTTGTGTTGATACAATTGACACATCGATGATGTGGTGATAAACTTGTCTCGACATTATGATACTAAAGAAATATTGTATTGTAAATGTGAAAGGAATTTTGGAGGTAAAAAAAAGATGAAAAAATCATTAATTTTGTTAGGTGTTTTTTCATTATTAGATTTAATTTTAGTTATTACATTCACTCATGTTAATAACGGAAATGATTTTGCCTACTATTTTTTACCAGCAATATTTCTGGAGATAGCAATTTTCGGAAGCATCATTGTCTATGAAGTTTCAAAAAAAGGAGGAAAAAAAGATGATTAGTTTAATAACCTCAGCTGTTTTAGGGTTAAGCGTATTAGGAGGTGGTTTAAATTCAACTCCGAGTGAAAATTTAGGAAAAATAGGACATAATGAGATAGTTCTTTAAATATTAATACTTATAAATATAACGGTTATTGTTCCATCTTGTGGAACTTTTTTTATTCTTTTTTCTTGATTTAATGGTCTTTCTTCGTCTTTTTTCGATCCTTAGAAATTAACTTTTTTAAGAAAAATATAAAATTTTAATTTTTAACTTGATTTTTCGGGGGGGGGGGTTATTATGAATGTATGGGACGTACATAAAAAGGAGTCATAATATGAAAACAAAGTTTTTTAAGTATGCAATGAGAACGTGTGCTGTTGTAGCACTAACAAGCGCTCTTGTCGCATGCGGAACACCAACAAATCCTGATGAAGGAAAAATTAAGGAAGTTTACTCACAATACGTAGCTAATGCCGAACAAAAGGGTGAAAAAGTTCTTTCGTATGAAGAATGGTTAGCATCTATTAAAGGCGA
>JAVWAV010000012.1:0-19460 GCA_036649855.1 Bacilli bacterium | reverse complement strand
AAAAATTGCTAGCGCTGATAAACACCTGAAATGGTGTTTTTTTTATTTTATATAAGAACAGTGTATTTATATGGAAGCTTCTTTACCAAAAAGATAAAATATTGTATGATTATTTTAAAGGAAAAGGTAAAATAATGAGCGATAAAGATAGGGTGATATCTAAACAATTTACTAATATATTCATATAAATTAATTGAGTGAAAAAAGAAAAATCATTCATTTCAAAACAATTAATAGTTTAAGCTTATATTCATCTGGTATATAATGATGAAAGGAAATAGTTAAAATGAATTTTGAAGCAATCTATACTTTGCTATCTGCTATAATTTTAGTATTACTATTTATTTTTAATGTAAAAATCAGAAATTCGATGATTAAAGTTTTTAAATCTCTTCTAAATCCTTTTATTATTACTACATTGACTATATTTATTTGTGTATTTTTAATAATGAACCATTTATCAATTAAAATATTTAATACTTCTTTTTTATCACCTCTTTTTTACTTGATTTCATTTATAACTTACATTTTATCGTTTGATAATCTAATTATAAATAAGAAATTAAACTATAACTCTATTCTAAATTACGTTATTTCAATTTTTAAGATAAGTGTTTTTTCCTTCTTCTTAGATATCTTGTTTACGATGTCACTAGACATACATATTATGCTATTATTAGCCGCCGTTTTTATAATACTTTTTGCAATAATAAATTTTACAAATAAAAATGATTTTTCTGAAGAAATTGTTAAAGGTTACGAGGCATTTATCTGTATATCAAAATCACTACTTTTTTATATCCCTTTTATCATAATTACTTACTTCTTTAACATAATACCAATTTATATGCCCTTATTTATTCTGTCTATTTTTAGTTCAATCTTTATGGACTTGATAAGCCCAATATGTAGTAACAGATTAAACAAAATTCTATTTAGCATTAAAATATTTTATATCATCGCTTCCCTGAGTATAATCCCTTTTAAAATATTATTAACTAATTTTATAATACCTACCTTAGCAGGTAATATTGCTATCATAATAGCATCTGGAATATCATTAATTATTATCGTTATTCAAACAAAGTTTTATAGATATAAACAAAAACGTTCCGGTTAATTTATAATTAACATCTATACGACATTAATTCAATAAAAGACTTCCACTATAATACTTATCCACGTAATGTATGTATTCAATAAAATCAAGCAATTAAGCTTGATCAATTTAAATATTTTATAATTAGTATACATAAAAGCCAAAGCAATTCTAAATAATCGATGATTGATATATATAACTTTCAATATCCTCTAATATTGTCTGTATCCTTTAGTACATTTGGTTTTCCTTTAATACAATTATTCCTAACTCAATAGCCTTTTTTACTTTTATGCCATATGAACCATTCGAGTAATGATCACTTCCCTTTTCACCAACCACTACATAATTCGTGGATTTTTTAACGCTTTTATCAATTAATCCGCCTTTTGAAATAATATATTCTCCTATACATGTTTTACTACCATGAATAAAATCACCACTCAAGCAAAATGATTTTTCTTTAAAAACAATAATTGCTTCTTTCATTTTATCTAACGGATTAAATAATTCAGTAAATAATTCATCTAATTCATTTTTTTCATCAGTAGTTATTATAGTATCTTGTAATATTTCTTCAATAAACGATACTATTTTATCATATGGATAATGACCCTTTAAATAATCATTCTGATAAAGCCATTCTTGTAATTTATAAACTTCTTTATCTTGTATTATTTCATCCGATTTTATGCCGATGATTAATCCATGTAAATATTGTATTGCGGTTGTTTCTTTAGCCGAGCATTCACTTTGTAAGTATAAAATAATTTGCTTTTTCAAACACTCTAGCTCATCAATTGTTACAATTCCATCTTCAAGTATCTTGTCTAATGTATTAATCAAAAATTTAACTGTCATATTATTATCATGTTTTTGATGTTCTTTTTTCCAACATTTTAAAAAGTTAACTTCTTTAGTGAATACAATACCATCCATTTCAATACCATCTATGGCACCAAATAATTCATTAATTTCACGTCTTAATTTAATGGCTGAAATCGGACTAGAAAACTCTTTTGTTTCAGTTGGATGACATTTTTCAATATATTCATCAAACTCAAAATCATAATTTTCAATTAAAGCATTCATCAAATTTGAGCACGCAAGTGCATCATCAAAAGCATCATGTTCAGTTTCTATATCAATGTTAAAATGGCTACATAAAGTAGATAATTTATAATTTTCAACATCTAGACAATCAATTAATTTTCTAGACAAATAATAAGTGTCCAAGAACCACATTTCTGGAATTTCAATATCATATCTTCTTAAGTTCTTAACAATTGCGTTCAAATCAGAACCTTTCACATTATGTCCAATTATTATCGAATTAGTGAAATATTTAGAAATTCTTGGCCAAATAATATCAAAAGTTTCTTTACTATCTGTAATACTATTAGAAATGTGATGCACTGCAACACAATTTCTATCATATTGATCGTCTGGATTCACATACAAATTTAGTTTTGGAAAAACAGTTTTATTTGTATCTAAATCTAAAGAAATCAATGCGATTTGGCAAATACTCTTATTTTGTGGATTTGCCCATTCAATGTCTAAATATAATACGTTTTTCATATTTATCTCCTTATATTTTCCTATTCATGTTGAAATCTATTATCAACAATCATTTAACTACTAAAATTAATAATTCCTCACCTTAATCATTTATTAAGCTAATAAAATAATTACTATTAGATTTATTTAATCTCGATATTAATATTTGAGCCTTAGTTCAAACACTTTTTCTAGCTTGCTAGTTCTTATATATAAAAAACATCATAATTACGTTATATATTTTGCTCAATTAAGTTACATACTAAATTAATATTATTATAAAACTGTTCTTCCGTCCTTCATTGGAATACATCTATGTTATGTTTATCGTACTAGATTGGTTTAAAGTAAGCAAGCAATAATGATAGATATTTTGAATAAAGTTAACAATTATTCAAAATATAATATATTTAATAGCTTTTAATTGACTGATTACTCAGAACTGTTATTATATTGAAGAGCCGATATCGAAAGATAATCAAACCGTCAGCTAGAGTACGGGATAAAAATTGCTAGCGCTGATAAACACCTGAAATGGTGTTTTTTTTATTTTATATAAGAACAGTGTATTTATATGGAAGCTTCTTTACCAAAAAGATAAAATATTGTATGATTATTTTAAAGGAAAAGGTAAAATAATGAGCGATAAAGATAGGGTGATATTTAGATGGGATGGTAAGCCAATACCAAAATGCTCACCAGAAACACAAAAAGAGATTGATGAATATGAAAAAACACATACAGATCATCCAGAATTCTATCCTGATTATTATGAAAATTAAAAAGAGAAAGAAGACAAATAAAGTGCACTTTCATTAATTGTTTATCCAATTAATAGGGTGCACTTTGTAATTACCTTGAAATTATTTTATCATATTCCTAATTTTTTAATTAAGTTTAGCATTAAATGCAGTGGAAAATGATTTTAAAATGTTTTTATTATGATTTATTCCTTTTTTCTCCATAAGTTTTAAACAATCATTCTCATTCATACTAATAATGCAACTTAATTTAATTCTTGCTCTTGACGTTCCTACATACATAAGTTGTTCGCCCTGAGTATTAAATGTATCTTCATCTATATCTATAACAATCACAGCGTCTGATTCAAGGCCTTTAAATTTCCTACAAGTAGTAAATTTAACATAACCATGTTCATAATTATACTTTGAGTCACTACAATAATTTGATATTATACTTTTTTCTTCAGTTTTACATGTTAATATTGTTAGATTTGTATAACCATCATTAATATATTTGTCTATTTTACAATTAAGTGTTGAAACAAAAGCATCGCTTGTTGAGCAAAATGAAAACTCTGCTAGGTCGCCTAAAATTGCCTCTTGAAAAAGTTTAGGTGATTGGCTAGAGCCAAGTAATCTAAGAGAAGTTAATGCTATATTCTCTGTATTCCTACAATTGCGATAAAGTGTCAACTTACAATCTGCATTTTCAATATAGTTCAAAACTTTTTGAGATTGTATCATTTGATTTTTATCATAGAATAAATAAAAGGTACCATTTTCTTTCGCATCATTAATTACATTCGATTTTAGTGAAATAATAATTTCATCTTCCAATTCTACTTTTCCAAAATCTTGACCCTCATCAATAATTACGTGCTGATATGGAAATGAACCGTTATATGACATCTCATTTAATTTTTCCAGCAATAATATGTAATTACTTTTATGTGTTTCGCAAATTTTACAAGCTAAACCATCGATCGTGTAATATGATACATGAGAATAATTATACTTTTCTTTCAAATAATCTTTCAAGAAAACATTGTAACAAAGGAATAAAACAGCTTCTCCTTTTTCAGAGTGTCTTCTTGCTTTTTCAATTGCCATTACAGTTTTACCAGAACCTGCTAAACCGTTAATAATCGCATTATTCTGTTCTTCTAAATAATCCAACAATGCAACCTGTTCTTTAAGCATTCTCCTAAATACATTATTAGTTCTTTCACTTTCTATTTCCTTAAAAGAAATTAATTTAAAACTCGGGGCTAGTACTCTTTCCAAAATAACATTGACTTCCTTTTCACTTAAACAAGTATTTATTCTGGCTTCTACTTCAATTTGAAATATCTGATTAATACTCTTTTCAATATTATTAAAAGAATCGGAAGTTAGAGTAATATTAATATCAGCTTCTGATGGAAGCTGTTTTTTCGTTAATTCAACAAGTGTAATATTAGGAAACCAAACCGCATGTAAAAACTTGCAATGTTCAACTTCATATTGAAGGCCATGATTCAACATAGAATCCTTAAGTTTCCATTTATTGGATTTAGCTTGATTGTAGGGCCCATCATGGCTCATTTTAATTCCATTATTATATTTCCAATACCCATCATTATAATCTACTTCCCCTGCCTTTGCTTCTATGCATAAAATACCTTTCATTGGATGGAATATAACAAAATCTATCTCACTTTCATTAATAACTCTTTCTTTAACATTAACAATTGAAAATGAATGAAAAACATAGTATTCATCTGAGAGTTTATTTAATTCTTCATACATTAATCCTTCTTGGCTCCTTGAATCATATTTCTTTGGCATATCTGGTATCATTTTTGCCATTTTACTCACCTACTTTTTCTAATACTTTTTGAATATTAAATCCTTCACTAGTACAAAAAACATCCCAGCCAGTCTTTTTGGCAATTATATAATCATCATATGATTCATTCAAAAAAAGCATGACTTGTTTCTCATACCAAACTAAATTAGCAGTAAATTCCTCATTGGTTTCCTCGATTTTCATTGTTTTTTTATAATATGGCTTGCCAATATTATGAGGGCTTTTCTCTTTTAACATAGTTATAATCTCTATTTCATCTTTATCATAACAATCATCTAATAAATCTTCCCATATTTCTTTAGCACATTCATTCCCTGGATTTCTTCCATTTGTACCTAAAACAATTTGCATTTTTTTATTAGCAAATACTATATTGCTATTTAGTTCCCAATGTTCGTTTTGATAATTAACTATTTCATTTTCAAATGCGAATAACAAACGTTTAATAATATCAATTGCATAATTTCTTTGCAAATTGCTATGATAAGATTGATTATAGTAATTTCTCAAGCAATTATAGCATGACGTATTTTCATCACAACAATTATTGCTTACCTTTTTAAGTGCTTCGTTTAACGAATCTTTTAAAGCGTCTTTATTAAGAAGTCTTTTAACGTGTCCTGCTCCTCCTGGTACGTTATCAAATAACAAAATATCATAACTTTCAAATTCAGAATTAATTTCTAAAACGCCATCAATGTCCGTTCTTTCTATAAGTAATGCTATACTTACTCCTTCTAAAAATGCATATAAGAATGATAAAGCATATGAATAACCAATTTTATTATTTAAACTTAACATCGGAATTGTGATTCTAGTTACATCAGTTTTAAACTTAGTTCCTAGCCTAATGTATTCCAATTTATCATTTGCACATTTATGCATGTTGAAATTCTTATGATTAATAAGTTTTAGCGGACTTTTGTTACCACCTTTTACAATATCGCTATACCCACATACTGGACACATATAAAAACCAGAATTATTAATTACAAGTAACTCGTCTTCACTGCTCGTTTCAATAGCTAATATATTGTTTAATACAAGACGCTTTTCGTTTACTTTTCCACCACCAACATAAGTTACTTTCCCGGCATAAGATCTTGCTGGCTTTAACTGATTACTTTCTTTAGTTTCACCACTCTTGAATCCATTAATTGGTTCAATATAATATTCTAATGTCTCTGACGAAATTGAATGCCCACAGTATTTACAAATAATTTCATTGGATTCCCTTAAAAACATATTCATTTTTTTACATGTTGGGCATGTAATAAAATAATTCTTAGAAAATTCTGAATTCTTATTTAATGAAATATATTTTGACGTAAATTTTTTTCCATCTACTACTATTTCTGAATCTGGAGCATACTCAGAAATAGCAATTTTTAAATCTCTAGTTATGTCGTATTTGTTTAAATAATATCCATTTTCACATAATTGCAAATCTACAACATCTACTGGAAAACTATATTTTGGTATTACACAACCTTTCGATAGACTGTCAATGGCATATGAATTTTTTAATTGTTTAATCTGATTCTCAAAATATTTTTTATCACTACTATTATCATGCAATTTAGCTTCATTCAGACCACTTTCAAACTCTTTAAACCGCTTTATTATGTTATCAACAAAATGTGTCAACTTATCATCTTCTTCTTTTATTTGATCATACCATGAAAAATTCCAATATTCTCTATATTCTACCTCTGGAAGAATTTTATCATTAATGTATTCATTTAGGTCATCCGGATGAGAATTCATATAATCCTTATACTTGTAGATTCCTCCACCATTTATAACTAGTGAATCTAAATTTTTGGAATATTCTGGATATATTCTAAAAAAATATCCAAAACTTGTAGCCATTAACTGTCTTGAAATAATCTTTTTATTTAAAACGTCGAAATATGGGGGAGAAATAATTCCTGATATCATTTTCTCCGGTTCTAAAAAATATGTATAATCATGCGATCTAATTTCACAAAAAGTAAGTATATATGCAGAGCATTCTTTTCTTCTTCCTGCTCGTCCTGCCCTCTGTACATAATTAGCTGGAGTGGGTGGTACATTACGCATAAATACTGTTTCAAGTTCACCAAGATCAACTCCCATTTCAAAAGTTGTTGAACAGCTTAATATATTAATTTGTTTTTTCTTAAAATCATTTTGATATTGTTTAGCAGTTTTTTTATCTAATTGGGCAGTATGTTCTTTAATTACTATACTCTCTAATTTCATTGTTTGATATTGTTGTCGATAGAAATTTGATGCCAACATTTCATCAGGATTAATCTCTATAAGCGTTCCTTGACAACTATCTTTGGGACATTTATTTCTAATATTGTGTGGTGTTAATTTCCCACATTTATTACACTTATAAAATTTAGAATTTTTATAATTTCTTATTTTATAATAACTAGAATCAATTTGATATGCATCTCTTTTAGAATGTTTAATAAGAATTTTTTTACTGCTTTCCGTTTCATTTATTTGAATTAAAAAATCAAATAGATTTTTTAAAACATCTTTAGCTTTGTCTGAATTACATTCAAATATCTTCATTACATAACGCACAATCATATTACTCTCATTTTTTACAGGTAAAAAACTTCTCACAAAGTTGCTTTTTTCTTCTTTTTCTTCTTTTTCAGGAATATTTAGCATAACATAATTTTCAAATCGTCTATATCCAAGTATTTCCTTTTTTTCTTCCTGCGTAAATGTTGCTATTGAATAATTTATTGCCGGTGTTGTTTTAAAAACAGTAAACGCTATCTGTATTAATTCATAAAGTTCATCCTTACTCATATTACAATTTTCAAAAACTTCATTAATTGCCTCATCATCAATCGAATTAACAATATCTCCAATATCTAAATCAAAGAAATATAAGCCTATTCCTTCCCCATCATAGGCGCCATCAACTTTTAGTAAATCCACTAATAAAGCGGACCAAGCATTTTTATGAGGATTCATCCCATTTTGGAAAAAATCATTTGTTTCTAATATTTCTTTTAAACAAGATATTAATTTATTAACACTTAAATCAGCATAATTGTTTACTTTTATTACTTCCCATATTAATCGTTTACGAAGCATTCGAATATGGTTCCTGTCAAAAAATAAAGCTGCAAAACTAGCTTGTTGCCTACTGTCTGAAAAAACTAAAAACTGTTTAACCCTTTCCTCTTTTTTTTGATCATTACTTCTTTCATTAATCGTCAAAGATGTTTTATTGAATCTCTCTACTTCTTGTTCACTTTCATCAATAGCCTCATAAAGTATTTGTGAAATAATAGCAGTGGCCTCATCTTTCCCTATATTTAAGGCTTTAATGATTCCTGAATTTCCTTTATTTCCACAACAAGGGCAATGATTTATATTATTATTGGCTGAATCATCTTGTTTTTTACTTTCAATAACTTTATATAATAAAAATCTGTATTTGTCATCACATTTACACTTCATTGCATTTAAGTTTCCTGCAGCATGTATTTCTCCACATTTTGCACATACTTCATATGGCTCAATTATTCCTTTTTCTACATCATCTTTTGAGATATCTTTTTCAAATAAGAAAAAGTCAATTTTTAAATATTTTACATTTCCATAATTTTCATAAATATCAACTTCTTTATTTTGTAAAAGATAATTCATTTGATCATTTTCATCATTCTGAATTTTCCCAATAATATATGCGGCTTTGCAATATTTACAATTTCCGACTTCAAATGCCTTCAATCCATCAATTTCATTGGTTTTAGTCAAACTCAATTTTGGATGTTTACCATAAGTGATAAATGCACCTGATAATGGTCTTATAAAAGAATGATATTTTAATTCAAATAATCCAATCCCATCTTTTTCAGCTTTATTAATAATATCAATTAATGAAATTAATTCTTCTTTACTGATATATAATAGCATTTCATTATAAAGATTTATAAAATCTTTACTACCCGATTTCAACATTGAACTTATAGCATGAACGTTTTTATCTCTTGACAAGAGTTCATATAATTGTTCTCTTATGTTGCTCGATGATCCTTTATAGTAATTGCTTGTAATTAAGTTAAGTTCACCATATGAGTTTATTGCATTTTTAATCTTTAAATAATCACTTCCTATAATTCTATATTCAGCTCGATTTTGCAAAAAAATTCTTTTTGAAAAAATAATATCATTTATATCAAATTCTGCTGATGTAAGTTTTTTTGCAAATCTAATAATATCATTTTCTGACTTGCCTTGTTCACCCAAAGTTGCACTTGTAAGAATAAACTGAGGTTTCCTTATCGCCATACCTGTTAATCTTCTAAGCAATAGCGATAATTCTATTCCCAATGAGCCAGCATATGTATGAGCTTCATCTAATACCATATATTTCCAATTTTTTAATCTGTTTGGTTCAAATAATGCATAATCTTTCGGCCTAATTAATAGATATTCAAGCATAGAATAATTTGTAAATAATAAATGTGGTGGTTTATTACGAATCTCTTCTCGAGAAACTAATTCATTATCAGGAATTATACATTCGTTATCCACATCAGTATTTTTCCTTGTAGCGCATGTTGCTTTCTCAGGTGTATCGCCTGTAAAAAAACCAAACGTAATATCTGGACATTTACATAATATTTTTCTAATTCGATCGATTTGGTCATTAAGCAAAGCGTTCATTGGATATAAAAATATTGCTCTAATTCCAACCTCATGATTTCCTTTTTCAATATCAAAAAGCAAATCATTTAGTATTGGATATAAAAAGCATTCGGTTTTCCCTGAACCTGTCCCTGTTGTAATAACAGCACTTCTCCCGTTTCTAATTAATCGTATCGCTTCCTCTTGATGCGAATACAATGGTCTTTTAAAATTAATGTCTTTTAGGTTATAAAAAGAACTAGATACAACGCCTTCGACAATCAACGATTCAATATTTTTTCCTCTCTGAAAAGGAAATTTTATATCAATATATGGTCCCTTAAATAATTTTTCATTATTCAATTGTTTAATAAATAATTCTTGAAGTTCACCTTTACCAAGTTCAAAAGAAGACTTTAAATATTCCTTATATCTTTCATTTATATACTGTGACCTTTCAATTGGATTTAATTTTTTCAAGATTTTATTCCCCCATTCACACTTACTGTAAATAAAAATATATCTGGTGCTGAGCGTTGATCAAGAGAATTTAAAATCCCATGCTTTTTAGAATCAACCAATAAACCATCCCCAAATTCTTCATTAGTTATATATAAATCAATAGTATCATCAATAACTGAACTGCATATTTCAACAATAACTGGATTTATTTCATCTAAAAACCATTTTCCATTAATAGTATTCACAAATATTTCGCCTCTAAAGATATCACTTTCTAATCTATCTAATATATGGATATAAGCCTTATTTAAATAATATGACTTCTCTAGAAATTCGTATTTATTAGACATGTTTATTGGATTAAAAAATATCTCGTTTATTTTGAAAGACTTATTTATAAAATCCTGCTTAGCATAGAATGTTTTCTTAAAACAGCATATTTGTGAATTGGCTTTAATCATTGATTTTTTTATCTTTTCATAAAATATTATAGTATACTCTTTAAAAGAATCAAAAGTATTCACATATTCTGTTTGTCCACTTTCAAGCAATTGACTTGAAAATATTTTATTTCCTTCATTATTAAACACTTCAAAAAAAACTTTATTCTTCCCGTGAAATACTGTCGATATTTTAAGTTGTTTAGGATCATCAAAACATATAAATTCTGACTTTTCTTCATCAATAACACAGCTATTAAAGCATGGAATAACGTGTCTCATCTGATCAATCCCTGTAAAAACAAGATAAACACATCGATTACCCTTCTTAAATGAATTTAAAAAGCCAATAGAAAACTTCTTATAATATCCTTTATTTACAAAACTAATATTATCTTCAATAATTTTTCCGCCCTCGTTATATATTGAAAGAGCATCACACTTAGAATTATATAATATAAAATCTGTGTCTAATTGAATATCATCAATCCATATTTCTTCAGTCCCAGATTTCCATCTATTGTCACCAAACTTATAAAAATTCAATTCAAAGGGAAGCATATAACTATAAACTTCTCCATTTATTTTAAATTTAATAAAATCTGCTTGAAAGGCTATGCTTGATATTTCTGTATTTATTTTTCGTAGCAAAAAACCAGAAGAAGCCATAATTCTAAAAGTTTTCCCGCCTTGCGTTTCTGACATATATTCGAGTGTTGGATCATAGATAAACTGTTCATTTAGAATTTCTTTTTTCTTTCCTATGATAAGTTGATTTACTTTAATTTCATAAATGCCAACAATTAAAAGTTTAAGTTCAACAACATATTTACTAATTGAATCTCTAGTTGTTTTCTTATATTTCATATCCGAAATTTTATGCGATTTCCCGTTGATAATTATTTCGAATTTTGATGATAGATTATCTGCCTCAAATACAACAACATTCACTTCCTTGTATACTTGCATACTTTCTTGCGTCCTATCATTTATTACTTCACAGTTATCATGTAATCGCCCAATAATTCCTGGATTAATCATTGAAGAAAAATTAAACACATCATTACTAATACTAATTGCATCACCTATTCTAACAAGTTTAGAACCTAAATTATAAAATTCTTTTGAAAAGATTTTATTAATTTCGGCAGTACCTTCCATATAACAAATATAAGCTATTCCTTCATAGTCTCTATTATTGTGTATTTCACGTCCTTCTTCATTAAATATAATATAGTTTCTATAAAGAATCTCTTTGCTATCATAGATTATTTCATCACCTGCGGTCAATTTATACGTTAGCTGACCTAATGGTTTTTCTAATTTTATTGCCACAGGATTAACGAGATATCCTCCAATAATTTCTCTAATATCGCACTTTTCCTCGCGATACAGTTCTTCACCATTATTTAATATGATCATTGCAATATCTTTATAATTGTACTGAGCCTTTATTCTATGCGTTGGTGGCATAAGTTGTATAATATTATTATTAAGCATGAACTTTGGTTCCCACTTTGATCGATCTTTAGTTGTTTTTTCTTTATTATTTCTTTTGTGTTTAACTTCATCATTTAGTTGACTTACCCAGCCTTCAAAGCCTGCCTTTAAATAAGGATTATATATTTTTACTTCCTTATCCCATAATCTGTTATCAACTATTTTTGCAATCAAGACACTAAGTTTTATTAACGCATCAATTCCATCTTCACTTGTTATTAAACGTTTTGTTGATGCAATTAGCTTGTATGTTTTATTCGTAACTTTAATCGTAATGTTATCTCCATCAGATAGCATTTTACTTCTTAATCCATCAAACACAAACTTAAAATCTTCATATATTTCTTCTGACAAATCAAATTCAAAATTTAACTTGTAAATATCTACAATAAATTCAAAAAAAGCGGTCAAAAAAGTTTGCGGAACAATTGCGTTTTCCAAAGCCACATTAATAATCCTACTTCTACTTGAAGAATCATTACTCTTCTTGTAACGAGAAAGTATTGATCTTATTAAGCCTTCTACTTTCGCTTCAGAATATTCTTTATATAAAGTAATATATGTTTTTCTAACACTTCCGTAATAATTACCATCATATTCGAGCATTGCAATAAGAACTAAAGATATCATAATTATTTCTGGACAGTCTACGGCTTCTGTTTTAGATGAGAGTGATATCATCAATTGATTTTCTGCTCTTTTATGTATCTCATTCATTGCAGTTTCATTATCTAAGATATCAATAAGATCAATTCCAATGTTTTTTCTCTCTTTTACTTGTTTACAAAGATAATTTAAATTTGTTTCAAATTGCGAATTTGCAATTCTTTCCGCTAATATGTTAAGTAATATACTTTGTTCCTTTTCATCTACTACTCCATCTTCAATAATATTATTAATCAATATAAACAAGTTAGAATAAAACTTATTGTGTTTTATACCTTTCCCATATAAATTCATCCATTCTTTTAATTGATAAACCTCTGCTTCATTAACTACACCATCGCATACTATTCCCTCTATTATTCCATTTAATTCATTTATTATGGTATCGTTATCTCCATAATCCTTTAAAAGCATTTCTGAATATTCAAGCATCATTATTCTCTCTTTTTCATCAATAATATGATCTTCAAGAACAGAATTTACCAACCTAATTAATTCTTCCTGACGTGGATCATAAACAAGATTTTTGTTTTTATCTATCCACGATTGCAAATGTGCTACTTCCTTATTGTTCACCACCCCATCAAAATTTATTCCCTTAACTATTCCTACAAGTTCATAAATATTTTGCATATTAAACTCCTCCTTATTTTTAATATTCTCTGTTAAATAAGTTGTTTTAGTTCTATCAATCTTACGATTATTAAAAATTCACAATTACCTATAAAAGCTATTCCTTTCTTTTTTCATAAATATAGAACCAACAATTTATTAATCATACTAAACAAAACTATTATTTTTGTAATAATATAGATTTTATTGAATTAAAATAAAAGATAAACATTCATAAAATTATGAAATTGATATTTCCTACTTAATAAACTAATTCACCAAATAATTGCATTAATTTAAAACCAAATATTCAATTTTATTACTAAGCAATTAATAACACAATTATCATCTATCAAGAATATTTTTAATATATAGACAGGATCAATTTTCAATTCACTTATGAAACCATAATTATCCATAGTCTATTTTAACAGTTCCCTTTATAGCATTAACAAAATATTACTTAATAAATAATTTAAAATTCACAAATGTATTCATATTTTATTTAGAAATAGACTTATTAATCTCATAAGCACATTATTTAGTCATAGAAAAGCAAATATTTACATTCGCATATACAGTTTATCGTTGTAAGAATTTTACATTCATATTGTATCATGTAACTTAATAAAAAGTTAGTAATTATTTATCCCACTTATTAATAAATTGTAAACCAACACTCTAAATCACAAAGCTTGATGGAATAAAATAATAATGACTATAGAATATCAAAAAAAAAGATTAACTTCTGTACAATACAGAAATCAATCTTTTTGGTGCTTTTTTATCCACATTCTTCATAATAATGGTTACACTAAGCGTATTTATTTAATATTTAATTTCTAATCTGCAAATATTTCTATTCTAAAATTTTTATTCCCGATAAATAAAATGATATTTTTTTAATCATAGTATCTCGAATTAAGTATTATTAATTTTTCAATATGCCTTTTTTTACTAGATCATCAATTATAAGTCGTTCCCTTACAAAACATTGATTAGTAAACTTTTCAATCAGATCATACTCCTTTTTATTATCATAACTTACCAAATCACTTGAATGCGAAAGAGCATAATCATAAAGCCCACCCTTTTCTATTTGCAATTTTAAACTTTTGATAAAATCTAAAGAATCAAAACAAAATCTTTCTATTGACGTCAAATCAACAACCTTTATATGAGTAATTACCCAATTCATCTCTTTAGATTTTAATTTCAAATTTAAAATTTCTGCTACTTTATTATAGATAAGCTCATTACTTGGTTCTGATGATTCTAGAATTGAAACAAAGCCCCATATATGTACCTTATCTGGTTTAATTGTAGATTTGAAAGGACTATATTCGGAGTGCTCTATAAACCTGACTATGCTTTTATATAATTGTACAACAGCCTCAGCCATTTTATTGATTTCTTTTTTAAACGCTTTTTCATTAAATTGTCGGACTTCAATTGATGGAACTTGAGATTTTGATTCAAAAAACAAGTAATCGTTTTTAATCCTACACATAACATCGCTAGAATCAAATCTCTCCCCATGATGATTATATTCTATCTCTTGATAAATCTCATCAAATTGCTTTGTATTGTTAAGGACTTCAAATAAATAGCTTTCTAGAACTTCTTTACCAAACAGTTCTCTCAATTTGCTATTTTCTTTTGTTAATCGGAATAATAAAGACGATGTAATATTTTTACAAAATAAATGTGGTAGAGGAAAATATAATTTTCCTTCATACTCTATGAATGCATAAGTATACGAAGGTCTAACACAAAATAAAAAATCTGTTGTTTTTTTAGCAAACTTTCTGATTTCTTTTTTATATTCATCTCTAGTAATAATTAAATTTTTTGTAACTTTGCAATATTTCTTGAATATCACATAGGCCATTATATCATTATAAGGTTTTCCAACAAAAATTTGGATATAAATTGCAAGATCTATAAATTCTTCATATTCTACTCCAAATGAATTAATAAAGACTTCTTTCATATTAATTTTTTTATTCTCAAAGTTATAAAAATAATTATATCTATAAAATCGCCGAAATATCGAGGTTTGTATATAAAATTCTGTAAGTCCGATTGATGTTATTAACATACGTGCAGTTGTTATATCTGTATCTTCTTCGAGTGGGTTATAAGATCTTATTGCATACATTACATTCAAAAAATCTTTGTTTTGTAATTCGTTTTTTGAAACTTCGTCATAATCAATACAAAATAATAAATAAGTTTCTAATTCCCAAGGCAAGACCTTACCTAATATCTCACGAATGGGAAGTAATCCCGAAACATCCATAATTTTTGAGGAATACTCATATGAATATTTCATTTTGCTATGAAATGAATATTTTTTTAAAAACAAATCTATTTTACTATAATCCATTTTCGCCCCACTATATTTTTTATGGCTTTTATTTTAAGCTCACCTTTTATAACGTTTTTGCTAAAAGAATAAATCAAGCATACTTTTTATATTAACTAAAGTTCATTTATTATTCCCTCTCGATACTGATTATAACATTTATCATGTTTCCATCTATTTTATACCACTATTCGATTCTCATACTCTAGTGAATAATACTAATTCCATATAATATTTGCGAATTATATTGTAAGTATATTGTCAAAGTACTACTGCTTATGATTTAATTAGTAAATTCATATCTTCATCCATTTCTGTATCATTAGTAATTCATTCATTATATATTATACTATTATTAAATACGACTAAAAATGTAATTCTCAATATGATATTAAAAGAAGTTTTTGATTACTTGCATTTTATCTTTTATCATTTTAGTAATATATGAAACTTACTTAAAATTTTTCTGAATTCTTCTACATATTGATGACCTAATAAATTATATTTTTTTACAACCTCATAATCTAATGTATTAATTCCATCTATAAGAGCATATTTACTCTCTCCCTCATACTCCTCATCTTTTAATGTAGAAGATATAATTATCTGTTTTCCCATCTTTTTAAAAATGTTTAACATTTCCATCTCCTTAGTAGAAGAAATTTCACCATCTCTAAATGAGTCAATAATTATTGGAAGATCATGTTTTAAAATATTAGATAGAGCCACTGTCCGACAGAAATAATATTCATTTTCCGTACTGCCTGAAAATATTTTTGTCTTTGTCGTAAAAATATCCTTATATATAGTTGAAGTATTTACTTCAATAAGAGATTGTAGCCTATTCATTTCCATTAGTATATTTCGAATCATTTTTTTATAATTTTCTTTGCTACTTTCACTTAATTCTATCATAGCTTTTTTCTTCTTTATTAGTAACTCGATTTCCTTTTCTGTTTTGTCTAACTCAATCAAATTCTTTTCAACGTTCTTATATTCTCTTAAGTACAAAAAATAATCATTCGCACCTTCTGGAATATCTTTTAATTCTTTTTGTTTTTCTTCAATTGCTTTATTAATCTCAATATTAAGCTTTTCAATTTGTTCTTCTTTCATTTTTATTTGTAATGTGATTGCATTCAATATATTTGCCCTGACATCAGGGTTGCTTGTATCAAACACAGTATCATTTTTTTTATAAAGAACTTTCTCACTACCACAATCCGCACAAATAAAATAGCCTTCATTCAATTTTCTATTTAATGATATCAATTCAGAAGTTAATGAAACTAACTTTATTTTTCTATTTGTCTCTAACGTTCTCTTTCTTATTAATTCAGACATATATGATTCAAGTTCTGAAAGTCGTGTAGTTATTAACTCATATTTTTCTCTATCATAAGTAATGCTTAATTCAGAAAACATTTCCTTATTGTCAGATGAACATTTGATTTTTCTTGATAATGCACTTTTCTCTTTTTTCTTTGATTTGAGTTCTTCCTCAATCTCGCTAAGATCTAAATCACTTTTATATCCATTGTTCATCATACTTGCCAACATATCTAAAAAATCAACTTTGTTTGTACCTGTTTTATTAATTATATTAGAGGGGTCTCTTCCATCTTGAGGAATAAAAGACAGTTCATAATACAGTGGAAAATCCACAACTTTTTCTTTTCCATCTTTAAAATACTTTGGTAACTCCATAATATTTTTATTATAAAAGTATTTAAACTCACTTACAGAATCAAATATATTTAATTCGTTGTTTACAAGAACAAAAAAATCTCTTCGTTTTCTTACAATTTCAATTATTTTATTATTGATAGAACAAGACACATATACATGATAATCATTGATATTAATCCCGTCAGGAAAAACATCAGATGCTCCTAATGCATAACTTATCGATTGAATTAAAATTGTTTTTCCTTTATTGTTATCATTGCTGTATAATACATTTACATTTGGCGAAAATCTTTTTTCAATATACGCACTCTTCGCATTGCCAATTGCCACTTCGTTAATTATCATAAAGCCCTCCTATTATCATACTAATTAAAAATTTAGCTGAGATATCAGTTAATTGTGGGGGAAGCTCTATCCCTCTTGATTTTGTGATTTCAAATATTAAATTAATATCTTTTGAATTTTTAACTTCATCCATGATAAAATCAATAAAACAAAAAAATACTTCTGAGTTATTAACATCAAAAAATGCTTTGCTCACTTCTGAATTAACATTCTGTAAAAGATCTTTTTTTTCTTCTATTTTCAAATGATCAGTATATGCACTAAAATAAAGTGGTATTGAATAATTGTTTTTAAAAATATCATACCCAACTAATCTTGTTATAACTAAAGATTCGATTATTTTTCTTTGCAAGTATTTTTTATATGCCAAACATTCACTAATTCGAGTAATCTTCTGATTTTCTAAATTAATATTAGTCTTCAAACTCACCCTCATATTATTTATATCCTCGAAAATTGCTTCAAGACTCTTTTTACTTAATTGGTTTAATTGATGTATTGGTAATATGCTTTTTATATGTTGACTTTTCTCTCCATCATCCACTACTATATGTAGTTTTTCAAAAAAAGCAGATAATATTCCATCACCTAGCACTTTTAAATATTCTTCCCCAAATTCTTTATTAATTGTTTTAACTAAAGCCTTTTTAATACGCTCTATCGTATCATCACTAATTTCTTCGACTGTATGACTAGAAATTCCAACATTTCTACTCTCTATCAAATAATCATTATTTAAACTCTTACAATACAAAATATACGTATCAAATGTGAAATCTGAAATGTAATTTAGAAAAAGAGTAATTAATGATTCCCCTATTTTCGATGGAGGAAAGTTTTTTATCCCCTTTGCCTGTAAATCAACAATATAATTGAAATGTTGATTTGTTCCTGATACATCATTAAATGAATCAATTAAAAATATATCTATACTCTCATCCCATGTTTTATTCATCAAATATAACATTGCCCTAGTTTCATATTCTTCTGCAATTGGTTTGTTTTTTTCAGATCTACTAAAAGTATACAATTTTTATCCACCTCCTCTTATTCCTTAAAATTATTATTAACTTCAGTATATCATTGAAGACAATCAAATAAAAGACGCAATTAAATTGACGAGCCAATGATATTTAATTATTTAAAAAACTAATTAAGACCAATCAACATTTCATCTCATACAATAATTATTAGATTTCAAAAAAAAAGCAAGTAGTTATTAAACTACTCACTCTTCTGGTTCTATAAAATCGAGGCCTTCTTTTCTTTACTTTTTATTCCCACTCAATTGTTGAAGGTGGTTTACTAGTAATGTCATACACTACTCTGTTTACTTGTTTTACTTCATTTACGATTCGTACCGATATGATATTCAATATCTCATATGGTATTTTAGCCCAATCACATGTCATGCCATCAATGGATGTTACCGCACGAATTGCAATGGTATAATCATAGGTTCTCTGATCTCCCATAACAC
>JAVWAV010000011.1:19227-20316 GCA_036649855.1 Bacilli bacterium | reverse complement strand
ACATCGTTTTCTAAAAAGGAGTTTTATGAAAAATAACAAATTTAAAAATGTAATTTGTTTGTCTTCAACCATGTTTGCACTCGTATTAGCATCATGCGGAGAGACAACAACAACAACACCTACAATTACGGACCCATCTACAACTACAACGACAACTACTACAACAACTACCACTCCAAGTACTGAACCAGTTCCTGTTGAACCAGTAATTTCAGGATGGTCAAATCCTACATTCGTTACTGAATGGGCAACTAATAAAGCAGTAAAAGAAAATAAAAGAGAAGAATTTTTCTTAAGAGATGCAAAATTTTTAGTTGGAGCAGATAACAAATGGATTTTTAAACCAATTGCTTCTACTCTTGATGATGCAGAACAAGAAATTACTCTTGAAGATTATAAGTTTACTTTCAAATTATACTCAATTGTAAATACTGTCGAAACTGAATTAACAGCATCTGAAATCACAGCATTAGTTGATGTTGATCATTTACACTATGCATATGATTTTACAGAAGCTGCAATTGGTAAAACCTTTAAGTTAAAAGTATCACCAGAAGATAAGCTTGGAATTTATGGAGATTCATTTAATTCAACCTTCACGTTTGATGTTGTTGAAGGAACAAACGTTTACAACTCATTAGAATTATCATACCTTGATAACGTTAATCCAGAATGGGAAGTTTTAAGAAAGAAAGCTGGTCTAAGTGAAAAATCTACAACAAAGAAAATTATTTTACAAAATTCAATTGATATAAATCCAAAAGACTTACCACAAAACTTATTCTGGCACGCCGAACCAACGAATCCAACCGATAAAGTTGAAGGCTATAAATATGTAAAAGCTACAGATTCTGATGCTAAAATCGCCGTTGGAAGTATGGTTGACTGGGAAACTGTTTATAATCGTGAGCCAACTACTGCTACTAATGAAACATTTGGAGTTGAAGGTAACTACTTTAAACTAAATTGTGCAGGATTAACAAACGTTGTAAGACCAAGTGACGGAATTATTTGGTCATTAAATAAAAATCCAGAAACTCAAAAAGATGAATGGACATTTATTCAAGGAAAAGATCCAATGTCACATTC
>JAVWAV010000011.1:9041-19127 GCA_036649855.1 Bacilli bacterium | reverse complement strand
CAAAATATGCTATTGAAAAAACAAAAGGATATGATAACTACAATTCATTCCTTTACAACTATGGAAATAAAACCATGGAAGTTACTGATAGCGAATTTGAAAATTGTGGTGGTCCAGTCTTTTTAGCAGATCACGTTAATCCAAAAGTATATGGCAATAAATATGCTCCAAAGATAACATATAAAAATACAAAAGGCCATTCTTACGTTGCAGGAGATGAAGCATGGTTTATAGCAACAGGTGCTGTTGCTTATGCTACACAAATTCATCAACTTGCAGGATTACTTGCAAATTATGGAACTAAAATAACAAAAAATATTAATGGCATAGATAAATTTGATTGCGCTGGAGTTATGAAACTTGAAGGATTTAATGCTGAAACAAGTACTACAGCACCAAGTTCAGGATTATTCGTTGCTGATGAAGTAAACGTTATTGACTATGAAAACGAAATAATTAAAGCAGTTATTAGTCAACCACAACTTGTTCAGGCTCCTGTATTTGTTCAACCTAAAACCAGCGTCATTTCTGTATTTAATGGAACAAATCTCATTAATCCACTCACTGGTGAACCAACACAACCAAATCAATTAAATGGCGGAGACTATGTTACCATTTATTTACCAGGCGGTGTCGGCGCAAGAATTTCTATTATGTTTAATATTCAAAAGTAATAATAAACTAAATTAAAATAAAAAAAGAATAATTTAAATTATTCTTTTTTTCTTCAATTTTTTACTAAATTTATTCAATTACACTGCAGAACCCGCATTAAATCTTTTTAATATAATAAAGTCTTGAACCAAAGTCCCCCATGACTCTGACGTTTTCATCATACCCAACTCCAGCCCATTCAGCCTTTAGTTTAATTGCACCTGCATTTAAGGTTGAGCCTTTTACGATGTATGTTTCTTCTTCGCCTTCCATTAACTTGTGTTTAGATATAAAGTTTACTATAGATCCTTCTTCATTTAGTTTAATAGGTGAAATCATATTTATTAAACCACCAAATAATTTAATATTATGATTTTGTTTGCGAACACTTACTTGATATTGAGCTTCTGGTAAAAAATCATAACCTTTTAAAATTGTAGTTTTTGGATTTGGTTCTTGTAAAGAAGCAAATAGACCGATAATAGCTTCTGATCTATCTTTGCTTATAACTTCCCAAACCATTTTATTAGATTCATCAAATGTTTCTATTTGCATAAATTTGCCATATTGTAATAAATTACGGTGTTTTTTATAAAAATTAATTTGATCTATAACGATTTTTTCTTCTTCGCTATTTAAATTATTTAAATCAAATTCATAACCTAGAACTCCAAAACAAGCAAGATTAAATCTTGTTTCAATTGGTGTTTTTCTTAACAATTGATGTGAAGTATTGCTTGATACATGACAGGATATACTTGATAATGGATATCCAAGACTAAATCCAGATTGAATTATAGCTCTTTGATGGCCATCGGTATCATCACTTGCCCATGTTTGATGCATATAACTTAGCATTCCTAAGTCAAACCTATTTCCACCACTAGAACAAGATTCGAAAAGCACTCCACTATGACGTAATGTTATTAGTTTTAAGACTTCATAAAGTCCTAAGACATAATTATGAAAGGAAGCAGTATCTAGTTCATCAAGAGCCTCAAGATCGCTAATATGACGATTACAATCCCACTTTACATATTCAATATTTGAATCAGTTAAAATATCATCAACATTTTTTACTATATAATCACGAACTACCTTTTTTCGTAAATCTAAAACAAATTGATTTCGTCCTTCAGAAGGTGTTCTTTCAACACATCTTATAATCCAATCTGGATGTTCTTTATATAAAAGAGAATCTTCATTAACCATTTCTGGTTCAAACCATAACCCAAATTTAAGACCAATATCATTAATTTTATCTGCAAGACCTTTAAGACCACTATGTATTTTTTTAAGATTTACATTATAATCTCCTAGTCCGCTACTATCATTATTTCTAGTTGAAAACCATCCATCATCAAGAACAAACATCTCAATGCCTAATTTTTTGGCTTTTTTAGCAATAGATAACAATTTTCCTTCATCAAATTTAAAATATGTAGCTTCCCAATTATTTATTACAATTGGTTTCGGCAAATTAGCTAACTTCTTCGGTATTATATGTTTATTTACAAAATCATGCATATTTGAAGAAACGCCATTAATGCCAAAATTTGAAAAACTTAAAACAGAAATTGGTGTAATAAACGTTTTATTCTGTTTAAGTTTTTCTTCAAAACAATATTCATTAATACCGTTTTGAATGATTATTTTATCATAGTTCGTTCTTTCAACTGATGAATAATGGTTACCACTATAAATAAGATTAAAAGCGTATGCATCGCCATTAAAATAATCTGCCTTCTTTTCTTTTACTATAAAGAAAGGATTATGTCTATTTGATGATCCTCCAGTTTTTGAATCATTAATATATAGTCCATGTTTAATAGGAGTAAATTCTTTTGTTCCTTCATTTATCCATCCACCATACAAATTAATTATTTCATAGTCATTATTTATGAGCTCTAATTGCATCGACATAACTTTTTTAATAATAATTTCTTCTTCTGAATTATTAACAAGTACAACATTACGACATATTGAATCGCTGTCTTCACATACAAAATAGTGGAGTTCTGCAGTGATATTTGCTGTTTCATCCTTTAAATAAATAATTAATTCGTTATCAATATCGTGTGGCATTGGTAATATTTTATAATTTGAAATCTTCTCAGCGATTTCTGCGCTTACATACCTAAAATCAAAAACATAACCTGCTTTATTTTTTAAAATTATGCTAGGAGAATTATAATTCCCTTTGCCTACCGAACTAAATTCTAAAGACATTAAATCAAGACATTTATTTTTTGATAAAGTTTTATCATAAACAATACTGCTTCCATATGAATATGGCCATTTTTCACTAATAGCAGTTATTTCTTCTTCATCAATTTTTGCACCATAATATTCGCAAATAATTTGTTTTGTCTCATCAATACGTAAAATATACGAAGTATTTCGTGTTTCTAACCTAAAAAAGTCTTTATTTCGTGTTATCATAACTTTCCCTCTTTATTTATTATATAATATAATAGATATATTAAGTAAGGAGTAAATTATGAACATTTTTTTAAATAGTAATTGGCAGTTCTTAGATAATTTTTCTCAAGAATATTTAAACTCTTTTCCAAACAATTTCGAAACTATAAATATACCTCATACTATCAAAATTTTTGATTCAAACTATATTGATGAAAAATCATATCAGAAAAAAACTACCTATCGCAAAACATTTGATATCGCAGAAGATATTAATGAACATACTTTTTTTCTTAATCTTGAAGGATTTATGCTTCAAGCCGATATTTATTTAAATAATATTTTATTAGGTCATTACATTTCAGGATATTTACCAGTTAAGATCAATATTTCTGAGCATTTAAAAAACAAAGATAACGTTTTAATGATAGTTCTTGATTCTTCAGAAGATAAAAACATCCCACCATTTGGAAATGTTGTTGATTATTTAACATTTGGTGGCATTTATAGAGATGTTTACATCTCTGTTTTACCTCTTTCATATATTAAAGATGTTCAAGTATTTGCTGATAACTTAGGAAAAGTAAACATCAAATATAAAACATGTGGAGATGGCAAAATCAACTTTAGAATTTTTGATAAAGATGAATTAATAATTGATACACCTAATATTTATTTTACCTTGCCAAATGTTAAAGTGTGGTCAATCGAATCTCCTTATTTATATACTTGTGAAGTTTCTTTTGAAAATAATGGAAAAACTGACATAAAATTAATTCGATTTGGATGTAGAACTACATTATTTACTAAAAACGGATTCTTTTTAAATGATAATAAAGTCAAATTAGTCGGAGTAAATCGTCATCAATCATATCCATATGTTGGATATGCTATGCCTAAATCAATGCAAGAAGATGATGCCGATTTAATTAAGGAAATGGGTTTTAACATTGTTAGAACCTCCCACTATCCTCAATCTGAATATTTCTTATCAAGATGTGATGAAATTGGATTATTAGTATTAACAGAAGTTCCAGGTTGGCAACACATTGGAGAAGAAGATCCTTGGAGAAATAATTTCTTAGATTTTATCAAAAGAATGGTTTTAAAAGAAAGAAATCATCCATCAGTTGTTGGATATGGTGTACGAATTAATGAAAGTAAAGATGATTATTATCTTTATTTTAAAGGTGGCTTAATAGCTCGTCAAAATGATCACTATCGCCAAACAACAGGAGTACGTAATTTTAAAAACAGTCTTTTACTTGAAGATTTTTATTCCTATAACGACTTTTCTTGCTCAAGTACTAAACATGGCTTAACTAGCATGCTTACAATTAAAAACGATCATAAAGGTTACCTTGTAACAGAATATCTAGGACATATGTTTCCAACTAAATCATTTGATAACCAAGAAATAAGATTAAAACACCTATTACTTCATGCAAAAGTCTTAGATGATAATTATAAACATGACAATATTTCAGGAGCTATTGCCTGGTGTTTTGCTGACTACAACACTCATAAAGACTTTGGATCCGGTGATCATATTTGTTATCATGGCTTAACTGATATCTTTAGAAATAAGAAATATGCTTCATATATTTACGAAGCTCAAAACGAAAGCAAACCATTTTTAGAAATTGCTTCTACTCTTTCTCCTGGAGATAAACCTGCTGCACTTCTTGGTAAAACAATCGTAGCAACTAATGGTGATTTTGTTAAACTATATATCAACGACAAATATATATCTTCTTTTTATCCAAACAAACATAAATACAAACATACTCCTCATCCACTTATCACTGTTGATGATTATTTAGGAGAAAGAGTTGAAGAAAAAGATTTTTCAAAGCGTGATAAAGTCCATCTTGTAAAATTAGCAAGATATATAATAAGACACGGTTATAAAAAGATATATCCATCATTTCTTTATCACGCTTTGATGTTAATTTTAAAACATCACTTTTCCATAAATGACTTAGTTAATATCTATACTAAATATATTAATAGTTGGGGAAACGAATCTTCAACCTATAAATTTGAAGCAATTAAAAATGATGTTGTTATTGCTTCAAAATCAATAACAACATCAGGTGTTACGCATCTTGATGTTAAATTATCAAAGCCTTTCCTTCACGAAGAAACAACGTATGACGTAGTTAAGGTAACAGTTAAATTACTAGATGAAAACGATAACGTATGTATTTATACTTCTAAAGCAATTAACTTATCTTGTTCTGGTCCACTTCAAATATATGGCCCAACTACTGTTTCCCTTCAAGGCGGCAGTACATCAATTTATGTAAGATCAGTTTCCTTACTTGGAAAAGGTCAATTAAATATTTCTTCTAATAGTGAATCTATTTCTGTTCCAATTAGTGTTGAATAAAAAAGGCTCTGTTATAAATTAACAGAGCCTTTTCTCATTTCGATTTCTTTACACATGCTTTGATACGTTGGTTCATCGATCTTATAAAATACTTTTATCAAGATAAAACATATTATAAAGAGGACTAATGGTAATAAACACATTGTTGCTTTAAGAGCAATTATTTGTGTAAAATTAATAACATCTATTTCTTTTTGCGCTAATTCTTGAGCAAGTGCAGTCTTTTCTGCTTCAGTTAATCCTGCAAACTCAGCAAGACCTAATCCACGATTAAGTTCAATATCACTGATTCCACTTGATATCGCGTAAAGTCCAGTAACAGCAAGAGTTGCAGCAACTACTCCTGCTTGAATTGCTGAAGATAATTTAGCTGTTAATGGTCTAAAAGCAAATATAATAGCTTCTTTTCTTTCTCCAGTTTTATATTCATTATATTCAATAGTATTAGCCATCATAACAAGAAGAATTAGATAGAATAGTCCTTGTCCTGCAAAGATAAATACTCCAATAAAACATAAGATAATTATATCAGCTATTCCACCAAGTTTAGGTCCAAGGGTCAGAGTTGGACTAACTGGTAATTGATAAATAAAGAAAATAACATATCCAATTGCGAGGGTTAAAAATGAAATAAAGAATAATTGCGATCGATTAAATTTCTTACTTAAAAATGGGAAAGCAATTTGAGCAATTATTGTTCCTGCCGCATAAACAACAGTAAAAATAAATTGAATAGTTCCGCCTTCAGCATATCCATATAAGAAATAGAAATAATTTAATCCAAAGGCATTTAATATAGCACTACCTAAATAATATAAAAGAATAACAATCGTAATAATTCGCAGTTGATCATTAGTCTTTAGTAATTTAAACATATCAGTAAACTTCGCTTTATTTTCGCTTTCAGTTTGAGCGGCGTCACGTTTATGTTCTTTACAAAAGAAAAATAAAATAGCTTGAGATATTGCAAATAGTAAAGCGATCACACCACCAACAATTGCATACATATTTTTAGCATTGCCGCTTACAACCATTGGAATAATTCCACCAGCAGCAAAAGCACCAACGCTTGAAAAGACTGATACTAAAGTCGTAATTTGATTTCTTTCTTTTTCATCGTTTGAAAGCGAAGGCAACATACTCCGATACCCAATATCATTCATGGTAAAGGTAAAGTCCCATAATAAATAGAAAGCAGCAAAAGCTAAGACATAATACCAACCTACAGGTTGTAAATAAAACATTAAAAACAAAACAACGGCATTAGTTAATCCACCAATTAAAATCCATGGTTTATACTTCCCAGTTTTAAAATGTGTTTTTTCAATAATCCATCCCATAATAGGATCATTAAACCCATCCCAAACTCGACAAGCAATAACAATTGCAGAAATAACAAGCATTTGATAAATATATAAATCATTACTTCTTGTTCCTTCAATTATTTGAGTAGCATATCCAAGTGGAGCACAAAACTGAATATAAGTTAAGAAAAATAGACTAACAAGAGTATAAGCAGCATCACGAGCAATAGTACCAGATGAATAAATCCATTTTGTACTACGAGGAATTTTATTTCCTTCGTATGTTTCATTAATCTTCATATAATAACCTCTTTCTATTATTATATTACATAAACATTAATACTTTAATGAAATAATTAACTAAAAATAATATAATATAAAAAGAGGTAAAAATTATGAAATATAAAGCATATGAAGATCGTGTAATTTATCAAATATACCCACGTTCCTTTAAAGATTCAAACGGCGATGGAATTGGTGATTTACCAGGTATTATCTCAAAACTAGATTATTTAAAAGATTTAGGAATTGGTATCATATGGCTTTCACCAATCTATAAATCACCCCTCGACGATATGGGTTATGATGTCGCTGATTATTATTCTATTCATAGTGACTATGGAACTATGGACGATTTTGATAAATTAATAATCGAAGCTAGCAAAAGAGACATCAAAATCGTCATGGATTTAGTTGTTAATCACACTTCTGATGAACATAAATGGTTTGTTGAAGCTCTTAAAGATCCTCAGTCTCCTTATAGAGATTATTATTATTTTAAAAGAGGGAAAGGCAAAGATTTTAGACTTCCACCAAATAACTGGGATTCAGTTTTTACCGGTACTGCCTGGGAAGAACTTAAAAATGAACCAGGAATGTTTTATCTTCATTTATATGGTGTAAAACAACCAGATTTAAATTATCATAATCCTAAAGTTATTAAAGAAGTTGAAAATATAATTGAGTTTTGGTTAAACAAAGGCGTTTATGGTTTTAGATGTGATGTTATTGATCAAATTTATAAAACAACATTGGAAGATGGAAAGTTTAGATTCTTTAATAAAGGGGTTGAACACTATATTTGTCAACCTGGAAATCACGAAGTTTTAAAAACTTTACGTAAAAATGTTTTTGATAAGAGAGAAGATTCAATGTTTATGGGTGAAAATGCCTTTATGACAATAGACCAAGGTAAAGCTTTTTTTGATCACGAACTTGATATGTTTATTTCATTTGACCATATGAACATTGATAAAAGGTCAATTCCAGTATTTAAAAAGAAGTTTAAAGTTAAAAAATTAAGAGACGCATTATTTATGTGGCAAACTTCAGTTCCTTGGAATGCATTATATTTAGAAAATCATGATCAACTTAGAAGTATCAATAGATTTGGAGATTTAAAACATTATTATAAAGAATCTGGAAAAGCTCTTGCTTTACTCTTATTAACATTACGTGGAACACCTTTAATTTATAATGGTGAAGAAATTGGAATGCTTAATTATAATGAAATAAAATTTGAAGATATTAATGATGTTGCAATCTTAAGTTGTTATAAAATTGGAAAAAAATATCATGTTCCTTTTAATTTTTTAATGAAACATTTATACAATATTAATAGAGATAATGCTCGTAGTCCAATACAATGGAACAAAGATATCAATGCAGGATTCTCAACCGGAAAACCTTGGTTAAAAACCAATGTAAATTATGCATCTGGAATTAATGTTCAAAGTGAACTTGCTGAGCAAGATTCCATTCTTAATTTTTATAAAAGAATGCTCAAATATAGAAACAATTCCGATATTTTAAAGCATGGTGAATTTATTCCACTAGAATTAAATAAAAACGTTATTTATTTCGAACGTAAATTGGATGGAAAATCATTATTTGTTGTTGTTAATCTTTCTAAAAAATCAATCAAAACTCAGGAACTAATTGGGAAAAAATGTATAATATCTAACATTCCGCTTACCAACGAAAAAGTAATTAGTCCTTATTTTGCAGGGATTTTTGAAATTTAAAAGAGACTTAAATATAGATATAATTACTCTTATTAAAAGAGCGATTATATAAAAATAGTTGAGTTTTGCAGTGTAATTAAAATAAATTAGCATAAAAAAAGTTCTTCAATGAAGAACTTTTTAATTTTTACATTTTTACTCTTAAGACAGAAGAAACTAATAATGGGTTCTCACTGAGTTCAACTTCATAAATACAATTAACAGGAACTAGTTTGCTCATCTTTAGTTTAAAACTGCTAATTTCTTTTTCATTTATTAAGACAAGTGCAGTTCCACCAAATCCACCACCGTGAACTCTTATAGCACCATCTACAATTATTTCTCTTCCTAAATCAAGAACTTTTCTAAGATTGTTAGTTGTTTGTCCTTCCGCAATAATTGATTGAAGATTGTTTTCGCTGCTTAATCCAGATTCTTCAAATAATTTTAAGAAAGATGCAACGTCATTTTCTTTTAATGCTTCATATGCTTCAAGGACTCTTTTATTCTCGTTAAAGAAATGATAAGCTCTTTTGTATTTTCTTTGCGAACCATTTAATGGATCTTTAAAATCATTTAAGAATGATGCATAATCTACATTAATAAGATATTCTTCACCATATTTATGTGCAATTTCTTTCATTTCACTTACAATCATATCAAAGTCTTTTGTTGAATCACTATGTGATGATAATGTATTAATAATTAAAAATTTATATTTACCTAAATCAGTATTAAATGTTGTAACAATTGGATTTGCTTGATCATAGTAATCAGTAATTGAAAAACCTTTTGAGCAGCATCCAATTTCGTCTTGTAATCCGCTACCTTTTCCAAAATAATTGTTTTCAGCAAATCTAACGATTTTTGCAATATCTATTGTAGTTAATTCGTCTTTATTGTAATAAACTGAAAGAATTTTACAAACTAGTACTCCAAATGCAGCAGATGAAGATACTCCTCCACCGTTTGGTATATTTGAATCGATTTGTAAACAAATTCCATCAAGTTTGTATCCTAATTCTTTTAATCTATTGCAAATTCCTTTAACAATAGCAACTGAAGTTTCTTTTTCGGAAGGTGAATATTCTAAATCGCTTAAATTAAGAATAATATCATCATATCCTTCGGTTCTAATAACTATTTTATCATGCATTTTTGCAGCACAGCCTAGAATACATAAATTTTCAACACTGGCGTTCATAACGTGTCCGCCATTGTAATCGAGATGGTTTCCAATTATTTCGAGTCTTCCACAAGATCTAATAAATTCGCCTGGTTCCATACCGAATGAAGTATAAAATGTGTCTTT
>JAVWAV010000011.1:0-8941 GCA_036649855.1 Bacilli bacterium | reverse complement strand
AATTTCATATTTTTTATTAGGATTGCGAGCGATTATTGAAGAGATATTAAAAATAGAAATACCTGAAAGTCCATCTTCTTTAAAAAGTACTTCTCCTTCTTCACTATAAACACTTTTTCCTTCAGAGAACAAAGTAATAAGTGCTTTTTCTCTTACGCCATTTAATTCTTTATTTATTAAAGTTGTTTTAACTGGGCATAATCCTGGAAAAAGGGGTGTTATATGATAACCGTGCTTTTTTAACATTTCAAAAATAGCTAATGAATTGCCATATAAAGAACTAGCTGCTCCACCCGTTGAAATAATAACTTCATCAAATTCTTCAGTAGTATTATCGCCATATTTTAAGATATAACCATAATTTGATGGTTCATAATTAATAACGGTAGTATTTAATTTACATTTAACGCCTAATTTATTAATTTTTTCAGATAAAACATCAACAACAGAAGCTGCGCATTCATTGATCGGATATAATAATCCGTCTTTTTCTTTAACATATATTCCTAATGTTTTAAGTTCTTCAATATAAGATTTTACTTTCTTTTCATTTATAAAAGAATTTATGGAATTAACATTGTATGAATTTTCATTTACCCTAACATTACCAATATTACATTTGCCATTTCCTGTAGCATAAATCTTTTTTCCAATCTTGTTATTTTTGTCGATTAAAACAACCATAAATGAAGGATTTTTTTCCTTAAGTTTAATAGCAGCAACGATGCCACTTGCACCTGCTCCAATTATCGCAATCTTTCTAAATTTATTATTCTTCATAAAGCTCCAAATAGATATCTTCATATCTTTTTTCTAATTCTTGTTCTTCTTTATTTAGTTCATTGAGTTTAATAAAATCATCATAATTTTCTTCATCATTTAATTCTTCCGTAATCTGTTTTAATCTAAAATCGATTAATTCCAATTCATCTTCAAGTTTTTTAATAGCATTATTGCTAAGTTTAGAAGACTTTACTTTTATAGGTGCAACAATATTTGATTCTTCTTTTTCTTTAGCAATGCTAGGCTTTTCAACAGGAGCATTAAGTACTTCTTCAATACCTTTAAATTCCGAATATGTACCATCAAAAATTGTTGCATTGTTATCACTAAAATAAAGTATTTTAGTTGCAATAGAATCTACAAAATATCTATCGTGAGAAACAAAAATTATACAGGCTTTAAATTCTTGCATTGCTGAAATTAGCGATTCTTTTGTCATCATATCTAAATGGTTAGTAGGTTCATCAAGTAGTAAAACATCATATGACATTAATACAATTCTAGCTAACAATATTCTCATCTTTTCGCCGCCTGATAGAACATCAAATGTCTTAAAAACATCATCACCTTTAAAATTAAACTTACCTAAATGATTACGTAATTCTCCATTCGTTAAAAGTGGAAATTCGCGATTGAAAAAATCGATAATAGAAATATTTCCGGTAAATTCAAAATCATTTTGTTTAATATAACCTATTTTAAGCGGCATTAAATAATCGATTTTTCCATCTAATGGTGTTAATTCTTTTGTAATATATCTTAACAATGTTGTTTTACCAGTTCCGTTATCACCCATTATAGCGAGTTTATCGCCGCCAAAAAGAAGAAAAGAAAATGGATTAACTAATTTATCTTCAAATCCGACCGATACCTTATCAAAGTACATTATTTTTTTATCAGCTCGAGAAGAACCGTCAAAGTTAAAAGAAATACCTTTCTTTTCTTCTTTTGGCGGATTTTTAATATCAAGATGTTCAAGCTTTTTAACTCGATCCTGCATGCGAGAGGCGAAACGTGGTTTTTCTTTAAAATAATCAATAAATCTCTTCATCTTTTCTATTTGATTTTGTTGTAGCTTATATTCTTTTTTCATTTGTAAAAAATGTTCTTTCTTTTGAGTATAGTAAGAATCAAAGTTACCTCTATATAATGTTCCTGTTTTATCATCTATTTCAAGAACAGAACTAGCTAATCTATTAATAAAATATTTATCATGAGATACAAATAATATTGCACCTCTATAATTAAGTAAATATCTTTCTAACCAGTCAATAGTAGATACATCAAGATGGTTAGTAGGTTCATCAAGTAATAAAAGTTGTGGTTCTAAAAGTAAAAGTTTAGCAAAAGCCATTTTTACTCTTTCTCCACCAGAAAAAGTAGATATTTTGCGATTCATTTGTTCATCACTAAATCCAAATTTAGATAATATCATTTTAATTTTATAACTATATTCATAACCGCCATTTTGTTCAAAAACAAGCGATCTATTTCCATATTGTTTCATTAATCCTTCATCATGAGGATTTTTTTCTAATTCTTTTGCTAAAACATGAAGAGCTTTTTCTTCTTTAATTAATTCCGAAAATACAAGCGATGCTTCTTCAAGCATCGTATTTTCAAGAGAACTAATGATGTCTTGACTTAAATATCCTATTTTGGTGTTTTTACCAAAAGAAATATTTCCACTAGTTTTTTCTTCTTCTCCAAGAATTATCTTAAATAAGGTAGATTTGCCACATCCATTGTTTCCAATTATAGCAATACGTTCATTATCGTGAATGTCAAAACATACATTATCGAATAATGTATCTGCTCCAAACATCTTTTTTACGTTGTTACAAGATAATAAAACCATACCCTTATATCTTATAATATTTGGGTATGGTTTTATAGTTAATAATGCGTAATCTAGATAATGTTTTCTATAAATTGTCGTCTTTTGTTGCAATATTTAAATCGTTGTTTAATAATTTTGCTAATTTCTTAACTTTAGCAAAATCTAGTTCTAAAGCATCTGATAATAATTTGCCATATTCTTCATCTGCTTTAAAGCAATGCACGACGTGACGATACTTAATATTTTTAGTAACACTCACGATATTATTCTTAGTATTTTTAATAAGAATATCTCTATGTTCTCTATCTAATAGACGATATAGTCTTCCAGGTTGATCAAAACAATCATCAGTTGGATCATCTTTTGGATCATATCTATATAATGCTCCACTTAAATCAAGTGGTGGTTCCATTACTTCTGGTTGAGCGGCCCATACATTTTGAGAATTTGGAGTATAAGCAACTTCACCACCATAATTTCCATCAACTCTCATAAATCCATCACGATGATATTCGTTAACTTCACAATGTGCTTTATTAACAGGAATTTCATTATGGTTAACTCCTAATCTATATCTTTGGGCGTCTCCATAAGCAAATAATCTTCCTTGTAAGAATTTATCTGGAGAAAATCCAATTCCAGGTACAACATGAGCTGGATTAAATGCTGATTGTTCAACTTCAGCAAAATAGTTTTCAGGGTTTCTATTAAGGACTAATTCGCCAACTTCAATAAGTGGAAAATCTTTGTGAAACCATACTTTTGTAATATCAAATGGATTATATGGCATCTTTTTTGCTTGTTCTTCACTCATAATTTGCACATACATTTTCCACTTTGGATAATCACCTTTAGCAATAGATTCATATAGATCTTTGCCATGTGATTCACGATCCATTGAGATTACTTTTGCTGCTTCTTCATCACTTAAACATTTAATACCTTGTTCAGTTTTAAAATGGAATTTAACCCAAACACGTTTATTTTCTTTATTATATAAGGAGAAAGTATGTTCACCAAACATATCCATATGTCTAAATGAAGCAGGAATACCACGATCTGACATGGTAATCGTAACTTGATGTAATGCTTCTGGAAGTAAAGTCCAGAAATCCCAGTTATTTTGGGCACTTCTTCTACCAGTTAATGGGTCACGTTTAACAGCTCTATTAAGATCGGAGAAATTATGGACATCTCTAATAAAGAAGGTTGGAGTATTATTACCAACTAAATCCCAGTTGCCTTCTTTAGTATAAAACTTAATTCCACAACCTCTAATATCACGTTCAGCATCAGCTGCACCACGTTCTCCAGCTACTGTCGAAAATCTTATAAATAAGTCTGTCTTTTCACCCTTTTGCAAGACTGATGCTCTTGTATATTTAGAGATATCTTTTGTACAAATAAAATATCCATATGCTCCCCAACCTTTAGCATGCATTCTTCTTTCAGGAATTACTTCCCTATTAAAATGTGCCATCTTTTCAAGAAGCCAAACATCTTGAAGTGCCACCGGGCCACGTGGTCCAGCAGTAATAGAATTCTCGTTATCAGCAATAGGTGCGCCAACTTCATTAGTCAATTTTCTTTTCATCTCTCCCATAAGCTTCTCCTTTTTTATATAGAAAAATAAGTTACATTATTTATTATTAATACTTATTTCCCTTACACTTTAATTATATGATTAATGACGAAATATTCAAATAAAATACATATATTTCGCTTTTAAAACAATTAAATATAATTTTAATAAATAAAAAATAATTTATAAGCAAATAAAAATCCCTTGATGTATTAATAAAATACGTCAAGGGATTAAGTTTATAATTTTGGTGGAGCAGACGAGGATCGAACTCGCTACCTCCTCCATGCCATGGAGGCGCTCTCCCAGGTGAGCTACTGCCCCAAAATTATTTCACGCCTATTTATTTTAGCGTGAAACAACTTAAATTTCAATAATTAATATTTTGATTTGCTGCTAGATCTTCTACCGCTTCCGCCGTAGTTACCTCTAGACTCGCCTGCTCTACTACTAGTAGAACGTGCTGTTCCATATGATGATCTTGAAGAGGAGTATCCACCAGTACTTGCTGGTCTATCTCCGCTTGGTCTTCTATCATATGATCTTGGAGCGCTTGATCCTCTATCAAATGAAGGTCTATCTCCACCGAATGATGGTCTATCATTATTATATGATGGTCTATCTCCACTTGGTCTTCTATCATATGATCTTGATGAATTTCCATCAGAACTTCTGCCGCTATAGCCGGAAGATGATCTTCCTTCATAACTTCTTCCGCCTGAACTTCTTCCACCAGAACTTCTTCCACCAGAACTTCTTCCACCAAATGATCTGCTTCCGCCAGAATTACTTCTGCGTTCTTTAGCTTCACTATATTCAACGTGAACTGTTCTGCTGCCGAATTCTGTATCATTGATAGTTTCGATTAAGTTTTCAATCTTATCTTTTGGTAATTCAAAGAATGAATAGGTTTCCTTTAAATATACATCTAAGAAGTCTTCTTCAGTAATTGAAGTAAAGTATTTAACGATAAAGTGTTTTAATCCATCATTATCTAAATTATCGGTAGTACCGATATTGATAAAGAATCTTTGGGAATTTCCGTTTGATTCTGGTCTTGATGAACTTCTTTCACTTCTTTCACGTCTTGGACTTTCTTCTCCAGTACTTTCGCCAGTACTTCTTTTTTCAACAACTACTTGTTTTCTAAGCAATGCTGCTGCAAGGGTTAATGGATCTACTTCAGTGCCTTCTTCAAGCCACGAAGCTAATGTTTCATTGATTAAATCCTTGTATTCTTTTAAGTTTTCTTGTGTAATTTCTTTGATGTTGACTAATTGATTTTTTGCTGACATAATTTGTCCTTCTTTTCCTTCAGGTAATACGTACCTTTTAATTTTATCGTTTGTTAGTATCTCATATGTGAGTAATTTTTTGGTAGTATTTCTGCCAACAAATGTGTAGCTTACACCTTTGGCATTGGCACGGCCGGTTCTTCCAATTCTATGGACATAATACTCATCATCTTCTGGAAGATCAAAGTTTACAACGATATCAACATCGTTAACATCTAATCCTCTTGCTGCAACGTCTGTTGCTAATAAAATATGGGTCTCATTATTTCTTATGGACCTCATGGCATCATCACGCTTGTTTTGTGTCAAATCACCATGAATATAGGTGATTGAGAAACCCTCGTTATAGAGCGTTTTAAATATCTTATCAACTTTTCTTTTTGTTCTAACAAAAACAAACATTTTGTTAAACTTTGAAACCATAATCAAACGTTTTAAGGCTTCAATTTTGTCATCTTCTTTTACTTGAACAAAGAATTGATCAATGCTTTTGAAAACACTTAAATCTCTCTTTGAAACAAGAAACTCGGCATCATGTTGATATTTCTTTGACATTTCTCTAATGTCATTTGAAATAGTTGCACTAAATAATATAGTTTGATGTGGTGTCTTGATGTTTGATAATATGCTATCAATATCAGGTTTAAAACCCATATTAAGCATTTCATCACATTCATCTAAAACCAGGAACATTATATCTGATAGTTTTATTGTATGTCTATCAACATGATCTAACATTCTTCCTGGAGTAGAAACAATAATTTGTGGTCTCTTTTTAAGAGCACTTATTTGTCTTCCAATTGGTTGTCCACCATAAATTGGGAGAGCTCTTATACCCTTCATATACTTTGAAAATTTGTTAATTTCAATGCAACTTTGGATTGCAAGTTCTCTTGTTGGAACCAAAATTAATGTTTGTATTTTTTCGCTATTAATATTGATTTTTTCTAACATTGGAATAATATATGCTGCGGTTTTACCAGTTCCTGTTGGAGCTTCACCGATAATGTCTTTATTTGCAGTTATCAATTCAAAACTCTTTTCTTGAATCGACGTTAATGTTTCATAACCTAATTCTACTATTGCCTTTCTAATCTCGTCGTTTATTCTAATCTCGTTAAAATTCATCTATTTCCCCTTTTGCTACCGAATAAGTTTACCACAAAGGACATGTAAACGCTCATTTTATTTCATTTATTTTTAGAACACAAAAACACAATAATATTAGTACAATTTTTATTTAGTTTTTTTGTATTTTAAAATGCAAAAAAACTGAATAAAAATAACAATATTTTAAGATAAATACATTAACTATTATTGATTTAATAGCTCATTTTTAATATGAAGACGACATAAATCGATAATAGATTTATGATAATAGTCAATCGTATTTTCTTCTTCATTGTTATAAACAAATGAATGTGGAAAAACAGAAGAATAACGACCAATATTATTAAAATAAATAACAGTGTCATAATCTACATATTTTTCACTTGCACCAGCCCACTCATAATAAAAATATGAATCTTTGAGAATTGATAAATCATTATGAAAATTCATAAGCACTATATACACAGCTTTATGTTCATAAAATGTTTCAAAAATTTGATTTAGAAAATCAACAGTAAGTAAATTTTGTTTATTATAAATGTCTATTGCGTAAATAGAAAATAATAAGTTTGGTCTTGGACATCCACTTCTTGAAAATTCATGGTAACTTTTTATTTTTTTAAAAATATTTGATTCTTCACCGAAATAACAAAAATCTACATTATTTTTCTCAAAAAATTCAATATTTTTATCAAATAGAGTTTGATTACACGAAGATAGAGACATAGAAATTATAAAACCAAGACCCATAAGTATTTTTCTTTTCATAACACACTCCTTAATTTAGATAGAATTTTTAATAGTTGACTTTAAAAATGTTTTAATGAATCAAAACATTTTTAAAGCTAGAGCAACATCAATTTTATTTACTTTATGTAAAGCTAAGAACGTTGAGAATAAAGTGACGATCAACGATATAAAAATTACTACAACAAATGATATTGGAACCAGAACAATTAATTGAAAATTAATATTAAAAAGTTTTGGTGACATGAATACAAGATTCATTAAATATTGTGAAAGTACACCAAACGCTAGTCCTATAATAATAGAAACACCTACAATAAAGAAATTTAATAAAAAGAATATTATTGAGATTCTTCTTTTTGATGTTCCAAAAGATTTAAGAATGGCTATTTCCTTATATTTTCCCTTAACATTAGAAACAAAAGTTATACAAAGAAAAGTTGTAGTTGAAACTAACACAATTATAAGAGCTACAAGAATTAGAATCATTAAATCGCTATTAACAAGATCTTTCATTGAAAAAATAGGTTTTAAATAATAAAGATCAAAATATATATTTCCATCCAATATTTCTTTCATATTATTATATTGAGAAGAAATATCAATAAAAAAACCAGATAAATACATATTTTTTAACGTAAATAGAGATTCCATAAACGCAGGATTCGTATAAACATTTGAGGATTTGTCATCTGTTACTCCAACAATAGTTACTGTGTCAGTTATATCATGAAAATTTAGTATTGATTGATAAACATCTCTATTTGATATATTTGCCAAATCTCTATAATGAAACTTTTTATTTAGACACTCACTTATACTATTGCATCCTCCTAAAGCTCCAAATTCTTTAAGGAAAGCATTTGAAATAACTATTTCATTCTCATTTATAGGTGCTCTCCCACCAATTAAATTATTATTATCAAAAATTTTGTATTTAGTTCTAATAGATTTAGAAGCATATTTTTTAATAGGTGCATCATAAAGAAAGAAATTTGAGGCATTAAGGTGAAAATTAGCAACATTTTTAATTTTAGAAAAAGTTGAAGCAGATATAAATGCTACAGCATAATTATTAGTAAACTTATCTTTCATTGAGTTTTGACATCCTGGATCTATAAGAAAAGCAGACATATCATTCTTATCATAATTAGATTCAAAATAATCTTGAACATTAAGAGTATAATTGAAATCAAATTCGCCATCTAAACTACAAAAAATATCGATTGTATTTTTCTTTAAGGGAATTGAATTTACAAAACTAGAAACAAGGACGTTATCTAATTCAGGTGGTTCAATTATTGAATTTTTAAATTGTACCGGTTTGTCAATAATTACTAACGATAATTGAAGCCCAGATATATCAGAATTAACAATCAATAAAGGCAATGGATCTAATTCAAATTTCTTTAAAGTACCATGAAGATGAGAACCATTAAAATATGCTCTAGTTTCAGATGTAACTGAATTTGTTTCAATAATATAAGGTTGAGCATAGAACGCATTATTACAAACACCAGCATTTTTTGTTGCTGTTTCATAATCATATGCTGCAATATTGGTATATACAAAAATCATGATAAT
>JAVWAV010000010.1:15380-24313 GCA_036649855.1 Bacilli bacterium | reverse complement strand
TATTACTTACTAATGCATTTGCTATAAATGAACATATAGAATTTCAAAGTAACTCATTTATTAAAGAGTTTAATCTTTTAGGTGTGGATCTTATTCATAAGACTAATAGTGAGTTATTAGTATATATAAATAATGATGGAGATATTGCTAAAAGATTTAACGAATACGATTTTATCTTGTATTTTGACAAAGATAAATACATTGGTAAAATGCTTGAAAAAGTCGGTTGTTTACTAATTAATTCTAGTTCTAGTGTTGAAGCATGTGATGATAAGATGCTTACTCATATATTACTTGCTAATAACGGTATAAAGATGCCTAGAACTATCTCTTATCCATTATGTTACGAGTACCACAATAATATAGAGCCCGTTATAGCAAGTGTCTTAAAAGCCTTTAATTTTCCTTTTATCATTAAAGAAAACTTTGGTTCACTTGGTAAACAAGTATATCTTGTTAACAATAAAGAAGAATTAATGTTATTAGAAAATAAGTTACGTTATGTTCCACATTTATATCAAGAATTTATCAGTGAATCAATTGGAGTTGATTATCGATTAATATTAATTGGAAACAAAGTAGTATCTGCAATGAAAAGAAGTAATGATAGTAATTTTGTCGCAAATATTGGATCTGGAGGTAAAGGAGAAACCTATATTCCTGATACAAGAATGAAAGAGATTGCTATTAAAGCTTCTAAAATATTAGGATTAGATTACTGTGGAATTGATTTTGTTATTAATAGTCTTGGGGAACCAGTCTTATTAGAAGTAAATTCAAATGCTTTCTTTAAAGAAATAGATAAAATAAATAATATTAATATACCAGAGATTTTTGCTAAATACGTAATTGAAAAAGTCAAAAATATAGATTAATTGGTATTTTTTACCGATTAATCTATATTTTTTATTGATAAAGTCGTTGTAACGAAAAATTGTTTCAAATTTTTTCTTTTTTTGTTGAAAATCTTTTTTAGTTATTATATAATTTAATCGGTATTAAGATACCGAATAACTGAAAGGACAAAGATAATGGAAAAGAAAGATTTACTATCTCATAACTGTATAACAAGACTTCCTTTATACCTTAATTATCTTAAATCACTTGATTATGATGATCTTACATTAGTATCAACCCAAAGTATTGCTACTGGATTGAATATTAATGCCGAAGTGGTTAAAAAAGATATTGCGGCTATTTCTTCTGAGAAAGGAATGCCAAGAAAAGGTAGAAGTGTGGTTTTATTAGTTAAAGATCTAGAAAAATTTCTAGGAGCAGGCTGTCAAATTAATGCTGTATTAATAGGAACAGGACATCTTGGAAAAGCACTTCTAAATTATGATGGGTTTAGTGAATATGGATTAAACATTATTGCAGCTTTCGATTCTGATCCGCGATGTCGAGAAATAGATGTCTGTGGTATTAATGTCTACTCAATGAGTTTATTAGACAATATTATCAAAGATAAACATGCGGAAATCGGAATTATTACAGTTCCAAGCCACGCTGCACAAAGCGTAGCGGAAAAACTAGTACAAGCTGGAATAAAAGCAATATGGAATTTTGCTCCAATTAATCTTAATCTTGATCCTAGTATTATTGTCGCTAATGTTAATATGGCAAGTTCACTTGCAGTATTATCACATCAACTTTATCTTAATAATCTGAAATAAAAAGGAGAACATTAAATATGTCCGAAAAAAAGAATGAATCAGTTCAAACACCAAACGAAGAGACAGTAAAAACTATTAACACACTTGTTGAAAATGGATTAAACGCTCTTGAAGAATATAGCGAACTTAATCAAGAACAAATTGACTTCATCGTTGCAAAATGTAGCGTTGCTGCATTAGATAAACATGGAGTTCTTGCTAAAGCTGCAGTCGATGAAACAGGACGTGGCGTATTTGAAGATAAAGCAACTAAAAACTTATTTGCTTGTGAATACGTTGTTAATTACATGAGACATATCAAAACAGTTGGGATTATCGATGATAATCCTGTAACTGGAATAGTCGAGATCGCAGATCCAGTCGGTGTTGTATGTGGAATTACTCCAGTTACAAATCCTACTTCAACTGTTATTTTTAAAGCATTAATTTGTATTAAAACTAGAAATCCTATTATTTTTGCTTTCCATCCTAATGCTCAACAATGTTCTAAAATGGCTGCTCAAGTAATGCTTGATGCTGCTATTGCAGCAGGAGCACCAAAGAATTGTATTCAATGGGTTGAAAAACCATCAATGGAAGCAACATCTTTATTAATGAATCATCCAGGAGTTGCAACAATTCTTGCTACCGGCGGCAACGCCATGGTTAAAGCAGCTTATAGTTGTGGAAAACCTGCACTTGGCGTTGGAGCCGGAAACGTTCCTACTTATATTGAAAAATCAGCTGATGTTAAACAAGCATGTAACGATATTGTTATGTCAAAAGCATTTGATAACGGAATGGTTTGTGCCTCAGAACAAGCAGCAGTTATCGATAAGGAAATATATAAAGAGTGTATTTCTCAATTTAAACTTTATGGAGTTTATTTTGTTAACGCTGAAGAAAAAGCTAAATTAGAGAAATTTATGTTTGGTTATGTTGCATTTGAAGCAGGAGTTCACGCTGGAACAGTTAATGCTAATGTTGTTGGTAAAAAAGCATCATGGATTGCTGAACAAGCCGGATTTGAAGTTCCAGAAAATACAATTATTTTAGCTGCTGAAGTTAAAGAAATTGGATTTAATGAACCATTAACAAGAGAAAAATTATCACCAGTTTTAGCAATCATTAAATCCAATTCAACTGAAGAAGGAATGAAATATTCTGAACAAATGGTTGAACTTAATGGACTTGGACATAGTGGAGCAATCCATACTGCCTCAAAAGAACTTGCTGAAGAATATGGTTTAAGAGTAAAAGCTTGTAGAATTATTTGGAATTCACCAACAACATTTGGTGGTATTGGAAATATTTATAACTCATTTGCTCCTTCAATGACACTTGGATGTGGATCATATGGTCATAACTCAGTATCAGGAAACGTAAGCGTATATAATTTAATGAACATTAAAAGAATTGGTAAAAGGAGAAATACAATGCAATGGTTTAAGGTTCCATCAAAAATTTACTTTGAAAGAAATTCAATTGAATATTTAAGAACATGTAGAGATGTTGAAAAAGTATTTATCGTAACAGATAGAATGATGGTTGATCTTGGATTCGTTAATAAGATTACAGATCAATTAAACTTAAGAAGAAATGCTGTAAAAATACAGTTGTTCTGTGATGTTGAACCAGATCCTGATATATCAACAGTTAGACGTGGCGTTCAATTAATGGAATCATTTAGACCAGATACTATTATTGCTTTAGGTGGAGGATCCGCTATGGATGCTGCTAAAGGAATGTGGTTATTCTACGAACATCCAGAAGTTAACTTTGATGACTTAAAACAAAAATTCATGGATATTCGTAAAAGAGCATTTAAATATCCAGAATTAGGAAGAAAATCTAAATTAATTTGTATTCCAACTACCTCTGGTACTGGAAGTGAAGTTACGCCATTTGCTGTTATCTCCGATAAAGCAAATTGCAAAAAATATCCTTTAACTGATTATAGTCTTACTCCAACCGTTGCTATTGTTGATCCAGAATTTACAACTAATCTTCCTGCAAAAGTAACAGCTGATACTGGAATGGATGTTCTTACTCACGCAATCGAAGCTTATACTTCCGTTCTTGCAAGTGACTTTACTGATGGACTTGCACTTGAATCAATTAAATTAGTCTTTAAATTCCTTGGTCGTTCTTATAAAAACGGAGCTAATGATCCAGAAGCAAGAGAAAAAATGCACAATGCTGCAACTATTGCAGGAATGGCATTTGCTAACGCTTTCTTAGGAATGTGCCATGCTATGGCACATAAGTTAGGTGCTCAATTACACTTACCTCATGGCTTATTAAACGCTATTTTATTACCTTACGTAATTAGATATAATGGACAAATCATACCTGGAAAGGTAAGTGTCTGGCCAAAATATAATCATTATGAAGCATCTGAAAAATTTGCTGAAATCTGCCGTGTTGTTGGTATTCCTTATAAGTCTCTTGCTGATGCTCCAATTGCTTTAGCAGATGCTGTTACTAAACTTGGAGAAGAAGTTGGATTAACAATGCACTTTGATGCATATTATCCAGATGAAGCAGATTATATGAAAAATATTGAACAAGTCGCTTATCTTGCTTATGAAGATCAATGCACACCTGCTAACCCACGTGTTCCAATGGTTGAAGATATGATCAAGATTATGAAAGACGCATATCACGGTAACAAATAAACAAAAAGGAGAAATTATGGAAATATACATTTGTGTTGGTTCATCTTGCCACTTAAAGGGAAGCCATGAAATTATCGATTTATTAAAAGAACATTTAGAAAAAGACAATTTAACTGAAAAAGTAACTTTAAGAGGTACATTTTGCTTAGGCAAATGTACCTCCGAAGGAGTTAATGTTAAAGTTAACGACGAGGTTATTACTGGAATCAAAAAAGAGAACTTTGAACAGTTCTATAATGAAAAAATTTTGTCACAAATAAATCAATAACGCTGCAAAACTTCATTATTTTTGCATAATAGGAAGGTATTTATGGAAAACATTTTAGGACTAAAAAAGTCAAATTGTAAGAATTGTTATAAGTGTATTAGACACTGTCCTGTTAAATCTATTAGATTTGAGGAAAATCAAGCTCATATTATTAAGGATGAATGTATTCTTTGTGGTATGTGTTTTGCAATTTGTCCACAAGATGCCAAAGCTATTAGAAATGATGTCGGATTAGTTCGTGATGCTATTGCTGAGGGTAAAAAAGTTATCGCAACTTTAGCTCCATCATTTGTAGCAAACTACGAAAATAGTAATCTTACCTCAATTACTTCTACATTAAAAAGCTTAGGTTTTGCTGATGTTGTTGAAACATCAGTTGGAGCTAAAGTTGTTAAAGATAAATATGATGAATTAGTTAATTCTAATGAGCATGATATTTTGATTTCAACGTGCTGCCATAGTGTTATCCTTCTTATTGAAAAATATTATCCAGAATTAGTGAAATATTTAGCAGAAGTAAAATCTCCAATGCAAGTATCAGGAGATTTAATTGCAAAAGAAAATCCTGGTGCTTTTATTGTTTTTATTGGACCATGTATTTCTAAAAAAGATGAGATTGAAAAAGTTAAAACTAACATAGATGTAGTTCTAACTTTTGAAGAACTTGATTCATGGTTTAAAGAAGATAATATTAAGTTAGCAGAGATTCCTGAAGATAAATTAGAAAGATCAAAAACAAGATTATTTCCAACGACTGGTGGAATTCTTAAAACAATGGCTTGCAATAATAGCGAATTTACATATATGGCAATTGATGGAATGGAAAACTGCATGAAGGCACTAGATGACATTACACATAATCTACTTCATAATGTTTTCATTGAAATGTCATCTTGTGCCGGAAGCTGTATTAATGGACCATCGATTATTAAGGAACATCAAGCTCCAATTAAAGATTTTATTAGAATATCAAAATATGCAGGTTCTGCAGACTATTTGATAGATAAAGATATAGTTGAGACGAAAAAAGAATTTAAATATCTAGGAACACATAAATCTATTCCTAGTGAAAAAGATATTGAAGATATTTTACAAAGAATGGGTAAAATTACAAAAGAGAAAGAATTAAATTGTGGATCTTGTGGATATCCAACATGTAGAGATAAAGCTGTAGCTATATTTCAAGGTAAAGCTATGATCGAAATGTGTTTACCATTTTTACAAGAAAAAGCTCAATCTTTCTCTGATAACATTATTAAGATTACTCCAAATGGAATTTTAGTATTAAATGAAAAACTTCATATTGAGTTAGCAAATAAAGCCATGTGTGATATTTTTTGTGTAAGTTCACAACAACGTTTAGTTGGTAAAGATATAAGTGAATTTATAAATCCTGGTTTATTTGCAACTGTTTTAAACGAAAAAAGACAAATAAAAGCAAGAAAGATGCATTTAGATAGACAAAATAAATATGTTGAAATGAGTGTAAGTTATGATGAAGATCATCATATTATTATCTTGTTAGTAAGAGATATTACTGAAGAAACTAATGAAAAAACTGAAAAAGATTTAATGATTCAAAGAACAATTGAGATTACTAATAATGTTGTACAAAAACAAATGACAGCAGTTCAAGAAATTGCTTCTTTATTAGGAGAATCTACTGCTGAGACGAAAGTTGCTTTAATTAATTTAAAGGACTCACTTGAAAATGGCAAATAATATTACATATGATGTTGGTTATAAATCAATAAATCATTATGGTGAAGAACTTTGTGGAGATCATGTTGAAAGAGTATCAGATTTTAAACATGGTACTTTTGCTGTTGTTTTAGCAGATGGATTAGGATCTGGAGTTAAAGCTAATATTCTTTCAATTTTAACTTCTAAAATCATTTCAACTATGATGGCAAATGGAGCATATATTGAAGATTGTGTTGCAACAATTGCTTCTACTCTTCCAGTATGTAAACTTAGAGGAGTAGCTTATTCAACCTTCTCAATTGCTAAAGTTATTAAAAATAATGTTATTGAAATATATGAATATGATAATCCTCACTTTGTAATGTTACGTAATGGAGTTTTATTTGAACCAGTTTGTGAAACATTAACAATTGAAGGAAAATTAATTACAAAATCTACTATTAATGTTGAAGAAAATGACACTCTTATTTTCTTTAGCGATGGTGCGGTACATGCTGGAATTGGTGCAGAACTAAATTTTGGTCGGGAACGTAATGAAATCGCAGAGTTTATGCAAAATATGTACGATCACTCTTATTCTGCAAAAACTTTATGCACAATATTAAGTGATAAATGTAACCAATTATACGAAGAAAAACCAGGAGATGATACAACGGTTTTAGTTATTAAAGCTCGTAAGAAAAATGATGTAAATCTTGTATTTGGTCCACCACGAAACGCAGAAGATGATGCTAAAATGTGTGAAGCATTCTTTACTTCACCAGGAAAACACATCGTTTCCGGCGGCACAACCTGCAATATTATCTCAAGATATCTCCATAAACCTATTTCGGCAGAACTAGATATGTATGTTAAAAATGATATTCCACCGATGGCTAAAATTGAAGGTTGTGATTTAGTTACGGAAGGAGTTATTACTTTATCAAAAGTAGTCGAATATGCTTCTTCATTCTTATATAATAATGAGAAGTTTTATGATTGGCTTTATGATAATGATGGAGCAAGTCTTATTACAAGATGTTTACTTGAAGAAGCAACAGATATTTCTTTCTTTGTAGGAACAGCAATAAATCCTGCTCATCAAAATCCTAATCTTCCTATTTCATTTAATATAAAGATGCGTATTATAGAAGAGTTAGCATCTAAACTTAGAGAAATTGGTAAACGAGTTACTATTAATTATTTTTAAAAAGGAAGGTAAATTATGTATAAATTTGATACCAAAGTGCAAGAACTTAAATATAGAGTCTTAAAAGAAGTAGCAAAACTTGCTTATGAAGATAAGTTAGTAGAAAAAATGAATGAAATACCAAAAATCATTGTTCCAGGTCCAAAACCAACAATGAGATGTTGTATTTATAAAGAAAGAGCAATTGCTGCGGATCGAGTTGCTTTAGCCGTAAAAAAACCAAAAGAAAGTGAAAATGTAATTCATGTTATTTCGATTGCTTGCGAAGATTGTCCTTTAGGAGGATATTTTGTCGGTGACGCATGTCGTGGATGCATCGCACATAGATGTGAAACAGTTTGTTTTAAAAAAGCAATCTATTTTGATGAAGTAACGCGTCACGCTCATATTGACAAAACTAAATGTGTAAATTGTGGATTATGTGCAAAGAATTGCCCATATAACGCTATTACTAATAGAGTAAGACCGTGTGAAGCAGCTTGTCCTGTAAAGGCTATATCTCCAGATATAAATGGAGCAGCAGTTATTAATGATGATAAATGTGTTCAATGTGGTAAATGTGTATATATGTGTCCATTTGGTGCAATTAATGATGAATCATATATTACTGAAGTAATAAAATACTTTAAAGAAAGTGAAAACAATACTAAATATAAAGTTTATGCAATTGTTGCTCCTTCTATTTCATCACAGTTTTATTATGCTAAATTAGGGCAAGTAATTTCAGGATTGAAATTACTTGGATTTCATACTGTAGTAGAAGCTGCACTTGGAGCAGATATGGTTGCGTATAAAGAAGCTAAAGAATTAGAAGAAAAAGGAATATTAACTTCTTCTTGCTGTCCTGCTTTTGTTTCCTATATTAAAAAGATGTATCCTAGTTTAGTAGATAATATATCTAGTAATCTTTCTCCAATGGCTGAGATATCTCGCTATGTAAAATCAGTTGATCCTACTAGTAAAGTAGTATTTATTGGACCATGTACGGCAAAGAAACAAGAAATAAAAGATGAGAAAGTAGGAGAATATGTTGATGCTACCCTTACTTTTGAAGAAGTCCAAGCTCTTTTTGATGCTAAAGACTTAGATATTAGTTCTTTAAAGCTAGATTTACTTGATAATGCTTCTTATTTTGGGCGAATATTTGCAAGAACTGGTGGATTAAGTGATTCAGTTGTTGAAGCACTTAAAGAACAAGGATCAGACTTTGAAGTTAAACCTGTAGTTTGCAGTGGAATTGATGAATGTAAACTAGCTCTTAATAAGTTTAAAGCTGGAAAACTAGATGGTAACTTTATTGAAGGAATGGCTTGTAATGGTGGCTGTATTGGTGGACCATGCTGCTTAACTCACGAAGTAAGAGATAAATCCGAAGTAGATAAATATGGTCATGAAGCACTAGAAAAAACAATTGAAAGTGCCATTAGTGCTGTTGAAGATAT
>JAVWAV010000010.1:7903-15280 GCA_036649855.1 Bacilli bacterium | reverse complement strand
TGTTTTAGTCTAGCATTTATTCCAATGTTATTGCTTGCTTCATGTAGCAGCGTAAGTGATATAGCAAAAGAAAGATTTGATTTTATCTATAATCATATTATGGAAAATAAAATGAATATCTTTACTGTTAAAACTGATGATTCTACATGGTCTTTTGAAAATCAAAAAGCTAAAAAAGAATTAGATGACGGTAGTACTATTTATTATTATGGAGAAGGAAATAAAGTATTAATGAAAATGTTTGATGCTGATGGTAAGCCTCTACAAGGTGTAACAACACCGGATGATTATCGTTTCTTTGCTTCGTTTAAATTAAATATGTTTGCATCAATATTTCCTATTAATATACCTAGTGTAATTGAAAAAGAAATGACGACATATGATGCAACTAATGAATACTTTATGAATGTAATTAAGAACTTTAATATTAATTCTGCATATGAAGTTTCTAGTGCAGGATCTGAAAGAACATTATCGTTTTGTGCAAGATTTAGTAAACCAGAAAATGAAGCACATGAAATAGTTACTACCGAAAGTTTTATATCTTATTATTACGAATATCAAGATTATGGTAAAGACGAAGTTAATATTAAGATTAAAAGAACAGATATTGAAAAAACATATGTAAAAGAAAAATTAAAAGTTATGAATACTCGTGACTATGATTTTAAATTTTCTAACTACTGTTATGATGAAATTATTGTTCCTAATTAATAAGATTTGTTAAAGTAGAAAGCTGTTATCTAATATTAATCGATAACAATTTTAAAAGGTATTAAAAGTTGTTTTTTAGTTTATTTGTTGTAAAATTAAAAGATATATAAGTAGCAATTAAATAGTCTGTTGCTTACTTATTTATCTTTTTTTATTTATTAAGAGTAAAATTTTATCTAGTAAAGGCATAAAGGAATTAATCATGAAAATAAAATATTTATCCGCTGTTTGTTTATTAAGTACTTTGCTATTTTCTTGTGGAAACGGAAGTGATCTTATTGATTCAAATTTAACTGCTACATTAAACAGTGAATTTAAATATAAAAGAATATTTGAAACAAATTGGTGGAATGAAAAAGATGGCAAGAATTATTATTTTGAAAAATCTAAAGATCAAGTTATCTTAGAATTTAAAACATACGACAAAGATTTACTTGGAGTGTATTTTAAAACATCTTATGTAGAAAAAATGCTTTCAAAATTAAACGAGAGCAGTTCTGGTGATAGACTAGTTTTTTACGAAAAATTAGCTGAAAGTGCATCAAATTCTTTAGATATATTAGAAAAGAAAAATACTATCAAGTATGTAAATGCAAAAACGATAGAAACGTTACCATGTCAATCAGGAGATTATACTTTAGGTAAAATATGCACGACAAGAGATGTAATAGTAACTAAAAATGATAAAACAATAACTAAAAAAATAATAGGCAACTCAACTTATGCTGTAACTACAAATGGCATTGTTCAAAAGGACTTAAATACATATGAAAAAAATGTGATTGGTAAATTTTCTTATGTAGATGCTCCTGGCCAAGACTCACACTTAAAACTAGATAATTCTTTTTTAACTTGTGGAGAAAATGGTTTCTATTTTGATTTTAATTGTCATTCATTACCTATAATTAACTATAAAGGAAAAGACTGCATTAAAATAGTTGATATACTTTATAGCAACTATTCTAATTATGAAGAAATTAAAACAATAATTAACAAAAGTAAAATCGGAACAGAGGTTGAATCCGATATAACTTTTTCCTATTTGGATGTTACAAAATTCTAGTTTTATATTGGTTGAAATTATATTGGGGCGGTTTTTCGTCTATTGACATGCATTTATATAGTAATATTTGAATATAATATATAAATATGTTAGAATAACGCACGGGGAAAGTTATGACCTTTGAAGAATTATATGATATTGCTAAAAGCATATTAAACACTAGAGAATTATCTAAAAATACAATAGTAGGACAAGTTGGCTGTGCATTGGAAACAATAGACGGCCATATTTTTACTGGAGTAAACATTGATACAGCATGTTCAATGGGATTTTGCGCTGAAGCTAACGCAATTGGATCAATGATTACTGCAGGAGAAACAAGAATTGTTCGTCTTGTTGCAGTAAGTGAAAAACATGATATCGTTCCACCATGTGGAAGATGCAGAGAATTTATGGTTCAAATAGACCATGATAATATAAATGCTTTAATAAAATTAAGTGATAGAGTATATACTCTTGATGAATTATTACCACATAGATGGGGAGAATAAAATGCTACATACATTTGGAAGAATGATTATTTTTATCGCTGGAATCGTTCTCGGAATTATACTTACAGTTGAATCAATGTTTCTAGGATCTTTTTATATTAGAGAAACATTTGATTTGTTTCCGTGCGTAGTTAATTGTCTTGCTATTATATTTATGTTTTTTGCAGGAGCAATCGCTTTATATACAGTTTTTAAAAATAACTCAGGTAGATTTCTAATAATATATGGTTGTATAATAATTGCTTTTAGTGGTTTTAATTTTTACTTTTATGGTGCTAATATGCCAGGAGATTCTACTTGGTTATTATTTGCTATTCTTGATCTTACAACCGGAATATTTTACTTATTTGGTTCAATTTTAGCTAGAAAGAGGGTTAAATAAATATGAACGAAACACATTTTAGAGGTTTATTAACTACAGATTTATCAGCAGCAGACGTTACTATTACTGGTATTCCATTTGATAAAAATGCATCAATTGGAAAAGGCGCTTCTCTTGCACCTGATCATATAAGAGAATTAAGTGTAATGATTCCACCACTTTCAATGGAAGGCTACATTATTAATAAGATAAAACTTTTTGATAACGGAAACATTTTAGATGAAGATTTTTCAAAAATTAAAGAAAAAGCAAATAATCTATATAACAATAAAAAGTTTAATATCGTTCTTGGTGGAGACCATTCAATTTCTATTCCTCTTGAACAAGCTTTTTATGATTATGCTTTATCAATTGGAAAAGAACCTGTAATTATTCATATCGATGCTCATCCTGATATTTGTGATGTTTATGAAGACAATAAATTTTCTCATGCCTGTCCAAATAAAAGATCACTTGATTATGGGTATAAAGATGAAAACGTTACTCTTATCGGCATAAGAGGAGTTGAAGAACAAGAAGCTTTATTATTTCAAAATCATCCTGAAATTGATGTTTTTAAAACAACAGATGTTAAAACGCTTGGTCCTGATAGACTTGTTCAATATCTAAAAGGTAAATACAGCAATCCAAAATATATTGTCTATTTATCATATGATATCGATGCAAATGATCCTTCATTTGCACCTGGAACAGGGACTCCTGAACCATTTGGCTTAACTAATTTTGAAGTCTTAGATATCATTCTTGGTCTATTTAAAAACTTAAATATAGGAACATTTGATATTGTTGAAGTCTCTCCTAAATTAGATACAAATGATATTACTTCATATCTTGCAATTAAGACACTTTATGAAGTTTTATATCTCTTACAATTAAAAAAATGAACAATTACACTGCAGAACCTAACTATTTTTTGTGGAAAGGTCTTTTAAGTGAAATTAATAATAAATCATATTTTAAAGAACTTTTAAGTTTTCTTGAAAAGGAATATGCGGAAAAAACCATTTTTCCACCTTCTAAAGATCTCTTTAAAAGCTTTTTATTATGCAAAGAAGAAAACTTAAAAGTTATTATCATTGGTCAAGATCCGTATCATGAAATAAATCAAGCAAATGGATTGGCTTTTTCCGTAAATGAAGGAATAAAATTACCTCCTAGCTTAAAAAATATCTATAAAGAAATTGAAAACGAATATAACGTAAAGACTAAAAATGATGGAGACTTAACTTATCTTGCTAAACAAGGAGTTTTACTTCTAAATAAATATTTAAGTGTAGAAGAAGGAAAACCACTTAGTCATAAAAACAAATTATATGATGAATTTTTTAAAGATGTTATCAGTTATATTGAAAATATCGATAAACCAATTGTGTATATGTTGTGGGGTGGAGAAGCTAAAAAAGTAAAACCATATATTAGCAATAAATTGCATATTATTTTAGAAGCAAACCATCCTTCTCCATTAAGTGCAAATAGGGGTGGATGGTTTGATTCTAAAATATTTATAAGATGTAATGAATATCTTAAAAAGTTTAATGTAGAAGAGATTGATTGGACGAAGTAATAAGTGTAAGATATATCCGGGTGCTGAAGTATATTCGGCTGAGATGATTGTAGTCAATCAAACCGTACTTGATCTAGGTAATACTAGCGGAAGGAGAAATATGGAACAAAAAGTTATCAAGGAAAAAACTTTTACAGAGAAAATGGTTGCTGTAATAAGTGAAAACAGGACCATTATTCTAGACGTAGTCGCATTAGTAGCAGGGGTAATAGGAATAATTCTATCTCTATTTGCTTTTGCTAAGATTAAAGATTTTGAAGGGACGAAGGTGATAGTTACAGGAATAGAGGTATTCTTTGGAACTAGCAGTTTATTAGGATTTAATGTTATTGCATTTTTTATCTTCTTACTTCCTTTATTAGGATTAGTAAGTATTCCAATGTCACATTTCTTTAAACCAATTAAAGGCATGTCGGCTTTATTCTTACTTGCATCAGCTATTTTAATTATTATTTTACCATCAGTTTTAATTCAAGGAATTGATGGACCACGATTTGAGTATGTTAAGCTACAAGATTTTGCAGCAATTGCAAGCGCTCTTTATTTCTTATCAGGTATTGCATTGTTTATCTCTGATTATCAAAATGATAAATTCTCAATTTCTGACATTGCAGAAACTGCAATGCTAATTGCAATTGCCGTCGTATTAAATTATATAAAAGTTCCACTTGGAGCAACGGGTGGATCAATTAACTTACAAATAGTACCACTTGTTATAATTGCATTACGTTATTCACCATCTAAAACATTCTTTGCAACAGGATTATGTTATGGATTAATATCATGTATTCTTGATGGATATGGATTACATACCTTTCCATTTGAATATTTAATTGCATTTGGTTCAGTTGTTATTATTTCATTTGTTAGAAAATATGTTATATCTAAAGGAAAACCAACTATTATTGGAGGAGCATTAATCCTATTCTTAGTAATGGTTGCTACTGGTATTAGATTCTTTGGCGCTTCATTTGATAGTGTAATATTCTATGACTATACTTGGACTGCTGCTTTTGCATATAACGCAATTTATGTTTGGCCAACTGGAGCATTAACTGCAGTTGTCGCTGTTTTATTCTATATAAAACCTTTATTCTTTTTAAATAGATTATTCCCAACTACTGATATGAAGCGTGATTTAGCTGAAAAAGTTGTTGTTGAAGAAATCGCAGAAACAAAATAATATTTAGTAATTTATACGATAAGCACATTGGAAAAGATGCATCTTTAGCCAATGTGCTTTTTATTTTACTTCTAAAGATTGTTGATTTAAAAAGACGATTAAGATAACAATAAATATTATTTTTAAATTGCTTATTAAAATGTGGTAAAATAAACATGCATTAAGTGGAGGAAAACCTATGTTAAAAAGAAAAGAAGACATTGTCGAAAATAACGATTTAGAAAATGCAAAAACGGAATTTGAAAAAAATATTTTAGATGATGAAGCTAAAGTTGAAGAGCCAGTTATTACTGCTGAAAATAGTGATGCTAATGATATAAAAAATATGCAAAGAGTAGATGAAGAAGGATTTGCAGTAAATAGTGAAGAAACTACTGTTGATGAGAATGCTGCAGAATACGTTAAAGTAGTTGATGATGCACGTTTACATTATCTTGGTCTTGCTAAGAAAATGAAATATATTAACTATGGTATTCTTGCACTCATTTTGGTTTCGATTGTTTTAGTATTTATATTTCTTATTGGAAAAGGTACAAAAGAAAACAATCTCAACATTATAGGAACAGTAGTTGTTGTTTTATTACTTGCTGCTGTATTAGGTTATAACTTCTTTAGTAAAAGATTTTTAAATAAGAAAGCTATTGATTATGTACAAGTTTATTATAAACATATTATTAATACGATTTTCTCAAACGAATCATTTAGTGATCTTGAAAACGATCCTAAAGGAAAGATTGATCCTGAATTATTTAAATCTTCAAGAGTATTTAATGGTATTAAAGCTGTTGGAAGTAGAAATGTAACTCATGTTAAACATAATGGTGTTCCTTTTATGTTATTTGATGCTTCAGCTGAAGTTCAAGGACCTAAAAGATTAGAACCAGTATTTTTAGGAAAAGTATTACATTTTGAAAATGCTTTAGATTTTCCTGGAAGAATATTGATAAGTGTTAAAGGAACAAGTAAATATTATATTAGACCAAACGATATTGAAGGTCTTACTATTCTTGCTGAAACTGATGGATATGTAATTTACTCAAACTATGAAAAAGCAAATAAACTTATTACAAAAAGTGTATTAAATGAAATTTCTAAATATAAAGTTAATGAGAATCTTATAGATATATTTATAAGTGTTAGTAAAGGAAATACATTTGTTGGTATTGATTTAAGCGACAAAGAAATGAATATTCCTGTTGATACTGCATTTAATGCTGCTGCCTTTGAAAATACAAAACAATATATTCTTCAAGGAATAAGTATTATAGAAAAGATTGAAAAAAACGGAACTAAAAAAGAAGAGAGCAAAGAATAATGTTGACTAATCCCATTGCTGTTACAATCAAATGTTTTAAGAACGATGGAAGCATTCATCGTACTTGGCGTAACTCATTTCTTATTGATAACAATGAGGATTATTTTATTGTTGCTTCTCAACGTGCAATTGTAACAGAAAATAACAATAGAAAATGGGCTAGTAGAGAACCAGCAATAACATTCTTTAGTAAAAAAAGATGGTTTAATGTTATTGCGATGTTAAAAAGTCCAAATATTGGTTATTATGTAAATCTTGCTTCTCCTAGTATTCTTGATGGAGACGCTATTAAGTACGTTGATTATGATGTTGATTTAAAACTTAATTTCGATAACGAAATTAAGGTATTAGATCTTAACGAATACGCAAATCATAAGAAGAAAATGCACTATGATCCAAAGCTTGATCTTATTATTAAAGAAACATCGGCCTATATTAAAGACTTGATGCTTAAAAGAAAGTTTCCATTTGATGATAGTGCAGTTATTAATTATTATTATGACTTTTTAGAGAAGGGTTCTAATTAGTTTTACTAGTTCATCTACTTCAACGAATCCAGGTTGGATTCGTTTTATTTTGTCTTGATAATTAGCATTGTCTCCAACAGCAAAAATGCAATCTATTGAGGTTCTGCAGTGATTTTCAACATCAAACGTTGTTTTATT
>JAVWAV010000010.1:0-7803 GCA_036649855.1 Bacilli bacterium | reverse complement strand
AAATCATCGTTTAAATTGAGTTTAAATTTACCATTAATTTGGTCAATGCTAGTTATTTCGGTGTTTAAAAATACATCGTTTTGATTTATATTTTTGATTAACGAGTTAATGACTTCACGAGCCGTGCAAGAAGGAACGTCAATTAGGTCATTAACTTGTTTTAAAGGATAAAGTGAAGTTAGTTGGCCACCAAGTATTTTATTTGCTTCAAAAAGGTTAACTTTTAGATTAAGTTTTGATAATTCGATATAAGTTTTAAGGCCAATTGGACCGCCTCCGATGATAGCTACTTTTTTCATATTTTTTTGATATTGTTCCTAACAATTATGTTATACTATTAACGGCAAATTATGTACAAAATTTTATTAAAAACTAATGCTAAAAATGAAACTATTCAATTAGGCATTACTATTTCCGCCTTCCTTAGAAAAGGAAGTGTAATACTATTATCTGGTGATCTTGGTGCAGGAAAGACAACATTAACACAAGGAATTGCGCAAGGATTACAAATTAAGGATAATGTAATAAGTCCAACATTTAATATTCTTAAATGTTATTTTGGTATGAAGCTTAATTTATACCATATTGATGCCTATCGATTAGAAAATGCGATGAGTGATATTGGACTTGAAGAGTTTATTGATGGAGATGGAGCTTGCGTTGTTGAATGGCCTCAATATATTAATAAATTGCTTCCAAGTAATACGCTTAATATTGAGATATTAAATAAAGGTGATAACACTCGTTTATTTACTATTAGTAGTTCTAACAGCATTTATGAACAGTTATTTATATTATTGGAGAACTTATATGTATAGTTTATATTTAGATAGTTCTAATGTAGAACTTATTGTGGGATTAGTAAAAGATAATGTAAAGATTGATGAGACAAGTTATGAAGCTTGGCAACGTCAATCAGAATATATGATTCTTGAAATAGATAAGATATTAAAACGTAATAATGTTTCTCCTAAAGAAATAGAAGAAGTAGTTACGACTAGAGGTCCAGGTAGTTATACTGGTGTTCGTATATCTTTAACTATTGCTAAAATATATGCTTATTCTAGGAATATTCCATTATATTTACTTTCTTCTCTTGAAGTAGAAAAGAAAGATAATGAGTTATCATTATGTTTAATGAATGCTAGAAGTGGAAGATCTTACGTAGGAATATATCATCAAGATAAAACAATCTTAGCTGATTGTATATTAACAAATGATGAAGTTAAAAAATATATTGATGAAGGAAAATACGCTATTTGTGGAGATACAGGTTATTTAGATATTAAGTCAACAACAGGAGACATTATTAACAACATGATTCAAATTAAACTTGAATCTGCTCCATGTGAAAATGTTCTTGCTGCAAAGCCTGTTTATTTAAAAGACTAATATGATTAATTTTAGAACTGCCACACATGATGATGTAAGTAAAATTAGTAAGCTTGAAAACGAATCTTTTTCACATCCGTTTAGAAAACAAGATGTTTTATATGAACTAGAAGAAAATGATTTTTCAATTATTATGGTGGCAACGGATGATGAAAAAGTTGTCGCTTATATCGATTTTTGGATCACGTTTGATAGTGCGACAATTTGTCGAATTGCGGTAAATCCGCTGTATCGCAAACGTGGGATTGGATTTGAACTTTTAAAGTTAATGGAAAAAAGAGCTAAAGCTGAAAAATGTTCTAATATTACTCTTGAAGTTCGTGAAGGAAATATTGAAGCAATTAACTTATATCAAAAGTTTGGATTTATAGTTATTACAAAAAAGATACAGTTTTATGATGATGGTGAGAATGCCATCTATATGGTTAAAGGAGTTTAATATGTCAATAATTTTAGCACTAGAATCTAGCTGTGATGAAACAGCTATTGCTATTATAAAAGATGGTAATTTATTATGTAATGTTGTTTCAACTCAAATTGAAGTTCATCAAAAATATGGTGGAGTAATGCCAGAAATAGCTTCAAGATTACATGTTGAAAATATAGGTGCAGTATTAGATCAAGCACTTAGCAAAGCAAATGTAAGTTTAGAAGATATTGATGCTTTTGCCGTAACTAGAGGGCCAGGACTAATTGGCGCACTTCATGTTGGGTTACAAGCTATTAAAACTTTGGCAATGATTTATAATAAGCCAATTATTCCTTGCCATCATTTAGCAGGACATATTTATGCTAACGAATATATCACAACATTTGCTTTTCCAATGCTGGCTGTTGTTGTAAGTGGTGGAAATACGGAATTAGCTATTATGAAAGATCATTTAGAGTTTGAAATAATTGGTGAAACTGAAGATGATGCTATTGGAGAATGTTTTGATAAAGTAGCACGTGTTTTAGGACTTCCTTATCCAGGAGGTGTAGCAATTGATAAAATGGCTAAACTGGGAAAACATGTTTATTCTTTTAAGACACCACATGTTGAAAAGAAATATAATTTTTCTTATAGCGGACTTAAAACTGGCGTAATAAATTTTGTTAATTCTTGTAAGATGTCTGATACTTCATTTCTAATTGAAGATGTTGCTAAATCTTTCCAAGATGTTGCTGTTGATGTAATTGTTGAAAAATCATTTATGGCTGCAAATGAATATAAAGTTAAAATGGTTTGTCTTGCGGGTGGAGTTAGTGCAAACTCATATTTACGTGAAAGAATGGTTGAAAAGTTTAAAGATAGTGGAATTGAAGTAATTCTTCCTCCAATTTGGTGTACAACTGATAACGCTGCAATGATTGCTAAGTTAGCTGAACATCTTTTTGCTAGAAATATTACGGCACCCCTCTCACTTGGGGTCGATCCAAATTGGAGAATTGAAGATTACTTAAAGTATTGATTGAAAGATTAAATATATAATATAATATATAAATATATCAGGAGAAAAGTTATGCAAGAAAGAGAAATTGTAATTAGTGACATTTATCAAAGTGTTTTAGCAAAGGATGGTACCTTTAAAAATGGACAAGAGGTTCATCTTGAAGGATGGGTTAGAACAAATAGAGATAATGGTTCTATCGGATTTATCGAATTTAATGATGGATCTTTCTTTAAAAATGCTCAAATAATCTATACCGAAGCTTCAAAAGATATGGAATTTATTTCCCATATTTCAACTGGATCTGCAATTGCAATCGATGGTATAATAGTTTTTACTCCAGAAAATAAGCAACCATTTGAAATAAGTGCTGATGAAATTAAAGTCTTAGGAGGAGTTGAAGAAGGATATTCTCTTCAAAAGAAACGTCATTCTTTTGAGTTTTTAAGAGATATTGCTCATTTACGTCCAAGAACAAATACATTTAATGCTGTTTATCGTGTTCGTTCATCCCTTTCTTTTGCTATTCATAAATATTTTAATGAACATGGATTTATATATATTCACACTCCTATTATTACGGCAAACGATGCTGAAGGAGCAGGTGAAGCATTTAGTGTTATCACAGATTTAAAACATCCAGATGCATTTTTTAACAAAAATGCATCACTTACAGTTTCTGGTCAACTTCACGTTGAACCATTTGCTTTAGCTTATCGCAATGTTTATACATTTGGTCCAACATTTAGAGCAGAAAAGTCAAATACAACAAAACATGCTGCTGAATTTTGGATGATTGAACCTGAAATTGCATTTGCTGATTTAGAAGATAATATGGCATTAATTGAAGACTGTTTAAAATTTGTAATTAACTACGTTTTAGTTAATAACAAAGATGAGATGGAATTCTTTAATCAATTTGTAGATCATACATTGCTAGAAAGATTACATAACGTAGTTAATTCAAATTTTAAAAAGATTGAATATAGCGAATGTGTAACTATTCTTCAAGACGCTGTTAAAGCAGGAGTTAATTTTGATAATAGTAATATTTATTGGGGACTAGATTTCCAAAGTGAACATGAAAAATATATTACTGAACAAGTTGTTAAAGGACCAGTATTTGTAACTAATTTCCCAGAAGAAATGAAAGCATTTTATATGAGACTAAATGATGATAAAACTACTGTTGCAGCATGTGATTTACTTGTTCCAGGAGTAGGAGAATTAGTAGGTGGATCTCAAAGAGAAGAAAGATTAGAACTTCTTGAAGCAAAGATGAAAAAGATTGGAAACAAAGAAGAACTTGAATGGTATCTTGATACAAGAAGATATGGTGGATGTAAACATGCAGGATTTGGTATCGGATTTGATAGATTAATAATGTATGTAACAGGCGTTAACAATATTAGAGATGTTCAACCTTACCAAAGAACGTTTGGATCGTTAAAATATTAATATGGCAGAAGAAACAAAAAAATATTCCTACGAAGATCCATCTATTAGCAAATATACTCAAAAGCAAGCAAAGAAAAGTAATATCTATTTGTCTCCAGAAGAAAAACGCGCAATAGTGCGTGGCAGAATATTTATCGTTTTACTTGGCGTTGCTATTATTCTAGTTGGCGCAATCGCTTATGCGATACTTGGTTTATTTAAAATAATATAAAAAATAACCTGTGAAATCAGAAATTTCACAGGTTATTTTTGTTGTTGATTACCACTTTGTGGTGGGGTGGCAACATTTTGAGTTGGTGAGGTATTGTCGTAACTTATACAGTTATCTTGGAATTTAAGATTAGTTAAGGAATCAAATCTAACGTTATCAAGTTTTTTAATGTAAATTGATTTAGCTAATTTATATATTCTAAATGTTCTTGCTAGACTAGCTTGGCAGTTAAGTAAGAACCAGATAGCACCGGTAAAAAATAAAGGCATAATGAAATAACTTGCAAGTGCGGTTACTTCAAAGTGAGGAGAAGATAAGATTGGAGCCCAATCACTCCAAATAGTAAGACCGAAAAATACTCCGGTTGGAATATTATTAAAGTCCCATAAAAACATAATAGTAGAGAATCCTCTTCCACCAACATAGGATTTAGTTGCTTCGTTATATGTACCAAAGTCTGTAAATAACTCAATAATATTCCAGTTTCTAATGACTGCGGAATAAATTACTGTTATTAAGATTGCAAGAATCATTAATAGTATTGGTATTTGACTTGCTTTAAAGAATTGAATATTACTTTTTTTCATTCCTACTCTGATAAATTGTTTATCATCAGTTATAGTTGAAGTTAAAACAACATCATGCATTAATTGATCAACTTTAAGAGCTTGATATCTAGAGACTTTTGCAACAAGTAAACAAATAAAAGCAAAGATAGCAATAACAAGAATAAATATTAGTAAAAAAGCAATAATAAATTTCTTATCATTTTCAGTAAATTGAAGAAGAGATAGTAAAGCGTTATTCATGTTTAGCATCTCCTACATCATTAAAACTATAACTATTTGGGTTATGTTCAATTGATTTTTGTTCTTCTATAAGTGGTTTTGGAGTATTGCATTCAATAGCATCAGGATCATTAGTGTTTATTTCAACAGGTCTTGGTTGATTTCCAATTGGTGTAGCACCAAATGGAAGTGGTCCATTTCCTTGATATATATAATAGGTATTAGTAGTATTAGTATTAGTGTTATTAACTGAAGCATTAGATTCTTGTTTTAAACGTTCTGCTTCTGCTTTTGCTCCAGCTATTTTATCAACTGCTAGTTTATCTTCTGCGGTAAAGTTTGTTAATCTTTCTCCTTTAAAGAATTTAATAATAGAATAAATTAATATACAAAAGTAGAGAACTAAACTATATGCACACCATAAAACAAATCCAACAATAATTAATGGTGAACAAATAAAATATAAACATCCACGACCTAATGTTCTAAAAAATCCCATATATAAAATATTATACATTAAATTTTATTTAGTTTAGACAAAATTAATGTATATATATTAGTAATTAGTAACGATACTAAAAATATGTTAATCTCAAGTGGATGATTTATATATTTATAAGTAAAAATAAAGACAATTAACGATACTATTATTGAGCCTATTATGACGGGCAATATCTTTTTAATAAATTGTTTAATATCAATTAAACTAAATAAAGTAAAATATAACGCAAACGCACCAAAAATAAATGCTAAAGGTTGAAGAGAAACGTGTGAAACAGCAAAAATAATAGATAAGATAATTGAAAATAAAGATATAGAAGCAAATTGTGATTTTATACTTAAATCGCAATTTGCTTCTACATTTAACTTATTAAATTGGATGGCAGAAAAGCCAAATGAAAGAGTAGTTTCAATAAGAGAAAGAACAAATAAAAATATTGGAATAAAAAGAAATGTATAACGATAATTTGCTAATCCAAATAAGTTAATTCCGGAAGTAATTAAGTCTGTTTCAAAAACAAAATTAATCAAAATAAGTGAAATACACTGCAGAACTAGGTTTATTATTGTAGAAAACAAAATTGAGTAAACAATATTAATTTTGTTTTTGATAAATAAACCAATAAAATAACCACATATCATTCCGGGAATTATATAGAAAATTGTGTCCCACATCATATCAAATGTGATAGCAAAACTGATTAAAATTGTAGCTAAAAAATATAATAAATAATATTTACTTTTTAAAGATAATGAAACAAATGTCGCAAGGCATGGAATTAGTAATGCGAAAAAAACAAAACCAAATGGCACAAATCTAAATATAGTTACTAAAACAATTACAATAGCGCTATTGATTGCAGCAAAGGCAATACTTTCGTTTGGTTTTGTTTTATTTGAAACAAATTTCATATACTTATTATAATATATTAGTTTGGAAAATTATTCACTAATTCAATTAAAAAAGTATGTTCAGATATGGTATAATTAATCATATGATTGAATACTTAAAAACGCTTAATGAGAATCAATATAAAGCTGTTACTACTGAAAGCCAATACGTAAGAATTGTTGCTGGAGCTGGATCAGGTAAAACCCGTGTTTTAACATATCGAATTGCATATTTAGTCGAGCAATTTGGTGTTCGTCCATGGAATATTTTAGCCATTACTTTTACTAATAAAGTTGCAAAAGAGATGAAAGAAAGAACACTCAAATTGCTTGATGTTCCTAGTAATCAAATTAATATATCTACATTTCACAGTTTTTGTGCAAGATTTTTAAGAAGACAAATAAATTTAATTGGATATCCATCTAATTATTCTATTCTTGATTCAGATGATCAAGAAAAGATTATTAAAGATATTGGAGTTGAGTTAGGTTATAAAAGAAGTGATAAGATTATTAGCAATGCGCTTAATTATATTGCTGATAAAAAATGTGCAGGTATATATCCTGGAGATATTGTAATTAAAGGATTTAATTTTCCTCTTGAAAAGAAATGTTTAGAAATATATAAATTATATGAAGCTCGTAAAGCAAAGTTATATGCTTTAGATTTTGATGATTTACTTCTTAAAACTATTCAAATTCTTGAAGAGTTTCCAGATGTAAGACGTTCAACTGCGGAAGAAAATAAACATATCTTAATTGATGAATTTCAAGATACAAACGATATTCAATTTCGTTTATTAAAGTTAATTATGACCGGAGAAACTAATCTTTATGTGGTTGGTGATCCTGATCAAACTATCTATACATGGCGTGGTGCTAATCAAGACATTATTATGAAACTTAATGTTAATTTTCCTAATGTTGAAACAATTGTTCTTGATGTAAACTATCGTTCAACAAAGAAAATACTTGGTGTTGCTAATAAACTTATTGCCCATAACTCTAATCGAATTAAAAAGAATTTAGTTACGAATAATGGCGAAGGATGCGACGTAATTACTAATAAATCGTTTACCACTAAAGATGAAGCAAGATGGGTTGCTGATCAAATTGCAAAACTAAAAAGCAC
>JAVWAV010000009.1:0-25329 GCA_036649855.1 Bacilli bacterium | reverse complement strand
TCTCTTAACTCAATAGCTTTTTCAAAATCAAATTCATCTGCAGCTTTTTTCATTTGTTTACGCAATTCAATAATTTCTCTACTAATGTCTTTCTTACTAGTTTTCTTTAAAATTCTATCAGTATTAATTAGTTTTGTATTATGAATTGGTTCTCTTATTGGTTTAATAATGGTTGTTGGAACTTGTCCTGTTTCCTCATTAAACTTTTCTTGAATATCTCTTCTTCTATTTGTTTCATCAATTGCTATTTTCATAGAATCAGTGTAATTATCAGCATACATTATTACACGTCCTCTTTCATTTCTTGCTGCTCTACCAATTATTTGAATTAAGCTTCTTGATGAACGTAAAAATCCTTCTTTATCTGCATCTATTATAGCAATTAGTGATACTTCAGGAATATCAAGTCCTTCACGTAGTAAATTAATACCAACTAAAACATCATATTTACCTTTACGTAATTCATAAATAATTTGAGTTCTTTCAAGAGTTTTGCATTCACTATGTAGATAAGCAACTTTAATACCTTTAGTTTTTAAAAAAGCAGTTAAATCTTCTGACATTTTTATTGTAAGCGTAATAATCATGGTTCGTTCACCATGAGAGACATTATTATTAATTTCGTTGATCAAATCATCAATTTGTCCTAATGATGGACGAACCATGATAACAGGATCTAGTAATCCTGTTGGTCTTATAATTTGTTCAACAAATTCACCGTTAGTTTTACCTAATTCGTAGTCTCCTGGCGTAGCAGAAGTACAAATTATATTGTTTATTTCGTTTTCGAATTCTTCAAATTTTAAAGGTCTATTATCTAATGCACTTGGAAGACGAAATCCATAGTCAACTAAATTTGTTTTTCTTGCTCGATCACCATTATACATTCCTCTTATTTGTGGAAGTGTAACGTGAGATTCATCTACAATTAATAAATAGTCTTTAGGAAAATAATCCATTAAACAGAATGGCTGTTCTCCTTCTTTTCGACCATCTATATGTCTTGAATAGTTTTCTATTCCAGGACACATACCAAATTCATTAAGAGAATCAACATCTTGACGAGTACGGAGTTCTATTCTTTCTTCTTCAAGTGGTTTATTATTTGTTTTAAAATAAGTTATTCTTTCTTCTAGTTCTTTTAGTATTTTACTGCATGCTAATTTAATTCTTGCATGTGTATTAGCATGATCATATGCTGGAAATATTGGATATGACATAACTGTTTCTTTTACTTCACCAGTTAAATAATTCACAATATCAATACTTTGAATAGTATCATCAAACGTATCAATTCTTATAGAATATTGATCAGAATCAGCACTCATTACTTCAATTAAATCACCTTTAACTCTAAATTTTCCACTAGCTATTTCCATTTGATCACGTTGATATTGTGCTTCAATTAGACTAGCAAAAAATGCCTGTCTATCTAACTTTTCTCCAACTCTTACTTCAAGAACTAAACGAGCATATTCTTCAGGATCGGTCAATCCATAAATTGAAGCAACCGAAGCCACTATAATTGTGTCGTTTCTATGAAGGACACTATTGATGGCTGAGGTTCTAAGCATCTCAATTTCATCATTCATGACAGCTTCTTTTCCAATATAGGTATCGCTTGCTGGCATATAAGCTTCTGGTTGATAAAAATCAAAGTTTGAAACAAAATATTCAACTCTATTTTCAGGAAATAATTCTTTAAATTCGCTATATAATTGACCAGCTAAAGTTTTATTATGAACTAAAATTAAAGTAGGTTTGTTAATATTTGCAATAATATTAGCCATTGTAAAAGTCTTTCCGGTACCAGTTGCTCCTAAAAGAACTTGAAATTTCTTATTAGCTTTAAGTCCTGCTAATAATTCTTTAATTGCTTTAGGTTGATCTCCAGTTGGCTTATATGTTGAAACTAATTTGAAGCTAATATTCTCAATTTTCACTGCAGAACCTCACTTTTTTATAATATCATTAGGATTAACTCTTGTAAAACCATTACCAAAAACCGACTTGGTAATAGTGAATGTAACGAAGGCATTTGGATCTACTTTTTCAATTTTATCTTTAACTTTGATATATTCGTCTTTATTAAAAACAGCTTTAATCATTATACGTTTTTCGTTAGCATAACCACCTTGAATTTCGATAAGCGATGATCCTCTTTCTAAATCAATTTGGATGTAGTCATTAATTTCTTCCCATTTAGCAGATATAATTTCTGCATTAACACTATTATTTTTAGAAATGTAAATTATCTCAATCATTAAAGCAGAAACAAATGCGCTTAATATATTAACTAAACATCTCGCGAAATATAAAGAATTTGGAGATGGATCCCAAAGAATGATAATACCAATAAGAATAATTAAAGCATCAATTGTAAAAGAGACAGTTGATTCTTTAAATATTTTTATATATTTTGTGAAGATAAATACGATAATATCCACTCCACCAGTTGATCCACCAGCCAAAAATGATAAAGCAACACCGATTCCAACTAAAGCACTACCAAATATACCTGCTAATAAATAAGCAGAAACACCAGGAACGTTAATAAGTTGCTTACTGATTTCTTGGAAAACATCAACTCGATAAACAAGCATTAAAAAAAGTGGATAAAAAATCGTTGTAACTAATGTTTTAAATGTAAATTCTTTACCTAAAACAAAAAAACCAATAGCAAATAGCACCCAAGTCATTACTGTAATTGAAATATCAGCATATCCTGGAAGATATTGATCAATAATAATAGCAATACCACTTAATCCACCTGAAATAATATTCATTGGAACAAGAAAAACACCAGTTCCAAGTGCAAGAACAAAACTTGAAATAATTAAAATTGCAAATTTTACAGAAAACTTTTTGATTTCTTTTCTTGTGTAAACTTTATTAAATATTTTCATTATCTCTAGCCTCCTTCTCTAAATATGCAAAGATAAACCCATCAAGATCTCCATCAACAACTTCATTAACATCAACCATTTCATAATCTGTTCTATTGTCTTTTACTAAAGTATATGGGCAAAAAACGTAAGATCTAATTTGTGATCCCCACTCAATTGTCTTTTGTTCACCGATAATATTTTTTAACTTATCGTTTTTTGCTTTTAACTCACGTTCATATAAACGTGCTTTAAGCATTTGCATACACATATCTTTATTAAAAAGTTGTGATCTTTCAACTTGGCAAGAAACAACAATTCCTGTTGGTAAATGAGTTATACGTACAGCAGAAGAAACTTTATTAACATTTTGTCCACCTGCTCCGCCAGCTCTAAAACAATCTACTTTAATATCAGTATCATTTATTTTAATATCGATGTCATTTGTAAATTGTGGAGTTATACCAACGGATGCAAAAGAAGTGTGTCTTCTACCTCCAGAATCAAACGGAGAAATACGAACAAGACGATGAACACCTTTTTCTCCCTTTAGCATACCATAAACATTCTTACCTTTTATTAATAATGTTACACTATTTATTCCTGCTTCTTCGCCTCTTTGTTCATCTAATACTTGAACACTAAAATTATGACGTTCAGCAAAACGAGTATACATTCTATAAAGTATATCAGCCCAATCATGAGATTCAGTTCCACCAGCACCTGGATGAATTTCTAAAATTGCATTTAATTCATCATATTCTCCAGAAAAAAGAATTTCTTTTCTGAATTCTGTGACTTTTTCTTCTAACGAAGTTAGTTCATCGTCACATAATTCAGTCATTTCTTTATCATTAATATCAAGGCTGCTAGATAAATCTTCTAATTCTTGGTAGCTTAAAACTAAACTATTATAGTTCTTATCTTTATATTTTAGACTATCAAGTTCGCTAGTTATAGCAACGGCTGAATTTCTGTCGTTCCAAAAATCAGGAGATTCTGCTAATTTTTCTAATTCTATTACTCTTTTTTTCTTGTTGTCCAAGTCAAAGAGAGTCATGGAGTTGTCTAATAATTTCGTTTAATTCCTCAAGTTTATTTTTGAGTTCAAAAATTTCTCTCATTATTAGTTCTCCTTAGCCGTGACTGTCGGCTTTTGGTTTGGATTAACAATAGAAATATCTTCTTTATTTTTTGATTCTGCATTAATAGTAATTGAAGATTCATCATCAGATTCTCTTGGTCTAACAATAACATTAACAAGGTTAAGTACTACTTCAATTGAAACAAGATCAAGCATATCAGCAAACATTTGATATCCTTCATTAACATAATCTTGAAGTGGATTTGTTTGAGCATAGCTTCTTAAATAAATTGATTCTCTTAATGATGTCATTGCATCAATGTGATTAGTCCAGTTTCTATCAATACACTTTAAAATGATTTGTCTTTCAACATCATCTTTTGCTTCAGCTGGCCATAATTTATTTTTAATACCATAATATTCTTTTAAAGTTGTTTCGACATCGTCTGCAGCATCTTCTAAAGTTGAACCTTCATAAGATTCAGCATTAAATGAATCTGCTGGTAAAAAACGTGGCATTAAAATCTTTCCTAATAATTCTGATTTGACTAATTGGTCTTGAGAATCGGTTGGAATAGATTTTTTGACTAATGATTTAGCACAAGTTTTAAACATTTCTTCAATTAAATCATCAATTGAACTGGCATAAAGAATTTCATCTCTTTTTCCATAAATAATTTTTCTTTGTTTAGATAAAACATCATCATAATCAAGTAATGTTTTACGTGTATCAAAGTTTTGTCCTTCAACTTTCTTTTGTGCACCAGTAACGGCATTCATTATCATTTTATTTTCAATAGCTTCATCACCCATTGAATCAAAGTATTTGTGTAAATTGTCGCCACCAAATCTAAGCATTAATTCATCATCAAGGCAAAGATAGAAACGTGAAAAACCTGGATCACCTTGACGACCAGATCTACCACGTAATTGGTTATCAATACGACGTGATTCATTTCTTTCAGTACCAATAACACATAAACCACCAAGTTCTTTTACTTCATCAGTAAGTTTAATATCAGTGCCACGACCAGCCATGTTAGTAGCTAGAGTAATTGCGCCTCTTTCACCTGCATGAGAAATAATTTCAGCTTCTCTAGCGTGATTTTTAGCATTTAATATTTCATGAGGTAAAGCAGCTTTGTCTAAAAGTTCTGAAACTTCTTCAGAAGATTCAACACTTGATGTACCAATAAGAATTGGTTGTCCTTTTTCGTGTCTAGCTGCAATATCTGCAATCATTGCATTAAGTTTTGCTTTTTTATTAGAAAAAACAAAATCTATAGCATCATCTCTAATGACAGGTTTATTTGTAGGAATACAAACAACCTTCATGTTATAAATTTTTCTAAATTCTTCTTCTTCGGTTTTAGCAGTACCAGTCATACCAGATACTTTTGTAAATAATCTAAAGAAGTTTTGATAGGTAATAGTTGCTAATGTAACAGTTTCTTGTTTAATTTCGACGTTTTCTTTAGCTTGAATAGCTTGTTGTAAACCATCACTATATTCTCTACCTTTTAAAATACGTCCAGTAAAACCATCGATTAATTGAATAGAGTTTTCAGCATCAACTAAATATTCGACGTCTCTACCCATAACGTAGTTTGCTTTTAAAGCTTGGTGAATTCTATGGACTAAATCAGAATATTCTGGATCATAGATATTTTGAACACCAAACATCTTCTCTGCTTTATCATTACCAGCATCAGTTAAGTTGCAAGTTTTTGTTTTAATATCAATTGTAAAGTCTTTTTCTTTTCTAAGTGTTTTAACAAATCTATCAGCAACTGTATATTGAGATGCACTAGCTTTATTTCCACCACTAATAATTAATGGAGTACGTGATTCATCAATTAAAATAGAGTCAGCTTCATCAACGACGGCAAAATTAAGTCCTCTTAAAACACGGGAACCAGTATCTGGAGCCATGTTATCACGCAAATAATCAAATCCTAATTCACTATTAGTTGTATATGTAATATCACAGTTATGTGCGGCTTGTTTTCCAGAGGTTGTTAAATCTCTAACGTTACATCCAACTGTTAAGCCTAAGAATTTATAAATTTGTCCCATCCATTCAGCATCACGAGCGGCTAAATATTCGTTAACTGTTACAACGTGGACTCCTTTTCCACCAAGAGCATTTAAATAAACTGCCATTGTAGCAGTTAAAGTTTTACCTTCACCAGTTTTCATTTCAGCAACGTCGCCATTATGTAAAACTAAGGAACCAATAATTTGAACTTGGAAAGGAAATTGTCCTAATACTCTTCTTGCTGCTTCACGAGCAACAGCAAAAGCTTCATACTTGATGTCTTCAAGTGTTTCGCCTTCTGCTAAACGTTTTTTAAAATAAGGAGTTTTAGCTTTTAACTCATCATCAGTTAAACCAGCCATTTCTTCCTCAAAATCAATTACATCAAGGGACTCATCCCAATATTTTTTTAATATTCTCTTATCAAATCTAAAAATCAAATCAATTATATTTGCCATATAAATTCTCCAATCATGCTTAAATATTTTACCATAAATAAATAATTATATTTATAATAAGTTAATTATATCAAATATCTATCCTATTTTTCACTATTTTTTGTACTTTTACATACTGAATTAGTAGCATCAAGTAAATATAAAAACGATACCTTCTTTTTACTACAATTAATAAGCTTTTCAATTTCGTTAAAACCTTCAAATTTGATCCCTACATAAAGGATCCTATTTTTGGGTATTTTAGTTCCTAGTTTTCTTTCTATCAAGCATTTATAGATTAATTCAATAGGATTAAATATTAACTCATTTTCCTCAACTTTTTCTTCACTAATTAGCTTAATATCATATAGTAAAAATCTTAATTTTAAATATGTTTCAAAATACGTTAAAAACACCGATCCTAGTTCGACATCTCCACTTTTACAAAGTTGATATAATAAGTTTCTAATATATTCATTATTTTGATAAATAAATGTAATAGAAACATTCTTATATTTAATTGTTTTAAACCAAGTCAGAAACTTTAAATAGCAATCGTAGCAAATTGTAATATTGTCAAATAATAAATTCGATAAACTTTTGTTTTTAATTGGTTTAAAACAAATTTTGCAATTTTTTAAAGACATTTATTAGCGCTCCTTATTTTAAAAATTGCCTCGTCCATTTCTTTTGTATTTTTCTTTGCAATAAAGATAACTTTTCCATCAGGAAATTTCATTTTTCTTCCAACTCTTCCACTTATCTGAATTAATGTAGCGGCGTTATATATTGCATGATCTGAATTAAAAACAATTACTTGGAGATTTTCAATTGTAACACCGCGTTCGAGAACAGAAGTTGTAATCAAATATTGATATTTTTTATTCTTAAAATCCGATATTATTTGAGCTCTATTTGTCGCGCTTGAATAAACACATTCTCCTTTTTTAAAAATCCATTTCAGATAAAAATATAGGTCTTTCGCTTGTTCTATTGTTGGCACAAATACAAGAACTGGTTTGTTTTCTTTTATAAATTTTCTCAATAACACTGCAAAACGTGCATATTTTACAATTCCTAATGCAATAATAACATCTGGAACAGGCAATGGATGTCGATGAAAACGAACTAATAATTCAAGAACTTCCCCATTATTTTTCTTAAAATTTTCGATATATTCTTCACTTGGAGTAGCAGAAAGAAGAACAAAATTTCCTTTCACGCTTTTCTTAAACATCTCTAGAAGTAAGTTATTATTAGCATAAGGAAACGCATCAATTTCATCCATTATTAAAAGATCAAAATATGAATCATATCTATACAATTGATGCGTTGTAAGTATTATTAAATTGCCTTCTAATAATGAAGTATTTCCTCCATAAACACTTACAATCTTTGCTGTTGGAAAAGTTGCTTTAAATCTATACTCAAGTTCAATTACAACATCTTTTCGAGGAATAGCAAATCCTACTTTTAGTTTATGTTTAAAACAATATGAAATAAGAGCAAAAACTAGTTCTGTTTTTCCTGCTCCACAAACTGCATGCACTAAAGAATTTTTCTTTTCTTTAAAATTAACAAGTAATTGATCTGAAATTACTTTTTGTTCCTTAGATAATTCATAATTTAATTCATAATCTCCGCTATTGTATTTAACATATTGTCCACTAGCTTCTTCTCCTCGAAAAGAAATACAATAGCGACAATACTCCTTGCCGTTATATGTTCCAATGTATCGTGGATCTTCGTTTCCACAAAAAAAGCACTTAAATTTATTACCCATATAATTTAAGTGCTATTCAATTTTTATTTTTAGTGTTTATTTTCGTAATCTTTTAAAATATTTAAACGTGCTTCATGTCTTCCACCTTCAAACTGAGAGGTAATAAACATCATACTACGATTAATAAGTTCTTCTTTGGTTGTATAAGCTGAACCAAAAGCAATCATATTAGCACCATCATGTTCTTTTATAAGATGAGAATTATCATCATTATAACCGATTCCACAATAAGCACCTTTAACCTTATTAGCAGCCATTGCAACACCTTGTCCACTTTTACAAATTACAATGCCTAAATCAGCTTCATGATTTGCAACTTTTTCAGCAGCAGCAATACCAAACTTGCTCCAAGCAGCGGCATCTTCATTAAATGTACCAACATCAATTGTTTTAAAACCATGACTTTCAAGGTACTCAATTAAATACTTTTTATATTTAAATCCACCATGATCACTTCCTAATACTATAATCATTTCTTAGCCTCCTTTATTATCTCTTCAAAAGAAATAGGACCTTTTCTAACTAGTAATATATTATCATATTCGTCTATCTCTATAATAGTTGATGGTAAATTTGTTATACAAGTTCCTTCTATACAACATCCAATTTCATCTTCAAATACACTCTCTACTTCACTTAATGATGTTGCTGGTTTCTCATTAGCTTTATTTGCACTTGGTACAAGTAAAGGAACACCAACATATTCGATTAAATTAGTTAATCCAGCAATGTCCGCAATGCGGACACCGATAAATTTTGAGTTTAATGTCAAATAGTGAGCAAGATGTTCTTTTGCTGGTAAAAGCAAAGTAATTGATCCTGGCATATATTTGTTAATAAGCTTTTCAGCAATTGGCGAAACTATTGCATAATCCTTAATTTGATTCTTGTTTGAACACATTAAAGTAAATGGTTTTTCTGGACTTCTATTTTTTACTTTAACTAGATTATTAAAAGCCTCTTCTGAAGTTGAAACAACTCCAAGTCCAAAAACTGTTTCTGTTGGGAAAGCAATAACTTCATTTTTAAGCAACATCTCTTTAATTTCTTTTTTGTCTTCAAAATTTAATATTTTCATAATATTGATTCTATAATAAGAATCCTATCCTCTCCATTAATATCACTGATAAATTTATATTTTATCTTATTTATAATATCACTTTTAATTAAAATGTTTTCAATAATTGATTTTAAATCGTAACCAATTTCGCAAGCAATAATAAACTTATCTAAAGTTATTTTTCGTACGTTATTAATCAATCTTTCATAAAACAAATATGATGGATTAGCAAGCAAAGCCGACTTAGGTTCATTGCTAATTACACTTTTTGCTATTTCATTAACTTTAGAAATATAAGGAGGATTACAAACAATTACATTTGCTTTAATATTTTTCTTAATTAGTGGCAAAAAGAAGTCACCAGCTATCAATTTCACTGCAGAACCTAACTTTTTCTTGTTTTTGAAAGCAACATTTAATGCAAAATAACTGTTATCAATTGCATAAATTATATGAGGTTTAGTATAAATTTTATCGATTGTTATCGCAATATTTCCAGAACCACAACATAAATCTACAACAACAATTGGATCTTTTTCATTCAAAAATTTAGTTCCAATTAATTTAAGCGTTTCAAAAACTAATTCTTCTGTTTCAACACGTGGAATTAAAACATGTCTATTTATATAAAATGAAAAATTATAAAAATCGGCTTCGTGTAAAACCTGTTCAACAGGTTTTCCATCGAGAACTTTATCAATTATTCGTTTTAATACTGGCGTAAATTTCACTTCATCATCCATTGATAAAAGAAGATCAGTCATATCTTTATACTTAAAATAACTTTTTAAAATAAGCCTTAAAACAATTTCGTCTATATTGTTTTTTGAAAAAATATCGCAATATTTCTTATATATATCATTTACTTTCATTTGAATCTTCTAACATTTTTTGTTGTAGATCAAAATTGATTAATGCTTCGATAATATCTTCAAGATCGCCTTCCATTACTCTATCTAATTTTTGGACAGTAAAACCAATTCGATGATCAGTTACTCTGTTTTGAGGATAATTGTATGTACGAATCTTTTCAGATCTTTCACCAGTACCGACTTTTAGTTTTCTTTCAGAACCGATTTTCTCTTGTTGTTGTTGCTCAAAGAAAGCGAACATTTTAGCTCTTAGCATTGTCATACAAATTGATCTATTTTGAATTTGAGACTTTTCTGTTTGGCAAGAGACAACAAGTCCGGTTGGAATGTGCGTAATTCTAACAGCAGATTCTGTTTTATTAACGTTTTGACCACCAGCTCCTTGAGAACGATATGTATCAACATGTAAATCTTCTGGATTTATACTAATATCTATTTCTTCTTGTTCAGGCATTACAAGAACAGTTGCAGTTGATGTATGAATTCTACCAGCTGTTTCAGTCTTTGGAACTCTTTGAACTCTATGAGCGCCACTTTCAAATTTTAATTTAGAATATACTCCATCGCCTTTAACCATGAATGAACAAAATGAAAATCCACCGGCTTCAGATGGGCTTTGATCAAGTATTTGAATCTTCCAACCACATTCTTCAGCGTAACGTGTATACATTCTAAATAAATCACCGGCAAAAATATTGCCTTCGTCGCCACCAACTGCGCCTCTAATTTCAACGACAATATTTTTGTCATCATTAGGATCCTTTGGTACTAACATTAATTTAAGTTCTTCTTCTGTTGCTTCAAGAAAATCATTTTTCTCACTAAGAATGTCTTTAGCCATTTCAACCATTTCATGATCGGATTCATTTTCAATCATGAAAAGAGAGTCAGCTCTATCGACTTCTGCTTTAAGATATTCTTCGTATTTTGCAACGATTGGTTCCATGTGTGATTTTTCTTTAGATAAGTTTCTAAACCTATCCATATCAGACATAATCTCGCTATTACTAAGGACTTCTTCTATTTCTATATTTCTAGATTTCATCGTTTCTAATCTAGACCTCATTTTATCATCCATAAATATACCTCGCGATTTATTATATCATACCAAATAAAATTATTTATAGTATATTGTCTTTATAATTTGGGCTTTTGCTTGTATAATATAAAAAGAAATATGGCATATAAAGCACTTTATAGAAAGTATCGTTCCAGTACTTTTGAAGAAATCTATGGACAATCACATATAGTAAAAACCCTGCAGAACTCAATTAAAAACAACAAAATTGGGCATGCATACCTTTTTTGTGGACCAAGAGGAACCGGAAAAACTTCAATGGCAAAACTATTTGCTAAAGCCCTAAACTGCGATGAAGGATTAGGATATATATGTAATGAGTGCGAAAATTGCAAATTAATAAATTCAAACTCTCATCCAGATGTTCTTGAATTAGATGCTGCAAGTAACAGTAGTGTTGATGATATTAGAAAAATAATTGAAAAAGTAAAATACGCTCCTATTAAAGGAAAATATAAAGTTTACATCATAGATGAAGTTCACATGCTCTCAAATAGTGCATTTAATGCTCTATTAAAAACACTTGAAGAACCACCTGCTGATGTTGTTTTTATTTTAGCAACCACCGAACCTCATAAAGTTCTTCCTACTATTCTTTCTCGTTGCCAAAGATATGACTTTACCAAAATCGAAAGCCAAGCAATTAAAGACAGACTATTAGATATTATCGCAAAGGAAGATTTCACATGTGAAGATGCAGCTCTTGATCAAATAATTGATTTAGCTGATGGTGGAATGAGAGATGCTCTCTCAATACTTGATCAATTAGTAGCATACTGCGATAAAAACATTACTTATGATGATGTTATTTCAGTTTTTGGATTAGTTTCCAAAAATGAAAGAACTATATTTCTTAAAGATATAGCAAAAAAGAATGTTACTTCTGTTTTAACTTCATATAATACTTTTTGCTCAACCGGAGTTAACATAAAACTTTTAAACGATAGTCTAATTAATGATTTAAAAGATCTTTTAATTTATAAACTTACGCATTCTACTGATATGGCAAAATCTTTGCTACCATCACAAATCATTTCACTCAGTGAATTTTATACAAATAGCGACATTGAAAAAATTATTAATAAGCTTCTTCAATGTACAAACGATTTTAAAAATATAGCAAATATTTTGCCATATTATGAAATCATTTTAATAAACTTATGTAATAAAATAACTGAAGAAAAACAGATAAAAATACCAGTAGAAACAATAAAAGTTTCTGAAAACGCTGCAATTCCTCAACCAATTGTAATTACAGCTCCTGTTGTTGAAGAAAAAATTATTAATGAACCTGTAATTGCACCAAGAGTTAAAGAAATAGATGCCTTACCAAAAACGGTTTTTGCAGAAACAATTTCTGAAGAATTATTAACAGATTATAGTGATGAACTATTAATAAAGGCAATTGTAAAAAGCTCAAAAGATGCAAAAATCGAACTATTTAATAAATGGAATGATTTACCAAACATTCGTAATAAAGAAAACGCTAAAGTTATTGATGCTTTAAATATGTGCAAACTCTTTTCACTTTGTGATGAACTGTTAATTCTTCAAACTTCATTTAAAACAGTCCGTTATTTTATAAATAATAAGAATAATACAAAAGACATCACTTCAGTAATTAATACATTGTGTGGAAAAAGTGTCACAGTATTTGCAATTGATTATGAAAGAGCAAATATTTTACAAACGACATTTTTAAACTTAAGACAAGTTAATAAATTACCAAAAGAAAGTACAATAGGAAAATTATTATAGTATGAACAAACTTGAATCACTTGAAAACCTAATCGATTCTTTTGCAAAACTTCCAGGAGTTGGTAAAAAAACTGCTGAAAGACTCGCATATGCCGTTTTAAATATGCATAGTGAAGATGTTCAAGAATTTAGTAAAGCATTACTTGATGTAAAAGAAAAAATTCATCCTTGCCCACATTGTGGAATGCTTACAGAAAAAGAATTATGTGATATTTGTTCTTCCCTTGACGAAAGAGATAAAACAAAATTAATAGTTACAACAACATCTCGCGATGCTCTTGCAATTGAAGCTTCCTTTGCAGAATATCCATACCACGTACTAAATGGAAATATCTCATTACTTAAAAATATTAAACCAGAAAACATTAATATCGCTTCTTTATTAGATCGAATTGAAAAAGAAAATATCAAAGAAGTAATTCTTGCAACAAATCCTACTATTGAAGGCGAAACAACTGCAAGATATATCGCTTCTTTATTAGAAAATAAAGATATAATAGTATCACGTCTTGCAGTTGGTATGCCAATGGGTGGAGAACTCGACTACCAAGATTCACTTACTATTAAAAAAGCATTAAATGGCAGAATTAATATAAAATAGGAGGCAATAATTTATGTTTATTACATTTGAAGGTCCAGAAGGAAGCGGTAAAACATCCGTAATGAAGGTTGTTGCCGAAAGATTTATAGCAGAAGGAAAAAATATTATTCTTACCCGCGAACCTGGTGGAACAGAAATAGCTGAACAAATTAGAAACGTTATCTTAGACAAGAAAAATACTTCTCTTGATCCAATTGCTGAAGCATTACTTTATGCTGCAAGCAGAAGACAACATCTTGTTGAAAAAATATGGCCAGCATTAAAAGAAGGAAAGATTGTCTTCTGCGATCGATTTTTAGACTCTTCTCTTGCATATCAAGGTGGAGCAAGAGGATTAGGAATTGATAATGTTCTTGGTATTAATATGTTTGCAACTGAAGGATTTTTCCCTCAATTAACATTACTTTTTGATATCGTTCCTGAACAAGGACTTGAAAGAATTTCAGCAAATAAAAATAGAGAAGTTAATAGACTTGATCTTGAAAAAATAACCTTCCATCATAAAGTTCGTAATACATTTTTAGAATTAGCAAAACAATATAAAGATAGATATATAATTATTGATGCTTCACTCCCATTTGATGATGTTGTAGAAGCTACTTACACCGCTATAAAATCAAGGTTATAAAATGAATATTGAAAAATATCTCGAACTTGAACAGCCTACTGCTTATAAGCTCTTTTTAAACGAAAAGAAAAATGAATATTTTTCTCATGCTTATTTAATTGTTGGTGATTCTTCTGAACCAGTTCTTGATATTGCAAAATATTTAGCAAAACAAATTATTTGTCAAAAAGAAGTAGATTCACCTTGTGCCACGTGTTCGATATGTCAAAAGATTGATAATAATGATTATTTATCTCTTGCTATAATAGATGGCGAAACTGAAACTATCTCAAAAAATCAAATACAAGAATTAGAAGATAGATTCTCTCGTAGTTCAATGGATAAAAATCAATTCATGATTTATATCATTAATATTGCTGAACACATGACAGTTGATGCAGTAAATTCAATCTTAAAATTTATTGAAGAACCAGAAGAAAATGTCATTGGAATACTTACAACAAGAAATATTCAAAAAATATTACCAACCATCATAAGTAGATCGCAAGTAATAAAACTTCTTCCATCTAATTTAAAAACTAAAACCGTAGAATTAATTGATGAAGGTCTTGACGCTAATTATGCTGGCATTTTATCCTACTTTGCAAATGACAGCATCCACGCTAAAGCAATTATGGAAGATAAAAAATTATGGAAAATATTTATTAATGCCGAATATTATTTAGCTTCTTTTGGAGAAAGTAAAGCGAAAGCTAATTACTTTCTTGAAAAAGAAGTCTTACCAATCGTAACCGATAAAGATTCTGCTCGTAAATTTATTGATATTATCTCTATTTATTTAAGTGAAAGTGTTAAATATAGGTTTTTAAAAGATACAGTTTTAAAATCAAATGAAATAATGCTCGAAAACATATATAATAATATAGCCAATATTGATGCAGCTTTACTAGAACTTTATAGTGCAAGAAGCGAAATAGAGTTAAATGTTAACACTTCGCTATTACTAGAACACATTAATACATTATTAACTAAGGAGAAAATATGAATTATTATATATACGTTAGATTTAATGAAGGTGGAAAAGGTTATACCTTTGCCACCAACTTTGAAAATCTTAAAGAAGGCGATTTAGTTGTTGTTGAAACTATTAAAGGTCTTGAAATTGGTACTGTTTGTTCAGATCTATTTTCAATGGATCTTTATAAAAGTGACTTAGAACTTAAACCTATAATTCGTGTTGCAGGAGCAAGCGATCTTCAAACATTAAAAGATAATCGTGAACGCGCCATTAAAGCTTCTGCCGTTTTTACAGCTGAAGCCGAAAAGCTTAATCTTGATATGAAACTTGTTGATTGTGAATATACTTTAGATATTTCTAAAGTCATATTCTCATATCTTGCTGATGATAGAATCGATTTTAGAGAATTACTTAAAAGATTAGCTTCTCTTTTACATTGTAGAATAGAATTAAAACAAATTGGTGCAAGAGATAAAGCTAAAATCGTCGGCGGAATTGGAATTTGTGGCTTACAATTATGCTGCAATTTATTTCTTAATGAATTTAATGGTATTTCTATTAATAAAGCAAAAAATCAAATGTTAGCAATTAATATTCCAAAGATTTCTGGCCAATGTGGAAAATTAATGTGCTGTTTAAAATTTGAAGATGACTTATACACTGAAGAAAAACAAAAATTTCCAGAAGCAGGAACTAAAGTTAGATATGAAAATAAAGACTACTACACTTCCTCTTTTAATATTTTGTCTAAAAATATTAAATTAGATTCTGGAGATGGAGTTGTTATTTATTTAAGTCTTGATCAAGTTAAAGCTGCTATTGAAAAAGAAAAACAACCTAAACCAAAAGAGCCTATCTCTAAAGATCAAAATCAATATAGAAGAAAACAAAGATGAGTGGAATTTTATATTTAGTCGCTACTCCAATTGGCAATCTAACCGAGTTAAGTGAAAGAACAATATCAACACTTAAATCTGTTGATATTGTTGCCTGCGAAAACCCTAAAAATAGTGGTATTTTGCTCGCACATTTAGGTATCCAAAAAAAGACAATTCAAGTAAATGCAGTTAATGAAGCAAAAACTTCTGAAAACATAATTAAATTAATTATGGATGGTGCAAATATTGCTTTTGTATCCGACGCTGGATACCCATGCATTAGCGATCCTGGTTATTTACTGGTTACGCAAGCTATAAAAAAAGACATTGAAATGCATGTTATTAATGGCTCAAGTGCTTTTCTTACAGCCTTAGTGGCATCAGGACTTGATGCCACAAAATTTTTCTTTTATGGCTTCTTATCTTCAAAGAGTGGAACAAAGAAAAATGAGCTAACTACTCTAAAATCACTGCAGAACACCATTATTTTCTATGAATCATCTCATCGCATACAAGACACTATGAAAGTAATGTATGAAGTATTTGGTGATCGAAAAGTCTGCGTAGCTCGTGAACTTACTAAAATTCATGAAGAATATATGAGAGGAAAACTAAGTGAACTTCAAGAACTTAGTCTTAACCAACAAAAAGGTGAATTCGTAATTATTCTTGAAGGAGCAAGTAGCGTTTGCAGTCTCTCCGAAAACGAACTTCTTGACCAAATGAATTTATTAGTTGCGCAAGGTTACAAGATAAAAGAGGCTTCAGAAGACTTAGGTAAAAAACATAATGTTTCGAAAAATTATCTATACAATTTATATCATAAAAATAAAGAGTGAGCATTTATAAATGCTCACTCTTTTTATTTTTTATTCGTTATTGATTGAATCTTCATTTGTCGGGCAACATTTAAGTTCAGTAGTTTCTTCTTCTTTCAGAGCTTTCTTTCTTTTTGAACGTCTTAAATATTCATAGATTCCAAACATAGCTCCAATTCCTGTTAAAGAAACAAGAGAGATAATAAGTCCGGTATCAAAATATTCTGACTTAAAAGTAAACTCATAAGAAACCTTTCCAGGTTCACCAACGACAGAAACAAATCCACCAGTAGATTTAAATACATCGAGCTTTTTAGTTGAACCATCACTTAATTTAGCATTACATTTCCAGCCTTTATCAAATGCCACATTAAGAACGATGAATCTTCTTTTATCAAAATTAGTAGTACATTTATAAGTATTAGTAGAATGAGCACAGTCTTCTAATTTATATTTTTTAAGTTCGTTTATTTTTTCTACATAGGTATCTTCAGCATAAGTATAGATGTTATAAGGTCTCACAGTAGATACTTCCATTTCTTTATAAGGAATACCAACTATATATTTAATATTGTTATCCCCAGTATAAAGAGTACGGCAGTTTTTATAGTAAGCATCAAGAAGTAAGTTATTATCGTAAGTAATAGTTTTACCATCTTCTGTTATTAAGAAATAACCAATTTTATAAGCATCATAGATTGGTTTTTTAATATATAATGCTGAAGAAGAAGACGTGGTACCTAATTGAGAGTTAAAGTATTTACGTGAATTACTTGGAGTTAAAACTAAAATATCACTAGCGTATTTAAGAGGACTTTTTTGATCTTGCGTATCACCAACCGTTAAAAAATCTAATGGTTTTTCCGGATCAAAGTTCGATGGTAATCTATAGACGGTAGATTGATAATCATTTCCATGAGCAAGATTTTCAATTAAAGGAGCAGTTCTTGCTCCAACTTTTAAATCTTTTGCAGCAAAATCAGCTTTATATGTCTCTTTTACTTTCGCAATATCTTCACGACTATAAATAGCAGAAGATAAAAATGAATTATCATTAGCTAAAGTTTGTAATGTGTTATCAGAAGAAGAAAAGAAATCACTATATACTTTATATGGATCATCAATTGATTTACTATCATATAAATTAGGATCAACTACATTATCAAAAGTAAATCCCATTTCAATATAGTTTTTATTCTCATATAGCGTATATTCTCCAACGCGAGAATTTACGCTATAACCAAATGGAATATTTGGTTCGACGTGACGAATAGTTTTATTGTTTACCGCAAAATTAGTATTAATATCTTTTGTAAAGTAATATTTTACTCCCAAGAATGTATCTAATAGTGGGCGTTTATCAATAGCGTTTCCAGTCCAGTTACCATAGGAATTTATCATACGAGACCAATTAAAGAACTGATCGATATTACTGTTATAAGTAGAATGAAATACTGATAAACCATTATAGTTTTCAAGCATTGCAATATTTGTTCCGCTTCCAGCAATCCCATCCGATTGAATACGGAAAAAACTCTTATCTCTTTTATTAAGATCTTCAATTATTTTGGTTTCAATCGTCACATTATCTTTTCCGTTAAGGAAATCATTACCAAAATAATTGGTGTATCCGTGAGAGATTGAAAAATATATTCCAAGAACACAGCATTCACTAAGGATAAACCATTTAGCATTGTTAACAAATCCTACTTTTTTAAAGTTATTTCTAAATAATATCCATAAAACAAAAGAATATACAAATTGAATAATAATAACAGCCCAGCGATATGTAGGAACTTCTACTCTACTATATTGATATGGATATTCAAATGCCATAATTGTTGAAAATATCATTAATCCTAATTGAATTACATATCCTAAATCAAAATACCATGTCTTATAATCTTCACTCTTTTTATAAGATACTGCTACATATAATATAATAAACGCATAAGGAATTACTTCCCATCTTCCATAAGCTTTTGTAAATGCTAAGAACATAAAGTAAAAGAAAGGCCATGAAAGGGCAAAACAGAAGAAAATTATCGCCATAATATGCGAAATTTTCTTTTCTTTTACTGATTTAATTATCGTTGCAAAGAATAATAATACTAATGGAGCATATGGATATAAAGATGAAGCTAATTCATCATATCTATTACCATTAAAATCCATTATACCAACCGATCTTCCATCTGTTACTGGAAATAAGAATGACATAAGTGGATACATCGCACGATACCCCGCATTAGGATATACCGTTTCCCACGAACTAATTTGCATATAAGCTTCATAATATTTTTTATCTCCAAATAACTTCATAAGATCAGTTAAATATGTTCCTTCTGATCTGTTATAAGTCATTGTGGTAAGAATAGCTGGCATTAAAAAGAAGGCAGCGAGCGCGAGCCCCAGGGCAAACGCGAGCACGCCCATTCCAAGGACAACAAAATTATCTCCTAATTTACGAGTTTTAATAGTTTGTGCCCATCTAAATAAAGCATACATTACTCCACCTATACAAATAGGTATTAAGAAGTAGAAGTTTGAAAGGCCTAATGCAAATAAACTAAATATTAAAACAAATGGTTTTTCTCTTTTTAAGACTTTTTCAATTCCAAGTAATATTAATGGTAACCAGGTAACAGCTTCCATAAATACGTTAAACCGGCAATAAAATATCATCCATCCACCAAATCCATAGCACATAGCAAAGATTCTTGATTTCTTTTCTTCAACTCCAAATGATTTAAGTAGTAATCTAAAGAAAACAGCAGCGAGGACCATTTTAACAATCATTAAGATTGCCATTATTTGAACCATCCAAGCTCTTGGGAAAAATAAAGTTATTAAAAAGAAAGGATCCATTACATAATAAAATCCATTATTTCCTAAGTTATCAGCTCCTAAAAAAGTATTAGGATCCCAAAATGGAAATTCTCCTGTCGTTAAAAACTTCCACCAATCATCATATCCATTATGAAAAAACGGAACACTTTGATAAACATAATCGCCAGATGGTAGAATTGTAAAACCATTAACAGCAAGTGAAGATATATAAAAAATAATACCCATTAAAAACAAAAAACAGACATAATAAAAAAGATTATTAAAATCCCTAAAATAAGGTTTAATGCGATCACGCATTAATTTATCAAAATATTCTTTATATGTTAATTTGTGTTTGATTTTTTCTTCCATAAATAGATTATATCAAAGATATAATAAAATTATTAATAATATATCAATTAAAAGTACTTTAATTGTTTACTTAATTAAAGACATAAATGACCCAGGCATTTTAGACTCAAAATTAAGTACTTTTCCCGTAAATGGGTGCTTAATAGTTAATTGATATGCATGAAGTCCTAGTCTATGAAGTGGATCTTTTGGATTACCATATTTATCATCACCCACAACAAAGTGATCAATTGAACCTAATTGAACTCTTATTTGATTCTTTCTTCCAGAATCAATTTTTACATCAAGTAAAGAAAAGTCTTCATTTTGTTTAATAACTTCAAAATGAGTAACACAAAGTTGTCCTTCATTAGGACGATCCGTTACATACATTAAATTTTCATGATTCATTTTTAAATAAGAAGTAATCGTACCACTAGTTTCTTTAAAATATCCTTCTACAACGGCATAATACCCTCTTTTAACTACTAAATCATTCCATTTTTCTTGGAAAGCATTACGTAATACTTCATTTTTAGCAAACATTAAAACACCAGATGTTTCTTTATCAATTCTATGAACAACATAAACTCTATTATGTTTATCAAAGGCTTGTAAATAATCCGTTACCATTCTATAAGCCGTATTAGCTTTTTCTTTATCACTAGCAATAGATAACACTCCACAAGGTTTATCAATTACAATTAATTCATCATCTTCATAAATAATTGGTAATTTCTTACTATGTCCTTTTTGAGCTTTTATTGGAATCTTACTCACGATAACAATATCACCTTTAGTTAATTCAAAATTGAATTGACTAACAGGAGCTCCATCGACTGAAACGCAGTGGCGTTTCAAGATGGTTTTGATATTGTTACGGGATTGCCCAACAAGAGTTTCAACTAAAAACTCTAAAAGAAGTGTTTGTTTATAAACACGGTATTCTTTTATATTAAGTGGTCTTCTATCTTCAAGCAAATCAGTTTTCTTTGCATTTTTGTCTCTTATTCTTGTTTTAGCATTTTTATTCATTTATGTACCTCGAGTGATGCAGTTATAAACTCCACAAATAAAGGATGTGGTTTTATAGGTCTTGATTTAAATTCAGGATGAAACTCACAAGTTACATAAAATCTATTACTTGTAATCTCAAATATCTCTTTAAGTCCAGTTTCAGGATTTACTCCACTAAACTGTGCGTCTTTGTTAACAAATGCATCGCAATATTTGTTATTAAATTCATATCTATGACGATGACGCTCATAAATAATACCACATTTATAGATATTATGTGCAACACTTCCTTCAACTAATTGACATTTATATGATCCAAGTCTCGACATTCCACTCGATCCTATTCCTTCATATTGATTTGGTAAACAATCTATTATCGGATTAAGACAATTTTCATCAATTTCAGAAGAAGAACAATCTTCAATATGAAGGACATTATTTGCGTACTCAATAATAGCTAGTTGCATTCCATAACATATTCCTAAAAACGGAATATTATGTTCTCTTACATATTTAATAGTAGTTAAAATACCTTCAACTCCTCGCGCACCCGATCCATCTGGTACAATAACTCCATCTACCTTACTTAATAGCGACTTCACGTTTGCTTCATTTATATCAGTTGCATCAATCCACTCTATTTCTACTTTCGCAGATTTATTATATCCAGCATGAGTTAAGGCTTCCGCAACTGATAAATAAGCATCGTGAAGTTCGGTGCATTTTGCTACAAGTGCAATTTTAACTACTTTATTTAAAGACTTTACGACTTCTATTAAGGAAGTCCAATTACTAATATCGACTTCTTCATGACAAACTATATTTAATCTTTCTAAAATATAGTTATCGATATTTTGTTCCTTAAAAGCAGTAATGATGTTTAATAACATCTTTTGATCAACGGCTTCAAAGACTGCTTTTAAAGGAACGTTACAAAATAGCGATATTTTTTCTTTTTCACTTACAGCAATTGAGGTTTCACTTCTTAAAACAATGCAGTCTGGTTGAATACCTAATCCTTGTAGTTCTTTAACACTATGTTGAGTTGGTTTGGTTTTATGTTCGTCCGACATTTTTAGATAAGGAACAAGAGTAGCATGAATAAACATTACATCACTATATCCTTTATCTAATCTAAACTGTCTAATAGCTTCTAAAAATGGCGTCGATTCAATATCGCCAACTGTTCCACCTATTTCTATTATTACTACATCTGCAAGAGACTTACTAGCAGCAGCTTCAATGCGACGTTTTATCTCATTAGTAATATGAGGTACTACTTGAATAGTTGCTCCAAGATATTCTCCTTTTCTTTCCTTATCTAAAACTGTTTTATATATCTTTCCTGCTGTAACAGAACTTTCTTTCGTTAAGTTTTCATCAATAAATCTTTCATAATGTCCTAAATCAAGATCAGTTTCTGCTCCATCTTCTGTAACATATACTTCTCCATGTTGAAAAGGAGACATCTTACCTGGATCTATATTTAAATATGGATCAAACTTTAACATAAATACCTTTAATCCATGAGCTTTTAAAAGTAATCCAATTGTTGATGCTGTAATACCTTTTCCAAGGGATGATACAACTCCACCTGTTACAAAAATAAACTTAGTTCCCATTTGTTTCTTCTCCTTTTTCTTTCTTTATATTATTATGCAAGTTAATAAATGTCTCAAGATATTTATTAACTTGTGAGCGATTTTTAAAAATGATTAACTTATCATTATATTTATGTTTAAACTCACGCAATCTTTGTCTTTGTTTTTTTCTTCCTTCGTAGATTATCCACATAAAAAACTCCAACGTCATTTTATTTTCGACGTTAGGAGGAGCGTCAGCTCTTTTTTTATGTTCTTTTCTATATGTTTTATTGCGTTTAATAGCGCTATAAAGACAAACAAATCGATTAAAATTAAAGTAAAAAAGTAAATCACAATCATCATATCTATTAATAGAAATATTGCGATAATTACCATCAATTATCCAGTCTTTAGAGTCTAATACTGGAGTAAGAATTGCCTTTATTTCTTCATTTGGTTTATTCTTCCATTTAGTATCTAAACAAATAGCGTCAAGGTGAATTACAGGGAGATCTAAAATTGCTCCTAATTTAGAAGCAAATGTTGACTTACCCGATCCTGAAAAACCAGCTATTTGAATTTTCATTACTTATTCCTTATATATATTTCTTTTTCTTTTTCCCAATATAATTTATCTTCTTCTGTTATCTTTCTTTTAACCTTACAAGGATTACCAGCGCAAACCGTATTAGAAGGTAAATCATTTACTACGACTGATCCTGATCCTATTACAACATTACTACCAATACTCACTCCAGGATTAACTATTACGCCACCCCCAATCCATACATCATCTCCAATTATAATAGGTTTACCATATTCTAATTGTTCATTTCTAATATCTTTATCAATGGGGTGGCCCGCCGTAAATAGACATACTCTTGGAGCTAAAAATACGTTATTTCCGATTGTAATAGGAGCAGTATCTAAAAATATACAATCATAGTTAGCATAAAAATTTTCTCCAACACTAATATGACATCCGTAATCACATCTAAAAGGTGGCATAACAAAAAATGAATTTCCTGTTTTTAGAAATAAATCTTTAATCATTTTATTTTTTTCTTCTAAACTTAAGTTACAATCTAGATTTATGGTATTGCAAACTGCAATTGCGTGCTTATAAAGCGTCGCAATTTCATTATCTTTTGCAATATATAAATCTCCACTAATCATTTTTTGATATTCTGTTTTCATACTTATTATTCTATATAAGAAATGAACATACTGCAAAAGAAAATGAAAATAAAAACTACGTATTTTTCAATACGTAGTTTTTGTAAAATTATTAGATAAAATTAGACTAAAGGAATCATTGATGTTGGATAATCAAATAAAGAAGATTCAAGTAACTTATTTGAAGAATCATATGCATTAATTACAAATTTTTGAGTGTTAATTTTCCAAGGATCACCATTTGCTGGTTCACCATTAACATCCACTGCTTTCATTACTAATGTAAGTTCTTTAGTAGCTGAATTCATTTCAAAAGCATAATTTGTTTTAATAGTTGGATCAATTTTTATTGTTTTATTAAGTGTAATTGGACTTAATGGTAAAGCAATAATAGTATTGTTAGTAAATGTAGTTGCAGAATCAACTGGAATAAAGTAATCAAAGTTCCAAGTTGAAGTTGATGGAGCTTCATGAATCGATAAGTAAAGTTTTAATGATACAGTTACTTTTGCAATACTTGCATCATATCCTTTACCTCTAATTTGAAGTTGATTGTTTGAAACGCCAAATTCTGTAGTTCCAATTAATGCTTGTGCTAATGTTGCAGGAGTACTTCCTGTAAATCCTGCAGCATACTTTGTTTCAGTTTCTGTATGTCTTTCTGGAGTAATACCAATACCAGAACAGAATAATCCTGAAGTTAATTTTCCTTCAATTACACCTTTATTAAGACAATTTTTAACTACATATGTATTTTCTTTGCCTTGTGCAGCATATATATTAGTACCATTTCCAAATAGGAAACCAACATTGTTGCCATGTAAATTGCCTTCATTAATGCAATTTTCAAATGTAATATTGGAATTAATTGAATATCCACCAATGATAGCACCATTATATGTTGAGAAATAGTTAGCCTTATTAGTAATGTTCTTAAATAAAACATCACAATATGTAATATAATTAGCGAAAATATTATCATTTGATTCAGCAAATGCTTCTGTTTCTTTGTAGTTACTCATAGTAATATTTTCAAAGACTAGAGTAGCACTTTTTCTTAATTCTTTATATGGCTTATATGCACCAATCATTGAAATAAATGATGTAATTTTTTTAGATGCTATTGATTGAGCTTTTAAATTGATATTCTTTAAATTACCATTATAAATATTAAATAAGCCTTGTGGAGTTAGATTATCACCTCCGCAGCCAATTATTGTATGACCGGCTCCATCAATATTTCCTGCAAAATAAGGAATACTAGTAACAGTTGCAATGTTTGAAAAATCAAGATCTGCTCCTAATTTATATTCCCAACTGTCATATTCTTTTTGTGTATAAATGTTTTCTAATTTACTAATATTTTGAAATTGAGTAACAGTATTAATTATAAATGGAGAAGCAACTTCGCCTGTTCCACTTGCAAATAAACTTGTAATGTCTCTAGCGACTGTGTATTCAAATTTATCACATACTAAACAATGTTTAATTGTAC
>JAVWAV010000008.1:19938-25973 GCA_036649855.1 Bacilli bacterium | reverse complement strand
GTCTTCCTGTTTTTAAAGAAAACACTGCAGAAGTCTACTCTTCGACGCTTCTTACATCAGGATATTTACATATTTTAGTTACAAAAGAAACAAAAGATAATAGCATTTCTAAAATCATTTCACTTGTGGAAGAAGCGTCCTCCTCTAAAGCTAAAATCTCCAAGCTCGTTGATAAAATCTCCTTAATATTTGTTCCAATAGTTTTTCTTATTTCTTTACTTTCATTTATTATTTGGATCTCACTTAATAATGACTTTGAATTTGCTTTTAATATTGCAATTAGTGTTTTAGTAATATCTTGTCCTTGTGCTTTAGGTCTTGCTACCCCAGTTGCAATAATGGTAAGTAGTGGACTAGGAGCATCTCTTGGTATCTTAATAAAAGATGCATCCTACCTTGAAGAAGCTCATAAAGTAAAAACAATTGTTCTTGATAAAACAGGAACACTTACAACAGGCAAGCCTGTTGTAAGTGAATGTTTAGTACTTGATAACAAATTACACGATATCGCTTTTACTCTTGAAAATAAAAGCGAACATATCTTAGCAAAAGCAATAGTTAATAACTCCATAGCAAATAAAGCAATAGAATTACCTCTAATAAATTATCAAGTAATTGCAGGAGGAGGAATAAAAGGTGATATTGCTAATATTACGTATTATCTTGGTAACATTGATTTTATAAGTTCCTTAGGACTTGACGTAACTAGTATTAAACCAAAAATAATAAAAGAATCCTCTACTGGAGCAATTCCCTTAGTATGTTGTAATAATAACTCCATATTAGGAGTCTACTTTATAAAAGACACCTTAAAGCCTGAAGCTAAAGAGGCAATTGCTGAACTTAAAAAACTTCATCTTAATATTGTAATGTTAACTGGCGATAATGTTCTTACTGCTAAAGCAATTGCCGATTCTTTAGGAATTGAGCACTTTATAGCAGGAGTATTACCAGGAGAAAAATCTAACGTAATAAAAGATATAAAATCTAAAAGTAAATATGACGTTGCAATGGTTGGAGATGGAGTAAATGATTCAGTAGCACTTGCAACGGCTGATTTAGGACTTGCAATTGGTAGTGGAAGTGATGTTGCTAAGAACTCTGCTAATATAGTTCTAATTAATAATAACTTACTAGATATTGCTAATGTTATAAGATTAAGTAATCGCACATTACTAACTATTAAACTTAACTTATTCTGGGCATTCTTCTATAACATAATTGGTATAGCACTAGCTAGTGGCATATTCTATTATTCTTCCTCTCTTATCCTTAATCCAATGATTGCTAGTTTAGCAATGAGTGTATCTAGTATCTTCGTTGTTCTTAATGCTCTTACTATAAATCTATTTAAACCTATTAAATCTTTAAAAGGAGAAATTAATATGAAAGAAATTACAACATTATCTATTATCGGCATGGGCTGCATGCACTGCGTTAACAAAATTGAAGAAGGCTTAAAAAACCTAAAAGGAATCAGTGAAATTACCGTTGATCTTAATAGTGCTTCTGCAACTTTTGTTGCAGAAGATAGCAAAGCAATAGCAAACGCTATTGCTACTATTAAGCAGCTTGGATATGAGGCTTCACTTAAATAATTGTTATATTTGATAAGTGAATTAAAATGCCTTATAATACTGCAGACAAAGGAAGGCAATTATGAATATTTTATTAACAAATGATGATGGATATAACTCTCTTGGAATTACCTTATTAAAGAGATTATTAAGTAAGTATGGAGAAGTAACTCTTATTGCTCCTGCTACTCATATGTCAGGTCAAGGAGCAGCTATTACTCTTAATAAAGGACTTACCTTAACAAAGTATGATGATTCTACTTATAGTTTAAACGGCACACCAGTTGATTGTGTTAGTTTTGCTCTTTCTACTTTTACTACTAAATTTGATTTAGTAGTATCAGGATGTAATGATGGAGAAAACGTTTCCTTTGATACGATGTATAGTGGCACAATCGGTGCATCTCTTGAAGCTATAAAATTTAACGTACCTTCTATTGCTTGCAGTTCAAAAGGAAACTTTTCTCTAGTAGAAAGCTACTTTGATGAAGTATATAATTTAATCATTAAAAATAAATTATTAAGTAATGAATACTTTATTAGTGTAAACTTTCCTGAAGATAAAGTTACTGATATTAAACTTAGTAAACTATTCTTTCGTGAATCACGTGGGTATTATGTTAAACGTAGTGATGGCTTATATTACGCTACTCGTAGTGCATATGATAAATATAGCGACGACGAAACTGATTGCTATCAAGTTAATAACGGAATCATTTCGCTTACGCCAATTAGTAAAACGTATTTTTCAGAAAAAATCTATAACGAAATTAAAAGTAAGTTTAGCAAATAGCTAAACTTACTTTTTTCTTTTTGTCCGTCCGACTTTACTTCCAAGTGTTTCGGTCACGTCAGATATCGAAACAAAAGCAGAGCTATCAAGTCTATTTACAATTTCTTTTACTTTTACCATTTCAAAACGATTAACAACAACGTATATGACGTTTTTTGTTTCGTCACTATAATATCCTCTTCCATCAAGAAGTGTTACTCCTCTTCCAAGAAGAGATGATAATTCTTTAGCAAGATCTTCTCCATGTTCGGTAATAATAAAAGCAGCTTTTGATTTATCAAGACCATAGATAATAAAGTCTACTGTTTTAATTCCTATAGCATAAGCAACTATACTATAAAGTGGAATATACCAAGATTTAAAGATAATAGCACTAATAATAAATAAACAAACATTAAAACACATATCAAATGTACCAACAGTAATATTAAGTTTCTTATGAACAAGAATAGCAACAACATCAATTCCGTCTAATGCTCCTTCAAATCTTATTACTAATCCACTTCCTATTCCTGATAATAATCCTCCAAATATTGAACATAAGAATATATCATGTCCTACAATTGGAGAACCAATACTAAAGTCAAATGGAATAACATTTTGAATTAAATATGCACATAATGAATATATTCCAATAGCATAAACACTATATAGTACAAACTTAAATCCCATCTTTTTAAGACCAAGAATATAAAAGGGAATGTTTATGATCAAAAGAAAGAAAGCTAAACCTAGAAAATGATTAGTTAAATTATCAAGTAAAATAGAAGTGCCAGAAAAACCTCCATCATAAACATTCCCTGGCGTTAAAAACAAACAAACTCCGATGGAATTTATAATTCCAGCAAGAGTTAAACCAATTAGATTTAAAAAATTAAAACCTTTGACCTCGGACTTAATATATAATTTGCATTTATTTAAAAACGCTTTAGTTTTCATAACTTTATTCTTCTTTATTTTCTTTATATTGTTAATATAGTTCTTTATATTAAATAATTAAAGAAAAATACCATTCATTAAAATCACGATCAATTCTAGCAGCTAATGCTTTCTTTTCTTCATCATTAATAAAAGCTCCATGAGCAGAATTAAGTAGTAATTGTTTTACTTCTTCTTTACTAAGTGAAAATTCATTAATTACTTTTACAAATTCTTTTTTTATTGATGTTTCCGATACTGTTACATTATCAGTATTAATCGTAACTAAAGCACCACGATTTATATATTCACGTAGTGGTAATTTTTTAATCGAACTAAGGGTACGAGTTTGAACGTTGCTTGTTGGGCAAAACTCAAATACTACTTTATTATCAATCGCTTCTTGAAGAATACTTTCGTTTTCTATTGCACGAACTCCATGTCCAATACGTTTTGCCCCAAACATAATTGCGTTATGTACACTTGCAGCACCTGATGCTTCTCCTGCATGAATTGTAAAAGGAATTTTTAAATCTTTAGCAACTTTAAATATTTTTTCAAAAGAACTAGTAGGAAATAATCCTTCAGCTCCAGCAAGATCAACTGCACATACTCCTTTACGTAAAAACTTATTAGCAATATGAATTGTTTCAAGATTTTCTTTTTCATTATTCTTTTCTCTCATACAACAAAGTATAAGTTGAGCGTTAATCGCACCATTTGTTTCAAGAGCTCCTTTTTTAATTCCTTCAATAGCTGCTTCTACTACTTGAGTTTGAGTTAACCCATTACGAGTATGTAATTGAGGAGCAAATCTAATTTCGGTATAGATAATTCCTTGCGTAAATAATCTAAACATTAAACAAGCAACAGATGTTTTAATTGCATATGTTGTTTGCATTAAAGAAAGAGGTAATGTAAATAACTTTAAATAATCATTTAAAGAAGTACAATCATCTCCTACTGAAACAACTAAATCCTTAGCAATAAGATGTTTATTTTCGTATCTTGCAAAACTAAGTATGTCATATTTACTAAGTGAACCATCTAAATGGATGTGTAGATCAATCATATTCTTTCTCCTTTTATTTTAAAAAACTCTTCAAATATATCACCTAATATACTAAATGCTTTAATCTTATTTGTTTCATAATCACTAAGCGTTGCAATTGAATCACTTATTACTCGGCACGATCCAAAATCTTTTTTAAAGATATAAGCAACTTGCGCAATAGAAGCTGTTTCCATATCAACGCTGCTAGCACTAAATTCATTTCTAATCTCATTAACTTCAGCAGTTTTCCAAACAAATTTGTCGCAAGTTGCTTGTATTCCTTCTTGGCTTTTTAGCTTTAGTTCTTTGCAAACTGCTGTAAACTTCTCTTTTAACTCTGTTGCACATTTAAAATTAACAACATTAATTCCAGATATTAATCCTTTTGGATCACCAAATTTAGTTGTATCCATATCTGCTTGAACAGTAGAGCTTCCAATTAATACATTAAATGGATATAAGTTTTGATCAATTGCTCCTGTTATTCCGGTTGAAATTAAGGTAGTAATATCTTTATAATAACTTAACATGCTTGAAGCACAAGCTGCAGCAAATACTTTACCAATTCCGCTATATGCTAAAATAGCATTTTGAGTTTTAAGTAAGTAAAAATCAAAACCACCACAACTATAATCTACTTTAGCAGTAGAAAATTTTGTAAGAATTGCGTCACGCTCTTCTTTCATTCCAGTTATAATTCCAATCATTCTAGCTCCTTTTTAAAATTGATTTTTAATTGTTAAAAATATTTAACAAAAATATAAATTTCCTTCTTTAATCATCTCTTTTAATTATAACAAAAAAATAAGGATTTATTCCTTATTTTATTCAAAATATTTATCGATAAAAACATATTCATCATAAAGTTCAATTATTTCCTGAGTTGGCAGTTCAAATTTATGATAAAGTTTCACTAATATATCGTCTGGAACCCATTTTTCAACATTACGTTCTTTATTAGTTTTTTCTATTGTTTCAATTGGTTTTACTATTACTACTAATGTTTTCTTATCATAATCTTTTCCTTCTACTTCAGCATATTGCTTACGAAGATAGTTAAGATCAATTACAGCATCAAGAATTACAGTAACATTATTCATATTAGATAATTCTATAACTCTAGAAGATACAGTTTCCCATACTAATTTTTGCTTAGAAAAATCTTGATATTGTCCAGTTAATTCAAATCTAATATCATCACTTGATACAATTATAGCATCACTATGTGTTTCTTTATATCTACTTGCCCAAGTTGACTTTCCTGCTCCAGGAACAGCGCTTAATACGATTAGATGTTTCATAACTTAATTATAATAAATACTTTCATTTTTTCAAAAATGTAAGCGGTTACAAGATAAAATAATATTATTAAAAGTCTTATTAGTCTATATAAAACTTATAAGTTAAAGCATAGGGATCTTTTAGTCTTACTTATTTTCTTTTGTTACTAATGAAAGAAAGAGTATTAATGCAAATAACAAAATAGCTCTTATACTGCCCAATATTGATTTAATTGCGTCGCCCTTCGCCTGTATTGTTTTAACGTAAAAAGATAATAAGCGCCATCTAAACCAACATCAGCGGTCCTTATACTGTCGTTTGTTGATCTATTCACATCACCGGATTTTGCATAACCAAAGTCAGTCATAATCATAGCTTCAACTCTTGCAATATTATCGGTTGTTAATTTAAC
>JAVWAV010000008.1:0-19838 GCA_036649855.1 Bacilli bacterium | reverse complement strand
AGTCAGTCATAATCATAGCTTCAACTCTTGCAATATTATCGGTTGTTAATTTAACAATTTGCATACCATCGAATTCTTCAGTAGCAAGCAGATATTTATTTTTTAATTTTTGTTCTTCATTAAGACCTATCTAATACCTCCTGCTATTGTTTTAATATCGTAGAAGCTTTCGCAAGATATATTTTTATCATCTTAAATAGAGAGTCGTACCTCCCATCTATTTTACTCACATCAAAATACTGGTATATAAAACAATACCCATTTGTGCTATATTTATTGTATTTTTTACCTTTTCTTGGTTTCATGGTTGTTTCATTTCCAAAAATGAACCTACTAGCATCTTTATCATAGGAATCATCAAACCATTTATTCTTAAAAGTTTCGTAAATAATATCAGAAGATATTCCCTCGAGTTGAACGTTCTTTTCTGCAATGATTCTAAATTGGTCACCTTCGATTTGAACGCCTAATAAAGTATAAATACTGCCTTCATTAACCCAATTGCTAAATCGCATATCTAATGTGGTTTTACCATTGTGGAAACTTTGAGATAATATCAGATTGTATCCATCAGGTTTCAGTTTTTCTAATTCATCTTTTTTACTTTTAACATAATTTATAAATTGGGACCCTTTATGCTTTTTAAAAATATCTGCAATTCGCAAGTCATATAAGACATCATCACATTCGTAAGTCAAAACATTTTTATGTCTATTTATATTTTCATCAAGTATAAGGTTAATACAGTTTAAAATGTTACAGTATTCCTCAATTTGTTCTAAATGATTTTTGATGATAATTGATCCGCTAGTTTTTGCAATTTCAATAATTCTACTTGATATTGTGTCATAGTCGGCATAAGACCATTCGCCTTGAACACCATTTAGTCCTTTAAGTTCAGTGAGATCTAATGTGCAAATTCCAATACCAGTTAATATTCCTTTCAAAAATAAACAATCTCTAAGGTTGATGGTATATTTTTTTAACTGTTCAATCGTTGGCAATGCTTTTATTTTATTCTCTATAACAATGTGAGATTTATTACCATTATCGTCTTCTAACCAAATCAATATATCTCGATTTTGTTCTTCTCTTTTAGCCCGAATATACTCGCCGTTATGATATTTTGCAGGTTCAAAATCAGGAATGAATACCTTAATGAAATTTTTGTCATTTTCAATAAGCCACCACCATACATTTGAATGAAAAAGTTCTTTTGAGCCTAAAGACATTTGAAAAATCATAGAATTTTTTAGGAAATTAACTGCAGTATTATAATTCATAAACTCACCTTCTTATTTAAAAAAGGGACATAAGTCCCAATTAGTAGCAAAACTACATTCTTTTATTGCCGATTTTATAGACATTAGTTCCAGACCATTGAGGTTTTCCTGCAAAATACGCAACTAAGATTTCTTCATCAGACATTATAAAATACCTCTATTATATTTCGTTCTTAGAACTTCTTTTCATTATAACATCTAAATCAAAAAACGATAAACCCTTAATACAGCAATCATACTTTTTATAAGTTTATCAACGGATAATTTCAATAGCTTACTAAATTTATATAGATTATTAATAGTATTATTCTTTGGTCTTTTGAATAGAAAATTCTAAGAAACATTCAATTTATTATTTGATTGTTTTGCCTATCAGTTTGGCATTTATTTCGTAATCCTATAATAAATTCATCAGTTCGAATCAAAACGTGCTTTGTACTTATTTCATTTTAAAACAAAATAAAAGGTCTGATAAACTTATCAGACCTATTTAATTTAAAATGGTGCCCCCAGTCAGAATCGAACTAACAATAAATCCTTACCATGGATTCGTTATGCCACTTAACTATGGGGGCAACTAATATGCCTTTAAATTATATAAAATATATAAACTTTTGTCTAGTCAAAAGAAGAATATATTCGTATTAAGATAAAAACATATAATGAAAACAATCAATTAATTTATAAATCACAACAAATCATACCAATAGCAAGAGTTGGTCCTGTAAAAAAGGAAGCAATTGTTGGTCTTGTTGTAATAAGAGATATTTCTCTACAATTAGGATAACGTTTCTTAAGCATATTAAGAGCAATATCTGCAGAAAAACTATTATTGTTATGAGAACAAGCAAATGCTGTTGGATTAAGACATTCTTTTTCAAATGATTTAAATATTTGTTTAATAGCGTTATTCCATCCAAGACATTTCTTAAGAAAGATATATTCTCCATTTTCATTAATGTATCCAATACGTAATGCATCAAGATCATTAAATTTATGCCATAATTTATTCTTAAAATGATGAATATTTGAAGAAGATATAAAATAATACTTTATCTTACATACCATATGATTTAAAGCATCTTCTAATTCATTAATATTAGGTGATGCTTCTTTAACATATTTAGTAGCATATCTTACTAATAAGTTTAATGCTACTGAAAATCTTTTTGAATCATATAAAACAATATTAGCATCACCGTGTTCTAATAATAATTTTGCAATTGCTGCATGAGCATTTGAAAAATTATTTAGAATCTTAGAAGATGATGCAATATAAAATATATCGTATCCATCAACAATTAATTGCTCAAATTTATCATAAAAATCTTGAGCAGATGGTGCGGTTATTTGAAGCTTTTCTCCAGCAATATAATGCTTGTAAAAATTATTAGATGAAAGTTCACGATTATCGTGATAATCGTGATATCTTATTCCGTTTAGCGTAAATACTGATGGAATTTCTACAAGTCCAAGGCTATCGACTAAGTTTTTATTAAGACTACATCCTGAATCTATTACTATTTTATATTTTCTTTTCATGTTTTTTTATACCTTTCTTTATTTATCTATCTTGTTAAGATAAACAGTTTCAATATCATATATATAAACTTCTTTAACAACAGCTTTAACAACATCTCCTAGGCTAAGTTTTATATCATCAGTAACGGTAAGATATACATCTCCGTCGATATCATCCGGTGCATTAAGATATGTTCTAATCTTATAACGATTATCTTTAAGTATATCGGTAACGATACCGCTAAGAACTTCATTAAGATGAGATTTATTTTTCTTATAAGCAATAGGTTGTTCTGCACTAAGTACTTGTTTATATCTTATTTCTTTAATATTTTCTTCTATTTGAGAAGAAAATAAATAAGATGGCGTTCCTTCTTCTCTACTATATTTAAAGACACCAAGGTGATCGAATTCAATATCTTTAATAAACGATAATAAGTCTTCCATATCTTCTTCTTGTTCTCCTGGAAAACCAACTATAATTGTTGTCCTCAGCACAGCATTAGGGATACGAGATCTTATTCTTGTAACAAGACTAATAATGTCTTCTGTTTTATCTTTTCTGTTCATAGCTTTAAGCATTTTATTAGAGCTATGCTGGATTGGGATATCAAAATAAGGTAATAAAATGCTTTGATTTGCTGCAAACAAATCAAGGAGATCATCATTTATTTCATAGCTATATAGATATAGTAATCTAATAGATATAAAATGATTTTTACTTAAGATATCTTGTAATAAAGACGTTATATTATAATCACTGTAGATATCACTTCCATATTTAGTTGTATCTTGACTGATTATAACGAGTTCTTTAACATTTAAACTTATAAGACGATCTACTTCTTTTAATAATAACTCTTTTGGTACACTTGCAAATGGTCCTCTTATAATTGGTATTGCACAATACGCACAACAATTACTACATCCATCACTAATTTTTAAATATGCTGTATAAGATGGAGTTGAAAGAACACGATAATAAGGATTATATGGTTCATTAACTTCAACATTAAAAAGACCTTTTATTAAAGCATCCATATGTTTATACTCACTAATTGGTATGAATAAATCAACTTCAGGAATTTCTTCTTTAAGTTCTTTTGCGTAACGCTCCACAAGACATCCAATAACTATTAATTTTTTCTTATATTTAAGAGAATCAATTATAGTGTTAATTGATTCTTTTTTTGCATCATCTATAAATCCACAAGTATTAATTATGATTGCATCGCATTCGTTGATGTTGTTTGTAACCTCAAACTCATTTCTTGTTAAAAATGAGATAACTGATTCACTATCCACAACATTTTTTACACAACCTAACGAGACGATCAAAATCTTTATCATTTTTAAATCCACATGTTATTATAATTGAAATACAGTTGAATATGAACACATATGTTCAGTTTTTTTAATTATTTTTAATGTAAAATAGCCTATTCTAGCAATTTATATATAAAATAATAAGTTTGTATAGTAAAAAAACTCATATTTTGTTAAAATAAATTTATGAATGAAACGAAATTTGTAATTTGTGCTGGGACGACCGCTGATATTCCAAAGGAAGTTCTCAAAGAAAAAGAAATTGAAATAATTCCAGCATCGATCCAATTTAAAAATCAGATATTACGTATATCACTTTTATCGCGACTTGGTGCTATAGAAGAATTTTATCGTCGCGCCAGATCTGGCGAAAAGATAACAGTTTTAACACCATCTATTGATGAATATATCAACTTTTTTGTTGATGTTTTAGCACGTAAACAAAAAGATATTTTATATTTTGCTCAATTAAATGCTGTTGATGCAGCTTATATTAATGCTACTACTGCTGCTAAGGCTGTTATGGAAGCTAATCCACAATTCCATATTAAAATAGTTTCAACTCGTTCATTTTCATTAGGAATTGGATTGCTTATTTATTGTTTAATGGAAGAAAACGGTAGAGGAAGATATTTAGATATTCAATCTGCTGCTGAATTTATTGAATCAATGTCAATTTATATAAATACAATTATATATAAGTGCACACGTAATAAACAAATAGATAAAAAACCTTCTAATTGGTTTAATAAAAAATATTGTTTTTCTCGTCTTAATAAAGATTCAGGCGAAATTGTTGTTAATAAATACCATTCTAAACTTAAATGCTTTGAACGTATGCTAGTATCATTTGATTCGCGTTGTATTGATAAAACAATCGTTTTTATTGCTCACGGAGATTCAATTCATGAAGCATCAAAAATAAAACATTATTTATTAGAAAATTATCCTGATATTCACAGAATTGTTTTAACTACTTCTGGTCCATTTACAGGAATAAAATACGGTCCAGGAAATATTTGTGTCTTCTTCTTTGGTCCTGAACGCGATACTATTAACAATCTTTGTAAAAAATTACCAAGTAAATTTCACATAAACTGAGCTTTATAAAGTTCGTAATAAAATCCTTTTTTGTCTAATAAACTTTGGTGATCTCCAATTTCTTGGATTTCACCATTTTTTAATGCGATGATAACATCACTATTTTTAATAGTTCCTAAACGGTGAGCGATAACTATACTAATTTTACCTTTCATTAGTTTTTTAAAAGCATCATTAATTTTTAACTCAGTTAAAGCATCAATATTTGAAGTTGCTTCATCAAGAATAATAAATTGAGGATTAATTAAGAATAATCTTGCAATAGAAATAAGTTGAGCTTCTCCTTTTGATAAGCTTTCACTTGTTATATATGTATCATATCCATCTTTATGTTGTAAAATAAAATCTTCAGCATTAGCACTTCGTGCAGCATTTTTTACTTCTTCTATTGTAGCAGAAGAGTTTCCATATCTTATATTTTCAAGAATACTACCAGCAAATATCCAACTGTCTTGAAGAACCATTGCAAATTTTGAACGATATGAAGAAAGCTCATATTCATCAATTGGAACATTATTAATTAATATTTTTCCTTTATTAATTTCATAAAAACGCATAAGTAAATTAATTAATGTAGTTTTCCCACATCCAGTTGGTCCAACAAGTGCAACATGAATTTCTTTATCAACTTCAAAATTAAAATTACTAATTATATTTTTGTTTTTAACATAACTAAACGAAACATCATCAAATTTTAAAGAAGTAACATGGTCAAGCGTTAATCCACCGCTATTTTCTTCATCTTTTACTTCATATAGTTCTACTTCTCGATTTAAAGAAGCAAAACCATTTTTAAGTTCAGGAATAACTGATGTAATATCATTAAATGGTCTCATAAAAGTAGAACTATATGCTAAAAACGCACTAATACTACCAATTGTTAAATATGAACCAGGAATACTTTCTTGATAAAGTAAGATAAATACTCCAGAAAGTAAGACAATAACGTATATTATATTATTTATTAGTCGAGTACTAGGATTAATCCGACTTGAAACAAACGTTGCTTTAAAGTTTGAAGTAGCAGCAATACTATTTTGAGATAAAAATTCATTGTTTTTGTTTGTTTCAAGATCGAGAAGTTTAATTGTTTCGTGATTAGCTATTATTTCATACGCACTAGCAAGACTGTTTCCAGTATTTTTAGCTTTTTCAATATAGTATTTACTACATTTACGAGATATTAAAGAAGAAACAAATAAAGTAATTGGAGTAAGAGCAATAACAATAAGACCTAATATATAGTTAGTAGTTAACATAAATATAATAGTAAAGAAGATAGTAATTATTCCAATATATAGTTGTTTAAATCCAGCTATTGCAGCAACACCTATATTTTCTATATCAGTAATATTGCGTGTTACTAGATCTCCATGCATATGGGAATCAATATAGGATATTGGTATTCTGTTTATTTTAGAAAATGTTTCATGACGAATATTTTTAATTATACGAGCAGAAAAGATAGTTAAGGCATCTTCAAATATATATTTAGTGATAAAAGCTATTATAAGTAAAGAAATAATAATATTAGTGACGTAACTAAGTCCAGCAAAATCAACAGTATTTACGCCTAACATAAAATCAATACTCTTTCCTATTAATAAGGTAATATATAAAGAACTACCAACAAATATCATTGCAGTAATAAAAGAAACAATAATTACAAATGTTTGTCCTTTTAAGATATATTTCTTTAATATACTTAACTTACTCATATACCTTCAGCCTCAATATTATGCATATTCTTATAAATAGATGAAGTTGAGATTAAAGTATCACTTGTTCCACTATCAACTAGTTTTCCTTTATCAAAAATATAAATAGTATCAGCATTGCGTATTGAAGATAACTTCTCTCCTACAATAATAATGGTAATATCTTTATATTTATTCTTAATGTTGTTAAGAATTGTTCTTTCTGTAATGTTATCTAACGCACTTAATGAATCATCTAGTAATAATATCTTCTTATTTCTAATTAAAGCTCTAGCAAGTAATAAACGTTGACGTTCTCCTCCTGATAAATTCTTTCCTCCTTCTTCAACAAGATGTTCTATTCCATCTTCATATTTGTTAACAAAAGTAGAAACTAATGAATCTACAATAGCACAATCAATTTCTTCTTCACTAAAGCATTCATTAAGTACAATATTAGATCTAATTGTTCCTTTAAAAATAGCATTCTTCTGAGTAATAAATGAAATATCTTGATGAATCTTACTTAATTCATAATTCTTTATATCTTTTCCTTTAAAATAAACTATTCCTTTTGTTGGATCACTTACTCTACTCATTAAATTTAATAAGGTTGATTTTCCACTTCCAGTACCACCAATTATTCCAATAGTTTCACCTTTTTTTATAGTGAGTGAAACAGCACGTAGTGCATAATGATTATTTTGATGATATGAATAAAATACATTGTCCATTTTAAATATTACTTCTTCATCACTACTTGTTGTAGAATCACCACTTTCTATACTATTAGAAACAGCAAAATAATCATTGATTCTTTTGCTTGAAGCAAAACCTTTTGTAAAAACAACAACTAGATCACTTGTAACAACTAATGCTAAAAGCATTTGATTAAGATAATTAACAAGTGCTACAACATCTCCAGATTTAAAAATACCTAAATTAACATATTGTCCGCCGTAATAAATAATTAGTAAAATACCAATATTAACAGCTAAAAATATCATCGGATTAGAAATAGCATTTACTAATCCTAATTTGATATTTTTATCTTTATATTTAGAAATAGATTTATCAAACTCTTCTATCTCTTTTTCTTTCGTATTAAAGGCTCTAATAGTTCTACTTCCTTCAATAGCATCTCCAGTAATTGAAGATATTTCATCTAGATTTTTTTGTATTTCTATATATTTTTTAGAAGAATATTTAATAACAAAGAAAAGAACTAAAGTTACTATTACTGCAACTCCAATAAATATTAATCCAACAAATGGATTAATAATTAAAGCACAAATTAATGATCCTATTATTAAGATAGGAGATCTAATAAGTAATCTTACTGCTAATAATGTAGCATGTCCTACATTAGTAGAATCAGTTGAAAGAAGTGTAATAATATTACCTTTTCCATAGTTATCTACTTCTTTTTTTGCTAAAGATAAATAATGTTCAACTATTTTATTTTTAATTTGTTCTTCTACTTTACATCCAGCTCGACATCCAAGAAACTGACAGACCATTGTAGAACAAAATCCTAAGATAGCAAAACTAAATATAATAGCTCCTCTAATAAAGATATATTCATTATTACCACCAATTACTAAGTTATTAATATCAAATACAAATCCGTTATTAATAATATCTCTCACTAAAAAAGGAGTAAGTAATTCAAAGATAACTTCAAGTACCTTAAAAAGTGGTCCTAGAATCAATTCTGCCTTGTGTTTTACTACCACATCTCTACATTTCATAACTTCTATTATATAATATATATCTTTCTTTTACTTTCATATTTATCTACTTTTAATACAATTTAAAAAGAAATTGTAATAAAAAAACGCCAAGCGGCGTTTTTAAATTAGATTAGTCTAAATTTTGTAGTTAAAGTACTTGATACGTTAAAGTCTCCATATGGAGTTGTTGGTTTTGACACATTCCAGATTGTTCCCCATTTTTTAAGATAAGATAAGCAATAATTATATTTTCCACCAGCTAAAGAATCATAGCGATGATTGGTGTTATTAGCTTTAACGTCTCCTGCAAGAGAGCCAGTAATACTAACATAGGTAGAATCATCAATTTCTAATATTGCATCCTTATACCCGCTAAATGTTGATAAATTTAATAATTCGCTATTCATATTTCCAGCTGTGTTATAAAACCAATCAAAATCAGTAGATTTAAAGGTAGTAGCTTGAACATTACCTAATAATTTAAAAGTAGAATTAGGTTTAAATATCATTCTAGAAGATGGTAATAATTGAAGTTTTACTACTTCGCCTAGGTGAGAATCGGTATTATCAATAATAAGTTTTGTTCCTTCATTAAAAGTAAAGTTAGTATTAAATAATGGAACCGGCATATATAACGAGCTCATTCTTAATAAGCCACCAGCTTCATCAAAATATACATCATATGATAAATTTTTATTAGCATAAATTTCAGCAGAATCTGCAGCATCATAGTTAACTGAGTTTCTTGTACCAGTAGTTTTATATAAACTACCGACATTTCTAATATTAAAGAAACCAGTATCGCCAAAGAAGTTATAATCAAAACTCATAAGACGTCCGTAATCAATTAAATAACGTTGAGAGTAATTAGCATTACTTACGAGTTTAATAGGACAAGTAATAGCACTGATATTATATTTTGAGAACATTGGTTGAGCAAATGTTCTATAATCATGAGTCAAGGCACTATTATCATTCATATAGTATGCGTGAGCACAAGCATTAGATAAAGCAGTAGTTTTATCAAAGGCTTGATCTACGGCGTTTCCTTGATTAGGACCAGCGGTATTACCAAATGAATTAGCGTTATTTAAATAGTCTAGTATTTCAGCACGTTCATATAAATTTGATTGTGGAGAAGTGTTAATAAATCCTCTTCCACTTACTTTTCCTAAAACACACATAGTAGACCAACTATCTAATTGAATAGTACCATTATTTATAATTTCTGCATATTTACCAATAGCATCAGCTTTGTTGACGTTTGGTAACATTAATCCATTTACAAGAAGCGTTGTATCGCGAGGTACAGTTAGTGTAACATTTTCATCTATTACTAATTGTCCTCCTTTAACATTAGTTGAGGAAGTAGCGTTATGAGCATTATATATTGCGGCTGGATCTGTTGTAAAAGTTTTTGCTTTACCAGCATATACTGATTCATCAAAATCAATTGAGTAGTTAAAGTTATTAAGAAGCGTTAAATCACTTGAGATTCTCTTATTTATCATGTGAGTTTCTCTATTTGTAATATTAAATTCGTGAAACGTCTTTTTAACGATGATTGGATCTTTTTTTGCAGTAATATATGTTAATGTTTTACCATAAAAGAAATTATTAAACCCACCATTTGCGTTATATGCTTCTAAACGTTTAGCTTCGCCGCCTCTAATCTCTTGTTCAAGTACTTCTTTTGCTGCAAGTGTAATAGAATCAAATAATTTTGTTGAAACAGTAAATTTCATCGAAGAACCTTTTTTATCATGGCGGTTATCTTTGTGGTTAAGTGTAAATGATGTATATAAACTACCATCAATATTTCCATCAATAATGTTGTTAATTCCACTATCATCGTAAATATATGTATAAGGACTACCAATTGTAACAACATCACCACTTATTTTATATCCATTAATATCAGCATTCTCAACTAATGAATTTGTATTACCTTTTAATGAAAATACTTCATTTGCAGGTAATAGTACTTTATTTGATTCATTTATTTCGTTTCTATATAGAGCAGTTGTAATAAATTCTTTAGTTTCATAATTATAAAGTTTTTTAGGAGCATATTGATCTTGTAAAAAACTACTATAGTTAGGAATATATACCGTATCCGTTACTTTTTTGCCATACGTATGTTTAACTTTCACTTCATTAACTTTTAAAGCAGTTTTATCTTTAAAAGAATAATTATCTAAGACTAACTTTTCTTTATTTCCATTTATTTTACTATTATATGCGTCAGAAATTGTTTCATATATGCTTATTTCTGGAGATTCATTATATAATAAAACACTATTTTCAATAAAAGTTGAATTAGTATTATTTAGATTTAATTCATATACTAAAACTTTTGTACCAGTATAAAATAAATAGACAGTACTTGAAGAAGGATTAAACGCATAGTTAATATCTAATTTATCAAATCCATAAGCTTCAACGCCCGATGGAGCAAAAACAAAATTATACAATCCTTTTAAAGCACCAGATTCAACAATTTCATCTTCGTTAATTGTGAAATATTTATGATAAGCGCTCAACAAAGAACGCTGTTCTTCAACAATAGCGTTATCTTCACTCTTTTTATTAAAATCGATTAATCCAATAGTAACAACTCCTGCAACGATTCCTATAACAGATATCGTTACGCAGAGTTCTACAATTGTAAAACCTCTTTTTGCTTTTTTTAGTTTTAAGTTCATAAGGTACGCGTTTTTACACGCAAGTATATTATATAATAATATATACGTTTTTAGCAAGCACTTTTGAAGCCTTTTTTAGTATGCTAGTTATCAAAACTAGTATATCTAGTTTTGATAATTTAGGCATAAAAAAAACTTAATTTTAAATGCGTTGGCATCGATTTTGTAGAAAAAATCAACTCCAGGAATTTAAAATTAAGTTCCTAATTATAATTTTATTTCGTTGTCTTCGGTATCGTAATTTAGTAAACTTGCGTACTCGCCATATGAAATAAGTCCATCTTTTACTAATTTAGCTGCGGCTTTATCAAGTGTAACATATTTTGTTTCTTCACAAGCACGACGAATGTTTTCTGTGCTTATATCTTTTGAGTCAATTACGTCTCTAATATGTTGATTGATTTCAAGAATTTCAAAGACACCTGCTCTTCCGGCTAATCCAGTAAAGTTACAGTTTGGACAGCCTTTTGGTTTATAAGTAACAAATCCTTTTTCAACACCTAATCTTCTTGCTTCTAGTTCATCTAATTTGTACTCAACCTTACAGCTTGGACAAAGTTTTCTAACAAGACGTTCTGATATAATACCAATTAATGAGTCAGCAACAAGGTATTTTTCAACTCCCATATCTAATAATCTTGAAATAGTAGAAACTGCATCGTTAGTATGAATTGTTGATAAAACTAAGTGACCGGTAATAGCAGCTTTAACAGCAATATGTGCTGTTTCTTCATCTCTTATTTCTCCAATCATAATAATATTTGGATCTTGACGTAAAATACTTCTAAGGGCTTTTGCAAATGTTAAATCAGCTTTTGGGTTCACCTGTGTTTGGTTAATACCTTTAATTCTGTTTTCAACTGGATCTTCAATTGTTGTGATATTTACTGCATCGTGATTTACTTCTCTTAAAAAGCTATAAAGAGTGGTAGTTTTTCCAGATCCAGTTGGACCAGCAACAAGAATAATTCCATGTGGAGCATGAATTAAATGCTGCATTTGTTTATATTCAGTATCGTTATTTGCTAATTTTTTCATTGTAACATTATCGCCATATGCATTAAATACACGAATAACAATCTTTTCTCCATAAATTAATGGAAGAGTTGATACACGGAAATCATATGGAGTATCATTTATTACAGTGGAAATTTTACCATCTTGTGGAATACGTCTTTCACTAATATCAAGATCAGACATAATCTTAATACGTGCTAAAACAGCAGTATATAAGTCAATACTAATATGAGAGTGATGACGTAATACTCCATCAACTCTAAATCTAACTTTAATATTGTTTTCTCTTGGCTCAAGGTGAATATCTGATGCACCTTGAGAGACGGCTTCTTGTAAAAGAGAATCAACTAGAGCAACGGCTGGAGCATCAATTAAATCATCAATTTTATATTTACCAGCATTAGTTGCAACAAGACTATTTTCTTTTTCTAGTTCTTTAATAGCATTTTTTCTACGAGATTGACTAGATATATTATTAATCAAAGCATTCATTTCATCAGAAGTAATTAAACTACAGTGAATCTTTTCATTAATATAGTATCTAATGTTATTAGCAACACCAATATTAAACGGACTATCAATTACACAGTTTAATACGCCATCTTTAATTTCAATAGGAATAATCTTCTTTTCTTTAATAAATGAAGTAGGTATTCTATCAATGAGTGTGTAATCAAGAGAGTTCATGTTTATTTCAGTAACATCAAAAATTGAGAAGTCACTAAAACTTTTATAAACTTGAGCCATTGTGAACAATTTTTGATCCATGGCTTCCTCAAATATTGGTTTCTTTGATTCGTAAGCTGCAGCAAGCAAAGCTTCTGATTGCTCACGAGTTAATAGTTTATTTTCAACATAATAATTCGCAAAAATTTCATTAATCATAATGTCTCTCCTTTTTTTAAATTCCTTGAAGAATAGATAACTGTGGAAGAATAATCGATAATTCTATAACACCAACAACAAGACCCATAATAACAATAATAATAGGTTCCATTAATGCCGTTGTACGAGTAATTGTATTATTAAGTTCTTCTTGATAATATGATGAAACATCATTAAGAACTTCTTCAAGAGCAGATGATTGTTCACCAATCGTAATCATTTCAATAAGCATTGGTGGAAAAAGATTCGTATTGTTAACAGCTAAGGCAATTGGTTTACCTCTTTGAACCTCGGAGATAGCAGAAGCAAATTTTTTATCAAAATATTTGTTTCCAATAATCTTCGATATATTTTTCATACTATCAACAACTGTCATACCACTACCAAGTAAAATAGCAAAACCTGAAGAAAAACGTGAAGTAATAAGTGATTTCTTAACATTTTTTAATATTGGTGTATGGTAGGTAAGATAATCACGAAAGTACTTCCCTTTTTCTGTACGTAAACCAAACATAATACCAAGTGTAACTACAACAATAGTAATAATAATCCAAAGCCAGTTAGAGGTAAAGAAAGTTGATATATTTAAAACTATTTGTGTAATTAAAGGAAGTTCACTTCCTAATGAATCAAGTGTTGCTTTAAACATAGGAACAATAAATATCATTAATCCAAATACAACAAGAACAATAAGAACAAGTAAGAATACTGGATAATACATTGCAGATTTAGTCTTTCCTTTTACTTTTTGATCATTTTCATAATATTCTGAAGTTTTCTTAAGAATAGAAGCTAAATCTCCACTAAGTTCACCTAAAAATACCATTTGACAAAAGAAATCAGGAAATGCCTTCGGATGCTTTTTAAAAGCTTCACTTAGCATTACTCCTTTTAATACATCTTCATAAACATCACTTATTAAATTCGTAAAAACAGCAGAGAATTTTTGTCTTCTTAATGTTTCAATACAATCTCTAATTGAAACACCAGTTCCAAGCATAATTGCAAATTCTTTACAAAATTGAGAAAATTCATTTTTCTTTGGTTTTGAACCAGATAAAGTGAAAAATGAATTTTTTCTTTTATCTTTAAGCATTTTTGAAGTCGTAACAAAAATGCCTTCTTTTTTTAAATCTATTTTAAGATCTTCTAAAGTAGCAGCAATATGCGTTGTTCTAACTTTAGTTCCGTCAGTTTTGTAACCTTTAATTTTAAATACTGGCATCTGTTTCTCCTTTAATTAATTCCTAATAGGCCTAAATATGCGTTAATAGTAAGATTTCCAACAAACATAGCTATTATTCCAGCAGCAGCAATATATGGAACAAAAGCAATTTCTTCTTTCTTTTTTGTAATAGCCATTTTTGTAAGTGCTACGATACTACAAACAATTGATGATACTAAAATTATAAATAGTAAATTTTTATAATCAAGGAAGAATCCAAGAGAACAAAATAATATAACATCTCCAAGACCAATACATTCTACTTTAGTAACAAGTAAAACAATATAATATAGTCCTAGTAAGAGAATGGCTGGGACAAATAATCCTAATAAATAATCAAGACCATAATTTTTAGTTAAACTTGCTGTTACAATATAATTAAGCGCAGCTAACACAAATATAAATATATTTATCGAAAATGGAATCTCTTTAGTATAAGCATCAATTATTGCTGCATCGAATAAAGCAATAATTGCTAAAGCATAAAGGACAGAATGATAATCAAATGAATAAATTAATGGGGTTCCAGTTAATAATCCAAAATTAAATACTAAGAAACAAGATATTCCAGAAAATAAACCAAATAATTCAACAAGAAGATATTGGCGACTAATATGAGCACCACAATATCTACATTTTCCTTTAAGTAAGATATAACTTAAGATAGGAATATTGTCGTACCATGCAAGACGATGATTACAAGATAAACATACACTTCGACCTTTATCTTCGTTAATTGATATTCCTTTAACAAAGTGATTAATAACTACATTGCTAAATGAACCAAGTACTAAACCTAGAAAAGCAAAAATAAAACCAATGATAATATACATTTTATTTCCCCCTTTCCTTAATACTCATCTTATAAAAGTTTTCAGGTGAACCGAAATCAGTATAATCAACCATAATATCAAGTTCATAATATTTTAAAGTACCTCGATATTTTAATTCAATTTTTGGTTTGTCTAACCCAAATGCTCCTAAGGAGTTTTCTATTTGTTTAGCAGATCCGCGATAATCTGGATGTTTATTAACATCAACTGGGGTTGTCCGTTTATACCAAGCAAGAAGAGGAACATATTCATTCTCTTTTGTAACAGTAGAACCAAATATATCATGAATTACTTCGCATTCTTCAGCTGTAATAATACCCTTATCTAAATAAGTACTTTTAGCATAAGTAGAATTCCGGTTTATTACTTCGTTTTTAATAAAATAATAAGTTAAAAACTCAGAATATGTTTTTAACTTATTTTGTTCTTGATGTTTGTTGTTAATTACTGCTTGCTCTCTTATTTTTGAAACTAACAAAGATGATAAAGAAGTGCATAATAAAGTGGCCATTGATATACTCATAATGGTCATTAATAACACTACTCCTCTATTAACTTTCTTAGTTTTTTTCATATTTACTTGCTAATTACCTTTTCAAACATGTAAGTTTCTTTATAAGAATTACCAGCTACAGATTTTAAATCAGTTAATTTAACACAATATCTAGTCTTAGTAGACTTATCAGAATCTTGGTGAGGTTTATTAAAAGTTATTTTTTCTGTTAGAATGTTAGTTGTAAAAGAATAATAAGCACCATCTTTCTTAGATGATTTAAAGTCCAAATCAAAATAAAGTTGTTTATTAGTGTTATAGTCTAATATAGCTTGTTTTTCATCACCTTTTGTACATCTTAGTTCAATAAAGTTATTTGGAAAAGAAGCAGGATCAGTAGCAAATACTACTTGTAATTCTGAGGCTAAACTATTTATTTTAGTTGAAAACAATTGATTGCCCATAACTCCATTAAGAGCAGCCATTAAAGAAATAATAGCAGCACTTGAAATTGTAAAAACAGCCATTCCAACAATTGTTTCAACAAGGGTAAATCCTTTGTTTTTCTTTTTAGTAGTATCGAAAACATATTTAAATTGTAAAGATGGATCAAATGCTTCTTTTTCAACTGAGATAAATGGAATCTTATTCTTATAGGTAAAGAATTGGTTACGTAAATGTTCATCTTTACAATAAATATAGAAGTCATTTATTGTAATCTTGGCATTATATAATTCATGTTTACCAATAAAACATAATACTTGTTTAGTTAAATCATCAATAGATCTAGTTCTTTGAACAATGTTGTGTTTAGTTAATTCTTCATGACCCATTGATGTCAATCTTGTATCAAGAATATTTCCACCAGCAACAAGTAATATTATTGAATAGAATCTTTTAATATATAAAGAAACACGTGGATTAACTTGATACAAGATTGCTCCACCTTTCTTTTCTTTTTCAAGAAGTAGTTGTGATAAAGTAATAATTTTACCAATTTTTAATCCTAATGCTTCAGCTAATCTAATAAAGGAGAATTCAAGTTCCTTTGAAATTAAAGAAACAAAACATAAAGTTTCATCTTTAGAGAAGTCATATTGAGATATAAATGTATCGTAATCATTCTTATAATCAACAAATCTAGAAGAAAGTTCGTTTTCTAAATATTCTCTACTCTTGGAGTTACGTGGAACAATAAAGGTTGAACAAGTAATATTGTAAGAGGACAAAATAACATCTAGTTTACCAATTGGTTCAATTTGATTTTCAAATAAGAAGTCTTGTAGATCTTGAAGAATATGATCAAAATCAAAACTTTCTTCGGTGTAACGGAAGGTATTTTTAGTTTTTTCACCAGTCTTAGAATTATAAGCAACAAATTTAATAGCTTTCGTTGCAACATCAACATACTCAATTTGAATTTTTCTTTTTATCATATTTTTCTCCTATATAGTTATTGTGAAATTTAAATTTTTCTTATATTCTTCATATTTTATACTAAAGCACTGAAATAAGCTTGTACTTGCATTCTTCTTTAAATTAGTACTTGTAATAACAACATCTGTCTTATCATACATTTGCATTGGAATATTGCCTAAACTATAATCTAAATAAAATAAGAACGGTTTACCATTTATATCAGCATCATACTGTCCATACCAAACTGATCCTTGTTTATTTGTGTTATCATACGCATATAAACAAGTAAGTTTTTTACTAGTTTTACTAAATCCTTGTGGAAATAACTCCGGAGATGTTTCAAATTGTGGATCAACTTTATATTTACTTGAATCAGCTTCAAAGAAAACAATACTGTTTCCTTCAACACTTCTAATTTTGTTAACATGATTTTGGATTACAATAGAAATATTGTTAGCATCATAAAGTGTGGAAACAGTATTGTGAAAATAAACACTATTTTGAGCAACTAAAACAACAAATGCGGTAATAATACCCATCATTATCGTTGAAACTCCTAATGTAACAACAAGTTCAATTAATGTGAAACCTTTTGTTAACTTTGCTTTAAAATTCATACGTTTATTATACATTACAAGCAAATACTTATAAATAAGTATTTTTTCCCCCCTGTTTCAAAATTAAACAAATAATTTTAAGAAAAAAATGTAAATATCATCATTTAGTTAAATTAATAATGGATACTTCATTGTAATCATTAAAATAAAACAAATTTTTAATAATATATTTACATTTTTTTACAAAAATATTATTTTCAATAACAGCATTTTCTTTTTCGACAAAATTTCCTGATTTATTCTCATTGTTTTTAGATTGTTCGAAATTTGAAACAAAAAGACCTCTTGCTTTATAGTGTTTATATGAATTTGATATTGTATATACTCTTTTTGGTTTATTTACTTCATCACCTTCACGATAATTTGGAATAATATTTTGCATTTTATCTGTTGTTTCATTCATTGAGTAATTCATACAAAAATAATTTCCTTGTTGCTTGGTGTCTAAAAAATATAGGTTATTTTTAAAACCAGCATATTTAGTAATATAATTTATAACTACTCCAGTTAAAACATCAACTGGAATATCATATACATTAGGTTCTTGACTTTGATATGCAGGTTTTCCGTCAGGAGTTCTTCCAAACATTAAATTAGCAGTAATTTCAAGTCCTCTAGTAGTTTTACTAACAGCATAGGTTGCTCCCCACTTAGTAATAGGTTCGTTTATTATAGGATAAGTATATTTGCTATTAATATCACCATAATCAACAATGGTATCAAACTTTAATTCTTGATCAGCAAAAACATTAGAAAAGAAATTTCTAATATCAACAAATTGTATTTTTTTATTTTTGTCTTTAACTCCAGCTACTACTCCAACTGTAACGCCAGATAAAATAGCAATCATTACAACAGCAATTACTAATTCTGTTAAAGTAAAACCTTTAGTAAAAGATCTTTTAATTTTATTTTTCATTTATAATATTATACCACTTTTCATTTACACGTTATAACTATTGAATTTGACTTAGGAAAGAAAGACCTTTGTTGCTTCGTTATAACTAGAAATATAAAAGAAATCTTTGATTGTAATTTTAAAATTATCTTTGCTAATCCATCCGTTAGAACAACCAACATAAATACCTCTATTTTTAAATACTTTTTTCCCATATGATAAATCAGTAAATACATTATCTTTTTCTGTCTTAAATGCAAATTCTCTATAACGTGAAAAAGCATGACCAACGGTTCCTTTTTTAGCATTACCAGGTTCCATATCATACTTCTTTTGTCCATCAGAGAAAAATTGATCTAAATAGAATACTACAACTTTTCCAGCTGAGGCAGGATCGAATGAAGTATTAGAAGTCATAACTAATCCACCAGTCGTATAAACTGCTTCAACATTTTTTATCATTGGCGTTCCATCTTGCTTTTTTCCAGTTTCAAAGCTTGTCTTAAAAGGTTCTGTTTCTGTTTTAAAGTAATTCTTAATCTGAGTTCTATAAGTTACTAATTCAGTAGCTTTAGCTTGATCAATATACATAAAATATCCACCAACAGAAACAGCAGCTAAAATAGCAATAATAGCAATAACAACAACTAGTTCAACAAGTGTAAATGCTTTTTTAATTTTATTTTTCATATTAATATTATATTGCAATAACCAATAATTCTCAAATAATAAATCAATGTACCGAAAATATCCCCTATTTTTCCTGTCTTTTTCTGCATTATTTTTTTAATTTCGTTATTTATCCTTATTTTTTCATTAATATTTAGTATAAATACTTAAACTTTTACACAATTTCAAATTGCTAAATATTAAAAGCAAAATAAACGACAAATAAAAACTGAATCAGATTTAACTGATTCAGTTCTTTTAAATTAAATAACTTATTTCTAATAATTAAGCAATGTCAATAACGATTGCTTGGTAGTATGAAGAAACATAGACTACTTGTTTTGCATACATTGTTCCTGCAGGAGCACCAGTTGCTTTAGCATCAACAACCATAATGCCTCTAACGCCTTTTTTAA
>JAVWAV010000007.1:0-36834 GCA_036649855.1 Bacilli bacterium | reverse complement strand
AACTAAGAAATTTGGTGATAATATTTTTATTTGTTTTAAAAGAAATAATGATGTTAAGTCAAATTACTTAATTATGTTTATATATAGTGCGAAATTTGATAAAATAAAAGACATAAGAGGTAAAAAATATGATTAAATTTATTATTGATATGATGGGTGGAGATTTAGGTCCTCTTCCATTAGCAAAAGCTATTGATACTTTTTTAGTAGAACATGAAGATGTTGAAGTTTATGCTGTTGGAAAAGAAGAAGAAATTAAAAACAACGTGAAGAATTCACGTTGTCATATACTTGATGCAAGAGACGTTATTGCGATGGATGAAAACCCAATGGCAGCTATTAAATCAAAAGAATCTTCAATGATTAAAGCATTCGCTCTTTATAAAGAGCTAAGTGCTGACGCTATTATTTCAACTGGTGGAACTGGAGCTTATTTAACCGCTGCTACCTTACTTTTAGGTAGATTACCTGGTATTATGCGTCCAGCACTTGTTGCTCCTTTTCCTACTAAAATAAAGGGAAAAAAAGTAGTTATATTAGATGTTGGAGCTAGTAATAAAAATACAAGTGATGAACTTGTTCAGTTTGCAAAGATGGGTTTATTATATAGTAAATATGTATTTTCTGTTGAAACACCTAGTGTTTATATGCTTTCAAACGGAACAGAAGATCATAAAGGATCTCCTACTTCTCAAGAAGCAGTAGTTAAACTTCGTGAACTAGATTTTCCTGGGTTTAAAGGAAATATTGAGGCTCGTGAAGCACTGCATGGTTATGCTGATGTTGTAGTTACGGATGGATTTACTGGTAATATATTTTTAAAGTCTACTGAAGGATCATTTAAATTAGTTAGTGCTTTACTTAAAGAAGGATTTAAGAAAAATATATGTACAATGACTGGATATTTATTATCAAGATCAGTTACTAAAAATATAAGTGATACATTTGATTATAAATCTACGGGTGGAGCAATGCTACTCGGAGTAAAGGGCAATGTCATTAAAGCCCATGGTAATTCAGATGAAAAAGGAATGGCAGGAGCATTAAAAGTTGCGTACTCACTAGCTTTAAATGACATTGCCCACAAAATAGAAATGGAGATAAATAAATAAAATGGATGAATTAGATAATTTTTTTGTAAAAATAAATATTGTGCCAAACAATTTGGCAATATATAAGACCGCTTTTACGCATTCTTCTTTTAATTTCGATGCTAATACTACTCATAGAGATTATGAACGTTTAGAATTTATGGGTGATTCTTTAATTGGATTTGTAGTGGCAGATTTAGCATTTAATCTTCATAGTGATTTATCTCAAGGAGATATGTCTAAATTAAGAAGTACATTAGTTCAATCCCAAGGATTAAAAGAACTAGCTATGAAGTATGAAATGGAAAAATATGTTATTGTTGGAAAGTCTCTTTTAAATCAAGATCTTTCAAAGATGTCTCATCTTTTAGAAGATGTTTTTGAAGCTGTAATTGGTGCTATTTATCTTGATCAAGGACTTAAAAAAGCTTATGGAGTTGTTAAAGGAATATTTTACGATAAAGTAAAAGATTTTGATTTTACGACTCTACATGACTATAAATCACGTTTGCAAGAAGAGTTTCAAGCTGAAACTCGTCAATCAGTTGAATATATAGTTCTTAAAGAATCAGGACCAGCCCATGATCGAGTTTTTAAAGTTGCTGTTAAATTTGGAGATATTGTTTTAGGAACAGGAGAAGCTCGTAGTAAAAAAGATGCAGAGCAAGCTGCTGCAAAAGACGCATTATCTAAAAAGGCGTAATTATGGGACTATTAAAACTTTTAAAGAAAAAGTTTTCTAAAGAGAAAAACGGAGATTCTTCTCAAATTGAAGAAAAAACATATGAAGCAGGACTTGCTAAATCTCGTAAGGGATTTGCTGATAAATTAGGAAATCTTTCTAAAAAATATCACAAAATTAACGAAAGTTATTTTGAAGAACTTGAAGAAACACTTATTGAAGCTGATGTTGGAGTTGGTTTATCACTTAAAATAATTGAAGAATTAATTAGTGATGCTAAAGCTAATAAAATAAGTGATTCTATACTTATTAATGAATTATTAGTTGATAAGTTATTTGAAGGTTATATGAAAGGTGAAGAAGAACTTGTTTCTGATATTACTTTTAATGCACCTTTTCCTAGTGTTATTTTAATGGTTGGAGTTAATGGAGTTGGTAAAACAACTAGCATTGCAAAACTTGCTAACCGTTATAAAAATATGGGTAAAAAAGTAATGCTAGTTGCTGCTGATACTTTTAGAGCAGCAGCAAAAGAACAACTTGAAATTTGGGCTAAACGACTCGATGTTAAACTCATTTCAGGCTCAGATAAACAAGATCCAGCCAGTTTAGTATATGACGGATGTCAATATGCTAAGGCTAATAATTATGATTTATTGATTGTTGATACTGCCGGACGTTTACAAAATAAAGACAATTTAATGGCTGAATTATCAAAAATGAAGAAGATTATTAATCGCGAAATGAGTGAATCTCCAATTGAAACATTTCTAGTACTTGATGCTACAACTGGTCAAAATGGCGTAGTTCAGGCTAAATCATTTTTTACAACAACAGCAATTACAGGAATTATTGTAACGAAAATGGATGGTACCTCAAAGGGTGGAATTATTTTATCAATTAGAGATGAGCTAAATATTCCAGTTAGATTTATTGGTTTTGGAGAAACACTTAATGATTTATTACCATTTGATTTAAATAAATACATTTATGCATTATGTGTTTCACCAGATAGTGAGGAAGAATAAACTATGGAAACATTAGAAAAGAAAATTTTAATTAATCAACTTCTTGATTTATACGGAAAATTATTAACAGATAATCAACAAGAAATAATGAATTCTTACTATAGTTATGATTTATCTCTTAGTGAAATTGCTGCTAATCACATCATTTCTCGCTCTGCTGTTCTTGATATGATTAAAAAAAGCGAACTTAAATTAGAACATTACGAAGAATGTTTGGGTTTAAGAGAAAAAAATATAAGAATAAATAAATTATTAGATACAACTACTGATATAAATAAATTAAAAGACGATATAAGAGAGGAAATAAACAATGGCATTTGAAAATCTAACTGAAAAATTTGGGCGTATCTTTAAAAAGATTAGAGGACAAAGCAGTTTAAGTTCTTCTAATATGAAAGAGATGTTAGGAGAAATTAAAATAGCTTTACTCGAAGCTGATGTTAACTATAAAGTAGTTCGCGACTTCTTAAAAAACGTTGAAAACGAAGCAATTGGTCAACAAGTTCTTTTAAAAGTAAATCCATCTCAAATGATTACTAAAATAGTTCACGATCAATTAGTTGATCTTTTAGGTAGTGAAAATATTGAAATACATTATAACTCCTCAAAACCAACGATCATTATGCTTGTTGGTCTTCAAGGAATAGGAAAAACAACAACCGTTGCAAAACTTGGATATTTAATGAAAAATAAATTAAATAAAAAAGTATTATTTGCAGCAGCTGACGTTTACCGTCCAGCTGCTGTTGAACAACTTCAAATTTTAGGAAAAGAAATCGGAATTGATACCTTTTTTAAAGAAAACGCAACTCCTGTGGAAATTGCTAAATTAGCAAAAGAAAAAGCCTATAACGATCATCTTGATGTCTTAATTATTGATACTGCTGGTCGTTTACAAATTGATGAAACTTTAATGGAAGAACTTGAAGATATCGAAGATGAAGTTAATCCTGAAGAAATATTATTATTAGTAGATGCAATGTCTGGACAAGATGCTGCTAACGTTGCAAATGAATTTAACACTAAACTTAGTTTAACTGGTGTTATCATGACAAAACTAGATGGTGATGCTCGTGGTGGTAGTGCCTTATCAATTAAAAGTATGACTGGCCTTCCAATTAAATTTGCTGGTGTTGGAGAAAAGATTGAAAATCTCGATATTTTCTATCCTGAACGTATGGCAGATAGAATCCTTGGAATGGGAGACGTTGTAAGTTTAGTTGAAACAGTTCAAGAAAATATCGACCAAAAACAAGCAGAAAGAGCTGCTAAAAAGTTATTATCAGGGGAATTTACGTTAGACGATATGTTAGATCAACTAAAAACAGTTCGTAAAATGGGATCTTTAGGTGGTTTAATGGCAATGATTCCTGGAATGCCTAAAATATCTAAAGAACAATTAGCTCAAGCTGAAAAAGAAATGAATAACTTTGAAATTATTATGGATTCAATGACTCTTGAAGAAAGAGCAAATCCTGCTCTTCTTAAAAACTCTCGTAAGGTTAGAATTGCAAAAGGATGTGGAAAAAATTCCGCTGATATTAATCGTATGCTTAAAAAGTATGATCAATCTAAAATTATGGTAAAGCAATTAAAAGGAATGAAAAATGGTGGTATACCACCATCATTTATGGGCAAATAGGATCTTCCTATTTGCTCTTTTTAATTGCTTCTACTTCCCAACTAGAATTATCTTCTTCTTCAAGCAAAGCAAGATCTTTTGCACTTAATTCTAACTTAGAAAATAAGTCTGGACGATATTTTTTTGTAAGTTGAAGAGATTTTTTATAACGATATTTATCGATTAAAGCATGGTTTCCACTATATAAAATAGGAGGAACAACGTAACCTGCAAAATCTTTTGGTTCAGTATATTGAGGATATTCTAATAAATTAGATTCAAACGATTCATCAATTGTACTTTCTCCTGCTATTGCCCCTTGTAAAAGACGCATGGTAGCATCAATTATTGCCATTGCTGGTATTTCTCCACCCGTAAGAATGTAATCTCCTACTGATACTTCTTCATCAATAAAGTTTTCGATACGAGCATCAATTCCTTCGTAGTGTCCACAAATTATAACAAGATGCTCGTATGTTGCAAATTCTTTTGCAACATCTTCTTTAAATGTTCTTCCTTTAGGAGAAGTTAAAATAATGTGAGCGTTACTTGAAGCGTGTGCAGATAAAGCATCTACAATTGGTTGACATTTCATTATTAATCCAGCTCCGCCACCAATTGGAGGAGTGTCAACACGATGATATTTATCCTTTGTGTAGTCACGGATATTTACTAACTCTAACGTAAAAATGCCTTTAGCTAAGGCACGTTTTACGATTGAATTTTCAATTATTCCAGAAAACATTTCTGGAAATAGAGTTAGGACAGTTATTTTCATATTAAACCTGGGATAACATTAATATATATTTTTTTGCTTTTTAAATCAACTTCAACGATAAAGGCATCAATAAAAGGAACAAAAAATTCAAGTTCGTTATTAATTTGTATGCATCTTAAGGTTACTTGGGCAGGATATTCAACAACTTCAAGAACTTTTCCAAGTTCTTGTTTTGTTGCAAAATCATAAACAGCGCAAGTTTCAAGATCGCAGTAAAAATATTGATTTTTTTCGAGAATAGAATCATCTTTTTCTCCAAATAACTGATAACCAATATATGGTTCAACATGACTTATATCAGCAAATTCGCTAAATTTAAGAAAAAGAACAGAACCAGCTTCACGGAAAGATTCGACAGTGACAATTTTAGTGTCGTTATCTTTTGTGAGGTTAAATTTGCTTCCAACTTTAAAACGTTTAGCAGCAAAAGAGGTAGAAGATGCGACTTTAACCTCACCTGTAAGACCAAACGGCTTAATAAGAGTTCCAAGAAGTAAGTTATTGTTCATAACTAAAAAATAAAGGACGATTACTCGCCCTTGGATTCTCCCTCGAAAGATTCAAATTTCAAATGGATTTTTTTATTGTTAAGTTTTCCAGTAATTGCAATTACTTCTCTAAGAGCTGTAGCAACTGAACCTTTGTGACCAATTAGGCGTGCAATATCATTGTTTGATGCAGCAACTAATATAGTTACATCATTTTCACTTTCATTAGGAAGCTCTCTTATCATAATTCCATCTTTGTTTTCGACAATATCATCGATAAAGGCGTGAATGATTGCTTCGTAATTCATGATTACTTACCTTTTACTTCAGCAAGTTTTGCATCATTTAATTTTGCTAAGATACCTTTTTTTGTAAGAACAGCTTTAAGTGTATCTGAAGGTTTAGCACCTTTTGCTAACCATTCGATTGCTTTAGCTTCATCAATAACAACACCTTCTAATCCTTTAGAGGCATCATATTGTCCGATTTGTTCGATAAATCTACCATCTCTTGCTTTTCTTTCATCAGCAACGACAATTCTATAAATTGCTTTTTCATGACGACCAATTCTTGTTAATCTAATTTTTAACATAATTAATTCTCCTTATTAAATATAATATAATTATACTTATAATTTTAGTAGTGTCAAGTAAATTTGCTTAACAAATTACATAAATATAAGGTGGCTTTAAAATTTAATTTTGGTATAATTATAATTATGAATTACGTAAATAAAATATTCGGATACAAGGAAAAAGGAAGTTCCCTAATCACCGAGCTTTTAGCAGGAGCAATTACATTTGTCTCAATGATTTACATTCTTCCTACAAACGCTAGTATTCTTGGAGCAATGGGCATGGACGGTCAAGGAGTGTTCGTAATGACTGCAATAGTCAGTGCCATTGTTACATTAATGATGGGATTTGTTGCAAATTTCCCAATTGTTTTAAGTGCTGGAATGGGGCTTAATGCCTATATTACTTTCAGTGTCAGTCTTGGAATGGGCTTTTCATGGCAAGAATCAATGATCTTGTTATTAGTTTCTGGAATTATCTTCTTTATTTTTTCTTTAACACCCGTTAGAACTAAAATAATAAATAAAATTCCTACCGACATTAAATATATCATTAGTGCTGGTCTTGGAGCTTTTATTTGTTTTGTTGGTTTAAGAGGATCAGGTATTATTAGCTTTAATATTGGCAATCCTAGTAACGTTCTTCCAGAACTCGGAAGTTTATCTAACCCTGCAATATTAATTCCATTTTTAGGAATTATTCTTATTATTTTCTTAATGCTTTGTAAAAATAAATGGTTATCTAAACTTGCTATTCCAATCGGCGTAATAGTTTGTGCGATTGCAAGTGTTTCTATTAACTATGGATTAAACGGAAGTGATGCTTTAAAACTTGCAAATAGTGGTCTTTCAATGTTTAGTGGATCTTGGGGTGCAGCAAATCTTGAAAAAGTCGTATTCTTCGGATTTTTAGACCCTAATAATACAAGCAATATTGGTGAAATGCTTGCTAAAATATTTAGCAATCCTGCAAGTTACATTGCCATTTTCTCACTTATATTTGTTAACTTATTTGATACCACTGCAACACTTTTAGCAGTTGGAAAAGATTCAGGTTTACTAGACGAAAATGGTCAATTAAAAAATGCTAAAAGAGCAATTTTATGTGATGCAACTGGTGCTTTAATTTGTGCTCCATTAGGTACTTCAACTGTTACTTCATTTGCTGAATCTAATGTTGGCGTTTCTGTAGGCGGAAGAACTGGATTAACTGCTGTATTTGCAGGTATCTTATTCTTAATTTCAGCTTTTGCATTCCCTGTTTTCTCTATATTTTCTTCTTGGAGTGTTACTGCTCCTGCATTAGTTTGTGTTGGTGGACTTATATTTGCCAACAATTTAAAATCAATTAAATGGGAAAGCTTTACAATTGGAATCACTGCATTCTTTACAATTATATTCATGGTTCTTACATATAGTATTTCTACTGGTTTAGGAGTTGGTATTATTCTTTATGTCTTAATGAATCTTGCTTCAGGCAAGAAAGAAGACAATAATGCAGTACTTTATACAATTGCTGGAATATTTGTTTTAAGCTTTATCTTAACGGAAGTAGTAAAGCTGATATAGAAGTTTTAATAAAATAAGAGAAAAAAACTAAACCAAAAGTTTAGTTTTTTACTTTCTACGAATTCGTGCTGTTAAAAATCATTAAATTGTTATTCAATATAAATATATTTGGTGATATAATTATTAGGCATATTAAACTATGCTGCAGTTGGTCCGCTTTAAGCAAATCACATCTTATATGAACAACTTAAGACTAAACATGATAAGGAGGGTAAATTTATGAACAAAAACATTGTAAAAGAAATTACTGCTCGCCAAATTAGAAACGATATCCCATCATTTGCATCTGGTGATACCGTTAAAGTTTCAGTCCGTATTACAGAAAACGGAAAAACAAGAATTCAAAACTTTGAAGGAGTTGTTATGGAACGTAGAGGCGGCGGAATTGGTGAAACATTTACCGTAAGAAAGATGAGTGGAGCTGTTGGTGTAGAAAGAACTTGGTCTCTTAATTCACCAGTAATTGCTAGCATTCAATTACTCAAGGTTGGTAAGGTAAGAAGAAATAAAATCTATTACTTACGTGATCTTAGAGGAAAATCTGCAAGAATTAAAGAAGTATTAAAAAAGTGATTAAAAAAACACTTGAGCAATCAAGTGTTTTATTTTGTCTATTTTTCATTCATTAGTAGTTTTCTAGTAGTTATTTATTACTTTTTATTTAGAAAAAAACTCAAATGTTCCTAATATAATTTTATAAACCACAAATTGTATTTTAAAAATTGAACGGAAGTCTTTATTAGAATATAATTATACATATGGGAAAAAGTTTAAACGAAGAAATAGCAGAAGAAGAATTAGTTGAAAAACTAGAGAAACCTGTTAAAGAAATATCAACAGTTGAACATAAGCGCAAACTTATTTATTTAAGCGTTCTTAGTTCTATTGTTTTAGTTATGTTTATTGTTGGTTCCGTCCTTATTTTTAATGCTAGTTATTACTATAAAACACCAATTGATGGATTGTCAATGTATCCTACTTTTAATAGCGATGTTAAAAATGAAAAAGGTGAAGTTTTAAAGGGAGATTATGAGGATGGTTTTGGTAGTGATTTTCGTGTTGAATTTGGTATCATTGATACTCACATAAGAACATCTGATTTAAAACGTTTTGATATTGTTTCTTTTAGAACAAGTAGTTCAACTAGTTCTTTAATAAAAACTAGAAGATTGATTGGACTGCCTGGAGAAAAGTTGGCTTATGTTGATAACAAACTTTATATAAATGATACGTATGTTGAAGAGAAGGATTATGGCAATAAAAAGTGGGAAATTATTACTAATAATTTCACTTTTAAATTAAAAGATAATGAGTTTTATATGCTCGGAGATAATCGTAGTTATAGTTCGGATTCACGTCATTTTGGTCCAATTAAACTAGATTATATAGTAGGAAAATTAGTTGCAATTAAAGGCACTTGTACAACAAAGGGGTCTTATATAAGAGAACTTAGTTTCTTTTGGCCAAGGTATTATTAAATGAGCGAAGAAAAGAATATTCATTGGTTTCCAGGCCACATGAAAAGAGCCTTAATTGAGGCAGAAGATAAAGCAAAATTAGTGGATATTATCATAGAAATAGTTGATGCAAGAGCACCTTTTTCATCGCGAAATATTTATCTTAAATCGATTGGTTATAATAAACCACATCTTATTATTTTAAACAAAGAAGATATTGCTCTAGTTCGTGATCGTAAGATAATTGATGAGCTTCGAATTAATGAAGATGATGTGGTTATTGCCCTTTCATTAGTCTACAAAAGTGCTCGCGATAAAATCATTAAAGAAATTGAAAAAATTGGTAAAAAGAAAAATGATAAATATGCTTTAAAAGGAATGAAACCTCAACCAATTAGAGCGATGGTTTTAGGCATTCCAAATGTTGGAAAATCATCCCTTATAAATTTACTTGCACAACGCAAATCAAGTGGAGTTGCTAACACTCCAGGATTTACTCGTGCTCAACAATGGGTTAATGTAACCTCTAGAATAGAACTCCTTGACACTCCTGGAATTCTTCCTCCAAATTATGAAGATCAATCGATTGCAATGCGCCTTGCTTTAATTGGAGCAATGCGCAATGAATCGATGCCAAATAATGAGCTATGTGTTGAGGTAATTAAATATATTAAACTTAACTTAATAGATCAATTTAATACGCATTTTAATGTCAATCTAAACAGCGAATCTACCTATGAAGAATATATAGAAAGTGTGGCAAAATCTCGTGGTTATTTATTAAAAGGTAACACTTGTGATGATGCTAAAACTGAGCTCTTAATCTTACGTGATTTTAAAGATGGAGCTATTGGAAAGGTGTATCTTGATTAATGTTAAAATACGAAGAAGAATTATATACTAAATATCCAATAATTGCTGGAACAGATGAAGCTGGGCGTGGTCCTTTAGCAGGACCATTAGTTGTCGCGGCTGTAATTTTAAAACCTGATTTTAACTCTTTACTTATAAATGATAGTAAAAAACTAAGTGAAAAAAAACGAATTGAAGCCTATAAATTAATTATTGAAAATGCTATTGAATATACCATTAAAATTATACCAATCGAGATAATAGACGAAATTAATATTTACCAAGCTAGTAAATCTGGGATGATTTCATGTTTTAATTCGTTTATTACTAAAATCGATCTCTATATTACCGATGCTATGCCTATAACCGACTTAAAAAGTGAGGTTATTTCTTTAATTCATGGAGATAGTTTATCAAAAAATATTGCTGCTGCTAGTATTCTTGCAAAAGTAACTCGTGATAATTTAATGTATCAATTAGATAAAGCATATCCTCAATATGATTTTGCTCATAATAAAGGCTATGGAACTAAAAAACATTTAGAAGCCATTAAACAATTTGGTTTTATAAAAGGCGTTCATCGTCTTAGTTATGAACCAATTAAATCCTTAAATAAAATAAATTAACTATTTTTGCTAATTTTTAAAATATCATCCTACTTATATATTAGGAGGCTAATATATGTTAGAAGGAAGAGAAATATTGCTTTATTTAACACTCAAATACGATGGTAGGTGGGATGATGTTTATAAAGCAGTAAAAACAAAAGAAATGGTAGATGCAGAAGAGGTTGAAACAATTAAAGATAAAATAGAATCCAAATATGTCACAATTATAGATGATGATTATCCTAATCTATTAAAAAAGATTCATAAACCACCATTTGTTATATTTTATTATGGTAATCTTGAATTATTAAATGAAAAAACAATCAGCATCGTTGGAACAAGATCTCCGAGTGAATATGGACTTGCTGCAAGCAAACATATTGTAAAAGGAATCAAAGAAAATTTAGTAGTTGTAAGTGGATTATCTCTAGGAATTGATAAATGCGTTCTTGAAGAAGCTCTAAATTCGGGGTTAGGAGCGGTAGGAATTTTAGGATCGGGAATAGATTTATGCTATCCAAAACCGAATTTAGAGCTTTATTTAAAACTCAAAACTAATGGTTTATTGCTAAGTGAATATCCGAATTTACTTGAGCCGTTAAGTGATCATTTTCCAATGAGAAATAGAATAATTGCCGGATTATCTCGAGTACTATTAATTAGTGAAGCTCATGAAAAAAGTGCAACCTCAATTACGGTTGGATATGCACTTCATAATGGATGTGATGTTTGTGCAATTCCAGATCAAATATTTACAAATAGTTTTTGTAATAAGTTAATTAAAGATGGTGCATATCCAATCATTTCGAAGTTTGATGTGTTGGAACTTTATAATATGAAAAATACTTAAATATATATTTAAAGGAAGATTAAAAGTAAATTTATTTGACAAAGGGTAAGAAAATGAATATATTTTATCTTAGTCAAGGGGGAGTAATATGAAATTAGTTATTGTTGAATCACCTGCAAAGACGCATACTCTTAAACGTTATTTAGGAGAAGAATATGAAGTTATGGCAAGTGTTGGTCACATCAGAGATTTAGCTATTAAAGGTCAATACGGATATGGTGTTGATATTGAGAATGGATTTGCTCCATCTTATTCTATTAATAAAGATAAGAAAAAAGTAGTTGCAGACTTAAAGAAAAGTGCAAAAAAAGCGGAAGAAGTTATTCTTGCAACTGACCCTGATAGAGAAGGGGAAGCCATCGCTTGGCATTTAGCTGATGTCCTTGGACTTGATATCGACGTTACTAAACGTTTAGAATTTCACGAAATTACTCGTGAATCTATTTTGCATGCCATTGAATCTCCACGTACAATAGATAAAAATCTTGTTGCATCTCAAGAAACGAGAAGAATAATAGATCGTATTATTGGTTTTGGTCTTAGTAAAATTACATATAAAGCAATAAAATCTAAATCCGCTGGTCGCGTCCAGTCAGTTACTCTTAAATTGATTTGTGATCATGAAAAAGAAATCCAAGCTTTTGTTCCACAGAAGTTTTATACCATTCCTTTAACTCTTGAAAATGAAAACTATAAAGTTAGTTTATCAAAATTTAAGGGTGAAAAAATAGAACGTATTTTTGATGAAAAAATTGCTCGTGATATTTACAATACAATTGGAGATGAATTTGAAGTAAATTCAATTACAATTAAAAAGAAAACAATTAAATCTAAAGAACCATATACCACTTCAACCTTACAACAAGATGCATTTAATAAATATGGTTTTAAAACATCTGAAACTGCTCGTCTTGCCCAAACACTTTATGAAGGTGTTGAGACAAACGAAGGTTTAGTTGGTTTAATTACTTATATTCGTACTGACAGTACAAAACTATCCACTAGTTTTGTTGAACGTGCTAAAAATTTCATTTTAGAAACATATGGTGAAGACTATTTCAGTGGTGAACGCAGCAAAAAGCACGTTCAAAACGCTCAAGAAGCCCATGAAGCTATTAGACAAACTTCAAACCACAGAACCCCTGAATTAATGAAAAAGTATTTAGGAAAAAGAGAATATCTTTTATATAAATTAATTTATAATAGAGCATTATCTTCATTAATGAGTGATAAAATTCTTGATTCTTACTCAGTTAAGATGACTTCAGGAGATGCTGAATATTCTCTTGAAGGAAGTAAAATAGTTTTTGATGGTTATAGCAAAGTTTTTGATGATAATGAAAAAGAATTCTTATTAGGTGATTTAAAAGAAAAAGATATCTTAAAAATTGTTACTAAAGAATTTGTAGAAGATGAAACTAAACCAGCTCCAAGATATAGTGAAGCAAAAATTGTTAAATTAATGGAAGAAAAAGGAATTGGAAGACCATCAACCTATGCTTCAACTATTATGCTTTTAAGTAAAAGAAAATACGTAACTACTGAAAAAGGTATTTTAACTCCAACTGAACAAGGCATGAAAACAACGGAATTCCTTGAAGGCAACTTCTCAAATTTCGTTAATACTGAATATACGGCTGAAATGGAAGAAAAACTTGACGTTGTTCAATTAGGAAATAACTCAAGAACGATAATACTAAATGATTTTTATAATGAATTTCAAAATGAAATTCATGAATATTACAATAATCCAAAATTGGTTGTTGAACGTATTCCACTCGAAAAAACCGGTGAAAAATGTCCATTATGTGGTTCTGACCTTGTAATTAGAGATGGACGTTATGGAAAATTTACCGCTTGTTCAAATTACCCAGCATGTAAATACATTAAAAAGAAAGAATTAGAATACGTGGGCAGAAAATGTCCAGATTGTGGTGGAGAACTAGTTTATAGAACTGGTAAAAAAGGAAAATTTATTTCTTGCTCTAAATTTCCAAAATGTCATCACGTTGAATCGATTGAAAAAACTGATTCCGATAATTCGATAACTAGTGAAACAAAAGACGATGTCAAAAACGATTAATATTGTTGGAGCAGGACTAGCTGGATCTGAAGCAGCTTTTTATCTTGCTAAAAAAGGATACGAAATAAATTTATATGAAATGCGTCCTAAAGTCGAAACAGGAGCACATCATACATCTCTTTTTGGTGAACTTGTTTGTTCAAATTCACTAAAATCAGTAAAATTAGATAATGCTTGTGGTTTATTAAAAGAAGAAATGCGCCATATGAATTCGCTTTGTATGGAGGCGGCAAATTTTTCTTCAATTGAAGGTGGAAATTCACTTAATGTTGATCGTGAAAAATTTGCGATGTATATTACGGAAAAATTAAGAGCGTTTCCAAATATACATATAATTAATGAAGAAGTTAAAACTATATTAGATGGAATTACGCTTTTTGCAACTGGACCATTAGGTAGTAGTGCAATTCTTAGTGAAATAGGAAAAATAACAGGAGAAAATGCATTATCATTTTTCGATGCATCTGCTCCAATAATAGAAAAAGATTCAATTAATATGGATATTGCATATCGTAAATCAAGATATGATGAAGGTAGTGATTCATATATTAATTGTCCGTTAAGTAAAGAAGAATATTATGCTTTTGTAAATGAATTAATAAATGCGAAGAAAGCAATATTACATGAATTCGATACTAAATACTTTGAAGGCTGTATGCCAGTTGAAGTAATTGCTAGTCGTGGAGTAGATACCTTACGATTTGGTCCGCTTAAACCAAAAGGATTATGGAGAAGTATTGAAGATCGCTCATTTGCAGTTGTGCAATTACGTCAAGATACCTATATTGGAGACTTATATAATATTGTAGGATTTCAAACTAATCTAACATATGCAGAACAAGCACGTGTTTTTAGATTAATTCCAGGATTAGAAAACGCTAAATTTGTGCGTTATGGCTTAATGCATCGAAATTCATATTTAAATGCACCGTTATCGTTAAAGAAAAACTTAGAACTTAAAAATAAAGAAAATGTCTTTATTGCTGGACAATTTTGTGGAGTAGAAGGATATGTAGAAAGTGCAGCAACTGGAATTTATGCCGCAATTTGTATTGAAAACAAATTGCGCGAGAGAACGCTTGACGTTCCAAGTTCGACCATGTTAGGTTCATTAATTAACTATTTATCTAATGCAAATCCACTTAATTTTTCACCGATGAATGCAAATTTTGCTATAATGTATGGGGCAAGGAAAAACAATAGAGAAGAGTGCATTACTAATTCACTCCAAGCTATTGATAAGTACTTTAATATAGCAAATGAACAAAACCTTAGCTGAATTTTTAGAATATCTACAATTTAATTTAAATTATTCAATGAATACAATCGTATCTTATAAAAGAGATATTGAAGAGTTTCAGAATATAATTTTAGATATGGATTATAAAATTGAAAATATTAGTAAATCTGAAACAAGAGATTATTTACAAGCATTATTTGATAAACAAAATAGTAAAAGAACAATCAAACGTAAAATGTCAGCTTGTAAAAAATATTATTCATTTCTTGAAACAAAAGGATATGCTGATAATAATCCATTTTTATTAATGCATACTCCAAAAGCTGACATTACATATCCTAAAGTGTTATATAAAGATGAAATTGCTAAGTTTTTTAAAGCAAATATGGCTCGAGAAACGCCTCTTAAATTAAGAGATCAAGCAATAATCGAATTACTTTATGCGAGTGGAATGAGAGTAAGTGAATTAACTTCTCTTAATTTACAAAGCATCGATTATAAAAATATGTATATAAGAGTATTTGGAAAAGGCCGAAAGGAACGACTTGTTCCGTTTTCTCTTACTGCTAAAATAGCGTTAGAGGCATATTTAAAAGATACGAGACCTCAACTTGTTGCTACTTCTAAAGAGAAAACGAATGCGATTTTCCTTAATTCTCAAGGAAAACGCATCACCAGTCGTGGAGTTGAAGGCATTTTTAAAAAGATTCAAGACGAAAGTGGTTTGCAACTTGATGTTCATCCACATACATTGCGTCATAGTTTTGCAACAAATTTACTCGAAAATGGAGCAGATTTACGTGTTATTCAAGAATTACTTGGACATTCATCGATTAATACAACTCAAATTTATACTCATGTTAGTAAGGAAGCAATGGTCAAAGAATATTTAGAGTTTCATCCTCGTGCTCATAAAAAAGACGAAGAGTAGATAAATTTGAGTTTTATACAAAAATATTCACTTTTTTCTATGCAATTTATTGAAAAAAGTTAATATATATGATATTATAAGTTGCTTTTAAGTAAGCAATTACACACATCATGGATTCATCCACCTAGTCTCATAATATTTTATGAGGGCTGATGTTCGAAGTGATGGAGGTTTTAACAAATGGAGGTCTCTATAAAATGAGCGAAGAAAAATTAAACCCAGTAGCAGCTGAAACAGCTGTTGCAACAACAGAAACTGTAACTATGGCATCAGTATTACATGATCCAAATGCACCAGTTGTCACATTAAGAAAATTATTAGAAGCAGGTGTTCACTTTGGTCACCCAACAAGAAAATGGAATCCAAAAATGAAACCATTTATCTATATTGCTAGAAACAATATTTATATTCTTGACTTAGTAAAAACTGCAGAACAAGTTAAAAAAGCATATGATGGTTTAAAATTAATTGTTGAAAACGGCGGTAAAGTATTATTTGTCGGTACAAAACAACAAATTTCATCATCAGTTGAAGAAGAAGCAATCAGATCTGGTTCCTTCTATATTAGTAATAGATGGTTAGGTGGTACATTAACTAACTTTAAAACTATTCAAACAAGAATTAAAGCTCTTAAAGACCTTGAACAATCTGAAGAAGATGGAACAATGGCTTTAAAACCAAAGAAAGAAGCTTCAAAATTACGTAAAGAAAAAGATAAACTTCTCAAGAACTTAGAAGGTATTAAGGAAATGAGAAAACTTCCTAATGCTATGGTAGTTGTTGATCCAAGTATTGAATACAATGCTATTGCTGAAGCCAAGAAACTTGGTATTCCAGTCTTTGCAATTGTTGATACAAACTGTAATCCAGATGGTATTGACTTTGTTATTCCAGGAAACGACGATGCTGTAAAATCAGTAAAATTAATTCTTGGTTTATTAGCCGATTCAATTGTTGAAGCAAAAGGTGGCGAAGTCACAGTTGCTTTCACTAAGGATGATGAAGCTGATGTCACAATGAAAGATGCAATTAGACAAGTTGATAAAGAAAATGCTGCTCGTCTTGCTGCAATTCGTGAACAAAGAAGAATTAAACAAGAACAATTAGAAAAAGCAATGTCAGAAAGAGCTGCTAGATACGCAGCTAAAAGAGATACTCAAAAAGTAGAAGAAAAACACGAAGAGGTAAAGTAATGTCATCACAAATTGAATTTATTAAAATATTAAGAGAACGTACCGGTGCAGGTATGATGGACTGCAAACATGCACTTGATGAAGTTAACAATGATGTCGAAAAAGCTATTGATTGGCTCAGAGAAAAAGGCATTGCTAAAGCTGCAAAAAAAGCATCAAGAATTGCTGCAGAAGGCTTAACAATTGTAAAATTTTGTGAAGAATGCAAAAAAGCACTCGTTTTAGAAATTAACTGCGAAACTGATTTTGTCGCTAAATCCGATGCATTTAAAGCATTAATGGAAGAAAGCGCTAAAATAATTATGCATGCTGAAGCTAAATCAGTTGAAGAATGCAAGACTCTTACTAGTGATTTATTTAATAATGCTCTTATTAAATTAGGTGAAAAACTTGATTTAAGAAGATTTGAAATTGTTCACATTTTAGATGGACAATCAATTGGAACCTATATGCATATGGGTGGAAAGATTTCAACATTAGTTGTTCTTGAAAAAGAAAATGCTGAACTTGCTAAAGGTATCGCAATGACAATTGCTGCTAATAGCCCAACCTACATTATTGCTGATGAAATTCCAAGTGATGTTAAAGCAAAAGAAACTTCTATTCAATTAGAAGCTGCTAAAAATGATGAAAAATTAAAAGATAAACCACTTCAAGCATTAGAAAAAATTATTGAAGGAAAAGTAAACAAAGCATTAGCCGATCAAGTTCTTGTCAAACAAGATTACGTACTTGACCCAAGCAAAACTATTGAACAAATGTTAAAAGAAACTGGCAATAAAGTTGTCAAATTCATTCGTTACCAAGTTGGCGAAGGCATTGAAAAAAGATGTGAAGATTTCAGTCAAGAAGTTTTAAATCAAACGAAGTAATCATATTAAACGCATTTTTATTAATGCGTTTTTTTAACGGAGGCAAACATGAAATATAAAAGAATAATCCTAAAACTAAGTGGAGAAGCACTTAAATCAAGCAAAGATAGTACAATAATTGACGCCGATCTTTTAAAAAATGTTGCCCGTGCAATTAAACTTATGCATGAAAAAGGTGTTGAAGTTGCAATTGTAATTGGAGCTGGCAACATTTTTAGAGGTAAATTAGCTGAGACAATCGGAATTGAACATAGCGTTGCTGATTATATGGGAATGCTAGGTACAATTATTAATTCGCTTGCACTTCAAAGCGCAATTGAAAACACCGGACTTGAATGCCGTGTTATGTCTTCAATTGAAGTTAAAGCAGTCAGTGAACCTTACATCAGAAGACGTGCTTTGTCACATCTTGAAAAAGGAATTGTAACAATATTTGCTGGTGGTACTGGAAATCCTTATTTTACCACTGATACAACAGCTACCCTTCGCGCAATCGAAATTAATGCTGATGCAATTTTAATGGCAAAAAATGGAGTTGAAGGCGTATATTCCGCTGATCCACGTATTGATTCTGAGGCTAAATTAATTAAACATTTAACATATAGTGAATTATATGAGAAAAATTTAAAAGTAATGGATCATACAGCAGTGGCAATGATGCTTGAACAAAATATCGATATTAGAGTATTTTCAATGACCGACACCGAAAATTTTGTTAAAGTAATAAATGGAGAAGATATTGGAACAACAGTATCTAGAAACTAAGGAGAATAATAATATGGAACAAATCGCATTAGAAACAAAAGAAAGAGTACAAAAATGTATTGAATCTTTAAAAGAAAATTTTAATACATTAAGAATGAGTAGAGCAAACGCTTCATTATTAGACAAAATTTTTTGTGATTATTATGGAAGTCCTACTCCAATTAATCAAATTTCATCAATTAGTGTTCAAGAAGGCAGAATTCTTCTTGTAAAACCATTTGATAAAGATGATCTTAAAGCTATTTATGCTGCTATTGCTGGAAGTGATTTAAATCTTAATCCTAGTAATGATGGCGTTCAAGTAAAAATAGTTCTTCCACCATTAACTGAAGACAAAAGAAAAGAATTAGCTAAAAAAGCAAAATTCTTTGGTGATGATGCAAAAGTTGCAGTTCGCAATGTCAGACGCGATGTGATGGATGATCTTAAAAAAAGCGATGAATATTCAGATGATTTAAAAAAACGTATCGAAAACGATATTCAAAAAGTCATTGAAGAAACAAATAAAACAATAGATGCTCTTTGTGTTGAAAAGGAAAAAGACATTTTATCAATCTAACAATGGAAAAGGCAATCTATAGTAGCATTAAACATATTGCCTTTATAATGGATGGTAATGGGAGATGGGCAAAAGCTCGTGCTCTTCCACGTTACAAGGGTCATAAAAAAGGAGTCGAAAGAATTACTGAAATTTACGATGAATGTTTTAAACTTGGAATTTCAGTTGTTTCTTTTTACTGTTTTAGTAGTGAAAATTGGAACCGTCCACAAGATGAAATAGATCATCTTTTTACCTATTTAAAAGTATTTTTTCAAAAAAACATTAAACGTTTTGTCCGTGATGGAATTAAAATAATAATTAGTGGTGATATTACTCGCCTCCCTCTTCCTACTCAGGAAGTAATAAATGAAGCTATTTTTAAAACAAAAGATTTTACTAAATTTACGTTTAATGTTTGCCTAAATTACGGCAGTCAGCAAGAAATCGTTCGTGCAGCACAATCTTTTGCAAATGATGTGCTGCAAAATAAAATTAAAGTTGAAGAATTAAATATTCACAACTTTAATTCTTATTTATATACGGCTGGACTTCCAGATGTTGATTTATTAATTAGAACATCTGGTGAACAAAGAATATCTAATTTTTTACTTTATCAATTAAGTTATGCAGAATTTGTTTTTGATGAAATTTATTGGCCGGATTTTGATATTAAACGATTATATGTAGACTTAGATATTTTTATGACAAGAAAAAGAAGATTTGGAGGTATTGAAAATGAATAATGAAACTCATGAAGAAACTAAACATAGACATCTATTAGAAACAAATGAAATTTCTACTTCAACTGGTGCAAATATGATTACACGTGTTGTTAGTTCTATTATTTTATTAGTAGTTGGTCTACCTGCTGTCTTTGCAGGTGGATGGTATTTTTTCGTTATTATTGGAGTAGTAGCTCTTTTTGCAATAAAAGAAATGATTAATGTTCCTAGTAAAGAAAAAATGCCTATTTCCTTATATTTCTTTGTTTACATTATAGCGATTTCAATGATCTTTTGGATTATGATTAAAAATAATCTTATTTATTATGATATAAATAAGGATATTTCTCAAAATATATTATCAACTGGATTTAGTGGTTTATCTATTTCAATTATATTAGTCGCAATTTCGTTTGGAGTAATGTTTCTTGTTACTATTGCCAACGAAAGATTTACCATTAAAGACGTTTGTTTCTATTTTGCCTTAACTATTTTATTAGCATTAGGTTTCCAATCTTTATATTACATTAGATATTTGCCAAATAATGTGATGTTTTCTTCGCTTCCATATTATAACGATCCGGTATTTAAATATTGCACTTCAGCTTTATTATTAGTTTATTTATTTGGTGGTACAATGCTTAACGATATTGGAGCCTATTTTGTTGGAGTATTATTTGGTAAACATAAGATGAATCCACGTGTTTCTCCTAAGAAAACTTGGGAAGGATTCGCTGGCGGAATCATAATTTCTTTTGTTTTATCTTTATCAATTGCCTTTATTTCTGAATCATGTGGCTTCCCACTTTTACCAGGTTATTTAGATATGGCTCATTGGTACTATATTGTTTTAATTTCTTTTGCAATGCCACTTTTTACCAATTTAGGAGATTTAGCCTTTTCTGCTATTAAACGCGAATACAAAATCAAAGATTTTGGTAATGCTATTCCAGGACATGGTGGAGTATTAGATCGTATTGATAGCTTATTATTTAGTGCAACTGGCGTTGCTTGTTTATTAATTCTTATCTTACATAATTGGAATTTTAGTTTATGAACAAACTCATTATATTAGGTGCAAGTGGATCAATTGGAACTCAAAGTTTAGAAATTTTAAAAGAATACAAATCTTTAAATTATGAATTAATCGGTTTTTCTGTTGGCAATAAGGTTGATAAAATTGAAAAAATTATTGAAGAATTTCCAAGAGTTAAATATGTTTATGCTATTGATGAAAGCAAATGCCAATCCTTAAAATTAAAATTTCCAAATATTTCTTTCTTTTTTGGAGAATTTGGAATGGAAGAAATGCTTAAGAAAGCCAAACCTGATTCAGTTTTAAATGCTTTAGTCGGCTTTGCTGGAGTAATACCTTCATTAACTGCTTTAGAAATTTCTGCAGATTTATATCTTGCAAATAAAGAATCGCTTGTTGTTGCTGGTGATTTAATTAATAATATCTTAGCAAAACATAAGTCAAAATTATTTCCAATTGATAGCGAACACGTTGCAATTGAAAAATGTTTAGCAGGACACGATAAATCTGACGTTAAGAAAATAATTTTGACCTGTTCTGGCGGCCCATTTATCTTAAAAAAATGGGAAGAACTTGAACACGTTACCTTAGAAGAAGCTTTAAATCATCCTACATGGAAAATGGGCAATAAAATTACAATTGATAGTGCGACATTAATAAATAAAGTGTTCGAAATTGTTGAAGCTCATTATTTATTCGGGGTAAAAAGCAATGATATTGAAGTTTTAATCCATAAAGAATCTTTAATTCATTCACTTATTCAATTAATTGATGGAAGTTATCTGTGTGATATCGGAATTGCTGATATGAAAAATCCGATTCTTTATGCATTAGCTAATAACAAAAGATTAAATTTTGATCATGAATTAGATATATTTTCTCTTACTAATTTGACTTTTATTCCTCTTAGTAAAGATCGAGCTGCTATTCTTAATTTAGGAAAGCTAATTATTGATCAAGGTGGAAATACTGGAGCAATTGTTAACGCTGCAAATGATGTTGCAGTTGCTGCTTTTTTAGATAATAAAATTAAGTTTTCATCAATTTATACATTAATATTTAATGCATTAAATTCATCGAAATTTATTGAAAAACCAACTATAAATGATATAGTTATTACTAACTACAATGTAAAAAATTTAGTTACTAAAATGATAGAAAAAGGAGATTGCTAATGGACATATTTTTAACAATTATTTGTTTTGTACTTGGACTATCAATATTGATAACAGTTCATGAATTAGGACATTTTTTAGTCGCTAAGATGTTTGGAGTATATTGCTATGAATTTTCAATTGGATTTGGAAAGAAAATAGTCAGAAGAAAAAGAAAAAAAGGTGAAACATATTTCTGTGTTGGAGTAATTCCTCTTGGCGGATACGTTTCAATGTATGGAGAAGACGTTGATGAAGGATTAGAAAAGAATAAAGATGGTTCTATTAACGAAGATAACGTTGTTGAAGGCAGTATTAATGAAGAAAAAATCGAATTACCACGAGAAAGAAGTTTAGAACATATTTCAAAACCTAAAAAAGCCCTTATAATGTCCGCTGGCATTATAATGAACTTTATCTTAGGTTATGTTATTTATTTTATTTCGGTTTCTTGTTTTCCTTATAATTATATTACAAGTGCTCCAACAATAATTGAAAACGATAAAGTTCAAATTACGGATTTTGGAAAAGAACTTAAAGCAATTGATGCTACTTATGAACCAGGATTTAAACAATTTATTAGTATTCAACCAGCAACAGATACTGCTGGAAAAGTATTAGTTAATGCTATTTCTACGGAAGTTATTGTAAATGATAATGCAGAAAAAAAATATGTGTTACTTTTTAACAACTCCTATACTTCTTTTTCAGATTTAAGTATTGATGATCAAATATATACCACTGCTAAAGCTGGAGATATAAAAACAATAAATTATAACTTGTATCTTAGTACTGGATTAAAAGAAGTAAAGACTGAAAAAGGAAATGTCAATGTAATGAGCTTTGATCGTGACAAAAGTTTTTATCAAGTATCAAAAGAAAAGATTAAAAAGATTTCTTTTGGAATTGAAACTTATAAAGCTAGTGTAATATTTGATAAAGAAGGAAAGTTAGAATCCTATCAAACAAATAAAGAAGATTTAAATATTAAAATGATTAATGGTAATCTTACTATGAAAGATGATGGTAAGTTATCAACGATTGGAATTGATTTTACTACTATTTCGAAGTGGCTTGGAGTGGACGCTTTTAGTAAAGCTGGAGAACTTTGGGCTGATGGAACAACAAGAGTATTTGTTGCCGTTGGTGATTTATTTATGGGTAAAAACTGGGATCAATTAGGTGGACCTTTAGCTATTTTAACTCAATCATCAACTATTATGAAAAATTTCCCATTTAGTTATTATATCCAAATGTGGGGATTAATCAGTGTTAACTTAGCTATTATGAACTTATTGCCATTCCCAGGATTAGATGGATGGCACTTACTTGTAACTGCTATTGAAGGGGTAAGTCGTCGTAAATTAAATGCAAAGTTTAAACAATACGCAAGTGCTATTGGAATGATCTTATTATTTGGATTAATGGCTGCTGTTTTGATACTTGATATATTACGAATTGCTGGCGTTGGTGTATAATATTAAATATGAAGCAAAATAAAATTATTGATTTTCTACATTCTATTGGTATTAATAAAGTAGAAGAATTTGATATTGAATTTAAATCAATAAAAAAAGATAAAACCGGGAAATTTCTGTTTGAAATAGAAAAACATTCACCACGGGATTTCGATCTTCTTGAATATTTTCTTGAATCTTTAAATAGTATTTCTTATAAGTTTGATATTTCTTATTGCTATGATTTTGATTTAAACGCCCTTGATATTGATAAACTTTTTAAGTGTTTTTATTTCAATAAAACTAAAACTGAATTTTTGGGTTCAATTGAGCAAAAAGAGAAAAAATTTATTATTTCTGATGAAGATGTTTCAAAAGATGATTACGAATCAATTTTTGAGGATTTTTCATCTTTTATTGATGAAATCAATTATCCGAAATATGATTTCGAATATAAAGACGAAAAATTTATAAATGACGAAACTGAAGAATGTGATAGCGAAACTGAAGCTATTCCTGATTCAATGAGAGATGAAGAAGAAACTATAAATAGTGAATCATTTGAGCATATAGAAGATATTGCTCCTGATAATGAACTTGAAAATTTAGATGAAACAGATATTAATGATGTATTGATCAAAGTTAGTAGTGAAGATGAGATGGAAAGTTATAAAAATCACGTTCCTGAAAGAGAAGCATTTGATTATAAAGCTCATTATAGAAAAAGAGGAAAATCTTCTAATTTTTCTATTTCTCAAATTGTCGTTCCAGATATGAATGTTTCTTCAAAAGGAATTATATTTTCTATTGAACAAAAAGAATTCAAAACTGGTACTGTCAGATTTAAAATTGGCGTTCATGAAGGAACTGATGCAATTTTTCTTTCAATGTTTGCAAATAAAAACTACACTGCAGAAGAACTAAGCACTTATCAAGTTGGAGATGCTATTTCTTTTTCTGGTGTTTCTCAAGAAGATAAATTCATGAATAATGAATTAGTTGTTCGTACATTTACCATTGAAAAACTCGAAACGCCACCTCTTAGAACTGATAATTATCCTGAAAAAAGAGTTGAATTACATCTTCATACAAAAATGTCGAGTATGGATGGAGTTGGTAAAATTGGAGATTATTGCAAACTTGCAAAATATATGGGTCATAAGGCCATTGCTATTACAGATCATGGCGTTGTTCAAGGTTTTCCTGATGCTCAAAAAGCAGCTGAAAAAACTGGATTAAAAATGCTATATGGTGCTGAATTATATGTCGTTGATGATAATTATATTGGTGCTTTTAAACCAAATAATTCTAAATTAAATGAATTAACTTATATTGTATTTGACTTAGAAACAACGGGTTTATCGATTAAATATGATAAAATAATCGAATTTGGCGCTGTTAAAGTTGTAAACGGAATCGTTGTTGATTCTCTCGATATTTTAATTAATCCTGGAGTAAAACTTACAGATAAAATTATAAATATTACCAATATTTCGAATGAAATGCTTGAACGTAAACAAACTATTGCAGAATGCATAGATGAAATAATGCGTTTTATTGGAAACAATGTTCTTGTTTCTCATAACCTAGAATTTGACTATGGATTTTTAAACGAAGCTTTAGTTAATTTAGGGCGTGGACCATTAACATTAAGTGGCGTTGATACGCTTGCTTTATCTCGTTTCAACTTTCCATCGATGAGAAACCATCGTTTAGGAACATTGTGCAAACAAGTTGAAGTTTTTTATGATGAAGATTCCGCACATAGAGCAGATTATGATGCTAAAGTTTTAAGTGAAGTTTGGAGCGCCTTGCTTTATAAATTAACCGATGAAAATAAGAATGTCACTTTAAACGACATTGCAATTTTAGAGAAAAAACCAGAACATATTGTTCATAGTAGAGAAATACATGTTACAGTTCTTGCTAAAAATCGAGCTGGATTAAAAGCTTTATATAAATTAATTAGTTTTTCTCATATCGATTTCTTTGGAAGAGTACCTTGTGTTCCACGTAAATTATTAAATGAATATCGTGAAAACTTAATAATTGGAAGCGGATGTTTTAATGGTGAAGTATTTGATAATGCCACACGTAGTAACGAAGCAAGTCTTGATAAAGCCGTGTCTCATTATGATTTTATAGAAATCCAACCACTTGAAAACTATTCTTATTTAATTAATACTGGAAATATTGATACCGAAGAAACATTAATTAAATATATTAAAGATATCGAAAAATCAGCATTAAAACAAAAGAAGCTGATTTGTGTAACAGGAGATTGTCATTATGTCGATCCGGAAGATAAAATATTTAGAGACGTCTACATTCATTCATTAGGCGTTGGTAAATCTAGCCATCCACTTAATCCATTTTCAAGAAAAAAACTTCCTCCATTTGAAAATCCTGATCAATATTTTAGATCAACAGAAGAACTGATGGAAGAATTCACTGCTATTTTCGGTGAAACAAAAGCTAAAGAATATGTTATTACTAATACTAATCTTGTTGCTGATAGTTGTGAAACGATCGTTCCTATTATCGATCATTTATTTACACCAACTATTGATAACTGTGAAAATTTACTTAAAGATTTATGTTTTGAAAATGCCCATAAATTATATGGTGAACAATTACCAGCAATCGTTGATGAAAGACTTAATCAAGAATTAAACGGTATTATAAATGGTGGTTTTAGTGTCATTTATTATATTGCTCATAAAATTATTCATAAAGCAAATGAAGATGGATACATTGTCGGAAGTAGAGGTTCAGTTGGTTCAAGTATTGTTGCAACCATGGCTAATATTACCGAAGTTAATCCTTTACCTCCATATTATTGCTGTCCAAAATGCAAGCATTTTGAACTATATGAAGGAACCGAATTTAGAAGCGGATACGATTTACCTCTTAAAAAATGTCCAGTTTGTGGAGAAAATATGATTTCTGATGGACAAAATATTCCATTTGAAACATTCTTAGGCTATAACGCTGGAAAAGTACCAGATATCGATCTTAACTTTCCACCTGATTATCAAGCAATTGCCCATGAATATACGAAAGTTTTACTTGGTGCAACAAACGTTTATCGTGCTGGTACAATTGGTACGGTCGCTGATAAAACTGCTTTTGGTTACGTTAAAGGATTTCTTGAAAGAAGTGGAAAAATGGCATCCGATTTTAGCGGAGCGAAAATCGGATATTTAGTTTCGGGTTGTGTTGATGTTAAACGTACAACTGGGCAACATCCAGGTGGTATTGTTGTTATTCCTCGTGAATATGAGGTATATGATTTTACTCCGGTTCAATATCCGGCAGATGATCATGATGCTACGTGGCAAACAACTCATTTAGATTTCCATGCAATTCATGATACTGTTTTAAAACTAGATTTATTAGGACATGTTGACCCACAGATATTAAAATATTTAAGTGATTCAACTGCAACTCCTATATCTTCAATTCCTTTATCAGATAAAAGAGTTATTTCTTTATTTTCAAGTCCAAAAGAATTACATTTAAAAAACAACTATATAAAAGCTACAAATGGAGCAATTGCCTTACCAGAATTTGGTACGGATTTTGTTCGTAAAATGTTAGATGAAACTAAACCAAAAACTTTCTCTGACCTTGTTATTATTTCAGGATTATCCCATGGAACCGACGTTTGGAGAGGTAATGCTGAAAGTATTATTCAAGATGGAACAAGTGATTTAAATGGAGTTATTGGATGTCGTGATGATATTATGACTTATTTAATTAGTAAAGGTATTGATACTTATTTATCATTTTCTATTATGGAAAGTGTTCGTAAAGGAAAAGGACTTAAAGATGAATGGATTAAGTTAATGCTTGATTCAGGAATTCCTCAATTCTATATTGATTCATGTTTAAAAATTAAGTATTTATTTCCAAAAGCTCACGCTACCGCTTACGTTACTAACGCTATTAGAGTGGCATGGTTTAAAGTTTATAAACCATTAGATTTCTATGCTGCATTCTTTACTTTTAGATGTGATAACTATGAATGGGAAACAATGGTTGCTGGAGAAGCACGTATTTTAGAACGTCTTGATGAATTAGCTGAATTTAAGAAAACTAATTCCAAAGAATATAGTAAGAAATATGAAGAAATTGAAAAAGTATTAGTAGTTTCTCTTGAAATGTATGATCGTGGAATTAGTTTTGCTAATATTAACCTTTATAAATCAGAAGACACTAATTTTATTCCAGATTATGAACATAATACGATTATTCCACCATTTAAAGTAATTGATGGCTTAGGAAGTTCTGTTGCTAATGGAATATTAGCTGCTCGAATAGAACATAAATTTGTCAGTGTTGAAGATCTAGTTAATCGTGGAAAAGTAAACAATACTCAAGTAGAAACATTTAAAAGACTTCATATAATTGATGATCTTCCAGAAAAAGAAATAGAGCAGCTTAATTTGTTTGATTTTTAAACAAATTAAGCTTTTTATCGGGGTGTAGCGCAGGCGGTAGCGCGCTTGGTTCGGGACCAAGAGGTCAGGAGTTCGACTCTCCTCACTCCGACCATTATAAATTTAAGAAAGACTAAAATATATATGTTAATTAAATAGTATTTAGATTGATATTTTATCAATTTTTCTTTATTCTAAAAATATACTTATTATTAAATACTAAAGTATTAACGAGGTAAAAAAATGAAATCAAATGAAAATTACGCTGCAATTTGTGGGTTATTTTGTGGAACTTGTCCGGGATTTATTGATAAATCTTGTGGAGGATGTCTTAGCAATAATTGTTGTTGTGATTGTTTTAATGGTTTTAAGGAATGCGCTGCTCATCATAATGTAAAAAGATGTTATGAATGTAGCAATTTTCCTTGTGAGAAGTTAGAAGATTTTTCAACTAAACATATTGTAAATGGTATTTGTCATCATAAAGATGTGATTAAAAATTTAGAAGAGATGAAAGAAGATGGCGTTGATATATGGGTTAAAAGACAAATTGAGGCAAATACTTGTAAAAAATGTGGAAAAATAATACCTTGGTTTAAAAAAGATTGCGATTGTAAATAATATATCTAAATCTTCTTAAATTTTTACTTTATTAATAACCTAAGTTTTTTATTATAAAACAGTTTTTTAAGTTTTAAAATCTATCTTTTTAACATATAATATAAGAGTTATGAACAAACTTAAAAAATACAAATATATTTATTTTGGCCTTCTTTTGTTTTTTTTCTGTGTCATATTGACTGGATTAGCTTTATCAATATACTCAACAACGCTATATGAAAGAGTAATTGGAACATTTACGATTGATTTTGATAATCCTTTAGGCCATCCAATTGACAAAGAGTTATTTAAAATTATGTGTAGATATGCTGACTTTGGAATAGCTGTTATCACAATTGGAATTTTGGGTTGCTATTCATCTCGTTTTTTAATGTTTAAAAAATATCATAAAGAATTAGCTAATTCTCAATTTAAGCCATATATTGATGATTTGTTTGGAAGTGGAGCTTTTATTGATAAAAAAGAAGCAGAACAAAAAACATTTTCAATGCATCCACTATTTGTATATAAAAACACTGGTAAAATTTCATTATATTATTGTGGAATTAGCGAACGTTATTCATACGAAATAATTGATTTTGTTGAAAATAAAGTTACAGAACTTCATGAATGCGGAAGGTTCTTAAAATTTAAATTTTCGAAGAACTTTACGAGCGGTTTCTATATTACTAGTTCCCATGATTTTGCAAGTAGAGCAAATGAAATTAAGTTTCATGAATATAATGTTAAATTTGAAAATGTATCTGTTTATGCTGAAGATAGCAATTTCAAATTTAACAATGAATTTTTAGAAGAGATTAGTAATTTTGAAAAGACTTATTTATCTTTATGTTACCCAAATGAATTACGCGAACAATTTTCTTTTCACATTTATGGGGTAAACGATACATTATACATATATCTTAAATGTTATAAAACAATTTCAGAAACTAAAATATTTGCCAATGACTATGGAAAATTTCCGGATCAAAAGAAGAAGTTATTTAATTTGATTTACAAAATGGCAAATACAGGTTTTGAAGAGGAACCACAAAATGAATAGATTGTTATTTGCAAAGCAATCCATAATCATGTGGATTGCTGGAATATTAATGTTTTGTGGAACTTTTTCTATTTATTTTTCCCTTGTTTATTATTTATCGTTTATAAGTGATCAATATGCGTGGCCATGGGCTGGAGATGTTGGTAAAATACTTTCTATTTTAGGTTATCTTGCAACATTTTTATACATGTATTTCTTTTATGTCAATTTTTTTAATAAAAAATCATATGCTAGTTTCTTTATTTTGATGATTATTTCAGCAATATATATGTATGCTTTTGAATCGTTTTTTATTACAGATCTAATGAGTGATGAAGGTTTCTTGAGTATTGATATAATACCAAAATTTTTACCAGGAAATATTCCGCTATTAATGATATATTTTGGTTTATTTTATTATTTTTTAACTTATATACCTAATTTTAAAAAGCCTAAATTATCTAAACTTATTATGTTTAGAATGCTCATTATTATTCCTGTCGGATTGATTGCAATTGGTTATTTAGCAAAACATTTCGGTGGAGAATTTGCGATAATGAAAAATCCATTCTTTAAAATTATTTTTAATTCCAAATCTTTGGTTTTAACTAGTTGTATGCTTACAATGGCTGTTCTATTATATTTGCACAATTTATATTACAAAATAAAATATCCATATAAAGAATATTTATTGCGTACTTCTGGTAAAAATTATCAGTTTAAATGCAATATTATTGCTACTGTAGTCTTAGTAATTACTGCTATTGTTTGCACTGTTTTAACCTATGCATATGATGCTGTAGATAAAGAAGTAATGCATGGCGTTTATTTATTTACTCTTGTTCCATTTATCTTGTTTTTTGATATTAAAAGAAAGCCGCAAAGTAAAATAGCACAAATTGGATTCTATTCTCTTTATCCTATCCAATATACTCTTTTGTTATTCTTGATCCTTGCAATATAATAGATATATGAAATATTTATGTCCTTTATTAAAAGATGAAGTCTATCCTAAAAAAAGTGAATTAAAATTAAGAAGATGTTCCCGTGGAGTACTTCTTAATGAAAAAGATGAAGTTCTTTTAATTCACATTAAATGTACTGATAAATTCGGAGTTAGAGATCATTATGAATTACCTGGTGGTGGAATTGATCGTTTTGAAACAAAACGTTTTGCTTTACGTCGTGAAGCTCTTGAAGAAGCAGGATGTAAGATAAATAAAATAGTTTCTTTAGGAATAATTGATATTGAATATAATTTACTTAATAGCTTAAATAGACAATATTTTTTTGGCGCTAGAATTGCTAAAATGGTTGAGCCGCAGCGCCAAAAAAATGAACTAAAAATGATGGATGATATCATTTTTGTTCCGCTTTCAAAAATTGAAGAATTTTATGCTTCGTATCACGTTGAAAATATAGGTATTCCAATTCATAAAAGAGATTTATGTGCAATTAGAGCTTATCGTAAAAAACTTTGATATTTATATGCACATAACTTTACTTAGAATGCGCATTTTACGATAATTAAGGAGAGGTAATAATTATGAATAAAAAAATAACGGACTCAATAATTTATGTTGGTGTAAATGATCATCAAATTGATTTATTTGAAGGACAGTATGTAGTAAAAAACGGGATGGCATATAATTCTTATGTTATTTTTGATGATGATATTGCTGTTATGGATACCGTAGATATTAACTTTACTAATGAATGGTTAGCTAATATTGAAGAAGCCCTTAATGGAAGATTACCAAAATATTTAATTGTTCAACATATGGAACCAGATCATAGTGCTAATATCGAGAACTTTATGAAAAAATATCCACAAACTATTATTGTTGGAAACGATAAAACATTTAAGTTTATGTCTCAATTTTTTAGAAATGATTCGTTTTTAAATACTCTTGTAGTTAAAAACGGAGATACATTAAGTTTAGGTAAACATACATTAACTTTTGTTTTTGCTCCAATGATTCATTGGCCAGAAGTTATGTTTACATATGATTCTTATGATAAAGTATTATTTTCTGCTGATGCATTTGGTAAATTTGGAGCAAATGACGTTAAAGAAGATTGGGATGATGAAGCAAGAAGATATTATATTGGCATCGTAGGAAAGTATGGTGTGCAAGTTAAAAATATTTTGTCTGCTGCTTCTACTTTAGAAATTGAAAAAATACTTCCACTACATGGACCAGTACTTAGTGCTCCACTTACACATTATCTTGAAAAATATACAGTTTGGGCTACATATGGAATTGAAAAAGAAGGCGTTTTAATTGTATATACCTCAATTTATGGCAATACAAAATCAGCAGCAGAACTTCTTAAAAATGAACTTCTAAAATTAGGAACACCTAGTGTAGAAATATATGACTTAGCTCGTAGTGATATGGCTGAAGTTGTTGGAAAAGCCTTTGAATACGGACGTATTGCTCTTGCTTCCCCAACTTATAATATGGAATTATTCCCATATATGGATCAATTTATTCATAAATTAGTTGAAAGAAACTTCCAAAATAAAACAATTGGAATTATTTCAAATGGTACCTGGGCACCAGTTAGTGGAAAGCTTATTAAAGATAAATTATCATTACTTAAAAACATTACATTTCTTGAACCAGTAGTAAATATTCTTTCAAGTGTATCTGCTGAAAACAAAGATGAAATTAAATGGCTTGCAAGAGAACTTGCTAAAGGCTATTCAATTTCAACGAGTGATGTTGATAAACATAATACTAATTCTTTATTTAATATCGGATATGGATTATATGTTATTACAACTCACGATGGAAAAAAAGATAATGGCTTAATTGTTAATACTGTTACTCAGTTAACTAATACCCCAAATAGAGTAGGAGTTACTATTAATAAACTTAACTATAGTCATTATATAGTTGAAAAAACCAAGAAAATGAACGTAAATATCTTATCAACAGATGCTCCATTTAGTATATTTGAAATATTTGGTTTCCAATCTGGAAGAAACGTTGATAAATTTAAAGATATTGGAGTTCATCGTAGTGATAATGGATTAGTCTATTTATCTAACTACATTAATTCCTTTATGTCACTAGATGTTGTTTCTTCAATTGACTTAGGAACACATACGATGTTTATTTGTGATTTAAAAGAATCACAAATAATCTCTAAAAAAGAAACAATGACTTATACATACTACCAAAACTTTGTCAAACCAAAACCAAAAGCTACTAAAGGTTATGTATGTAAAGTTTGTGGATATGTTTACGAAGGCGATACATTGCCTGCTGATTATATCTGTCCATTATGTAAACATGGAGCAGAAGATTTTGAAAAAATAGGATAAAAATTATGAATGCAATATTTAAAGTAGGGACTACTAGATTAGACGGAGAAAGAATTATATTAAGAAAATTCATCGAGAGCGATCTCGATGAATTTTATGCCTATGCTTCAGTTGATGGTGTTGGACAACCAGCTGGATGGTGGCCACATCAAAACATTGAAGAAAGCAAAATGATCTTAGATATGTTTATTCGTGATGATAAAACATTTGCTATTATTAATAAAGAAACTGGTAAATTAATGGGTTCAGTTGGTATTGAATTACTTAATGATAAAGATCTTATAGCAAGTCCTAAACTTGGTCGCGAATTAGGTTATGTCTTAGGAAAAGATTATTGGAATAAAGGTTATATGACTGAAGTTGTTAAACTTGTTACCAATTACTGTTTTAAGACATTACATTTTGACTTTCTTTGTATCGGCTGTTTTGTCTCAAATGCTAAAAGTCAAAATGTCGCTCTAAAATGCGGATATAAACTATATAGTAAAACTATATTTAAGACCCATTATAATACATTTGAAGACAACGAAAATTTAATTCTTTACAACGAATAATAAATAACCAATTATTTAAACGAATAAATAATTGGTTATTTTATTAAAACGATAAAGTTGATATAATAAATATAGTTTTAGAGGAAAAAATATGAAAAAATTAGGCTTTGGTTGTATGAGACTGCCTCTTATTAATGAGAAAGATGAAACAAGTATTGATGAATCAATGTTTTCTAAAATGGTTGATCACTTTCTTGAAGAAGGATTCACATATTTTGATACCGCTTATATGTATCATGAATTTAAAAGTGAATTATATGTTAAAAAGTGTTTAGTAGAACGCCACAAAAGAGATGAATTTCTACTTGCTGATAAACTTCCAATTATATATCTTGAAAAAGTTGGTGATCAGGAACGTTTTTTTGATGAACAACTTCAAAAAACTGGAGCAACTTATTTTGATTACTATTTATTACATAATTTAAATTCAAATACTTATCCAAAAGCAGTAAAATTTGATTCATTTGCTTTTTGCCTAGGCAAAAAGCATGAAGGTAAAATTAAAAATCTTGGTTTTTCCTTTCACGATTCTCCAGAATTACTAGAAGAAATCTTAACTGCTCATCCTGAAGTTGATTTCGTTCAACTTCAAATCAATTATATTGATTGGGAAAGTGCAAATATTCAATCACGTAAATGCTATGAAGTAGCTAGTAAACATAATAAAAAAGTTATTGTTATGGAACCTATTAAAGGTGGAGGCTTAGTAGCCTTACCAGAATCAGCTTTAAAAATTTATAAGGATTATAATCCTGATATTTCTATCGCTTCCTGGGCAATTAGATTTGCAGCTTCTCTTCCTAATGTCTTTATGGTGTTAAGTGGTATGTCTAATTATGATCAATTACTTGATAATACTAGTTATATGAAGGACTTTAAGGTCTTAAATAGTAATGAAAGTAAATGTATTGATGAAGTTGTTGCTATTTTAAATAAAAATAACATTATTGCTTGTACAAAATGTAGATATTGTATTGAAGGATGTGTAAAATCTATTCCAATTCCTGATTATTTTGCTTTATATAATGAAGAAAAGAAGAGTTTAAATAAACTTTTTTCAACTCATGGAATGTATTATAGAAATTTAGCAGCAACTCATGGCAAAGCAAGTGAATGTATCGCTTGCCATAAATGTGAAAAAAGTTGTCCACAACATTTGCATATTGTGGACCTATTAAAGGAAGTCGCTAGAATTTTTGAAGAAGAATAGTAATTATTATTTGACTTATTTTAGAAACAACGTATAATTAATATTTATTTTATTATTAACAAGCAATTAGGGCAAAAAAATGCTATAATATTTTTGTCGTTGATAGCAATAGGTATTATAATTTATTACTTTGATGATCCGGGAGGGACGCATGTATAATAAAGGCAAATTTGTTGTTCATAAAAATGAAGGTGTATGTATCATTGATGAAATTTCAGTAAATAATTTTGGCAGTGGTGACATTAAATATTATATTATGCATAAATTCTTTTGTCGTCAAAATGAAAATTGCAAAATAATGTTACCTATTTCGTCTTGTTCACAAATTCGTGATGTTATTTCTCCAGTAGATGCTGATTTTATTATTAACAATATATCTGATGCAACATATGTTTGGAAAAAAGAAGATAAAAGAAAAAAAGACACATTTGTAGAAGTACTATTTAATGGTAATTCTGCTGATATAAGAGATTTATTATTTACAGTTAGCAAAGTAAAAGCTGATAATGCAAATACAAAGAAAGGTTTACCTTTAACTGATAAAACAGTAGTTAATTTTGTTGAGAAATATATTATGGAAGAATTAGCTGTTGCTTTAAATTGCGATATTACCGAAGTTAGTAATCAAATTAGCAAGAACTTAGTATTAATAAATAAAATTTAAATTTATGAGATCATTAAAAGAATTATATATAATTGGACCAGGACCGTCTTCAAGTCATACGATAGGTCCTTTTATTGCTGCTACTCAATTTAAAAAGCTTATTGAAATTTATAAAATCGATAAAATAGTGGTAACACTTTACGGTTCTTTATCCCTTACTGGTCGTGGACATCAAACCGATAAAATCCTTATTGAAGCCTTAAAAGAATATAAAGTTCAAATAGTTTTTAATAATACTGAAATTAAAGCACATCCAAATACTCTTAAATTTAGTGCCTATAGTTCAACTCACCTTATTGAGGAACGCAATTATGCCTCAGTTGGTGGTGGATCAATTGTTGATATCGATGGTAAAAAATCTAATCTTAAAGAAGAAACTTATCCATTTAAATCTAATGCAGAAATGTTGGCCTATATGGAAACAAAAGGTTACAAATCTTATGTTGATCTAGTGAATGAATTCGAGGATAAGACAATAAAAGAATATTTAAAATCGATATTAAATGTAATGTTTGATAGCGTTGAACGCGGATTAACTGGTGTTGGACAAGTTCGTGCTGGATATAATTTATTACTTGATAAAGTTGCTGGCAAGATCTATTCTAACGCTTTAACAATAAACGACCAATTTGAAAGACGTTCAATGTTAATTTCTTCATTTGCTTACGCAGTTCTTGAAGAAAATGCTTCTGGACATTTAATAGTTACTGCTCCAACTTGTGGTAGTAGTGGTGTTCTCGCTTCTAACCTATATTACGCATATAAATATAATAATATAAATATTGATTTAATTGTTGAAGGATTAATGGTTGCTGGAGTAATTGGTAATTTATTTAAAACAAATGCTTCAATATCTGGTGCAGTACATGGTTGTCAAGCTGAAATTGGAGTAGCTACTTCAATGACTGCTGCAGCATTATCTCATATTTATGGTTTATCACTTTATCAAATAGAATATGCTAGTGAATTAGCAATGGAACATAGTTTAGGTCTAACTTGTGATCCTGTTGATGGATTCGTTGCTATTCCTTGTATTGAAAGAAATGGTGTTGCTGCACTTCGTGCATATGAAGCATATTTATATGCTAAAGAAATAAGTAAGTTACGTCATAACTCTGTTAGTCTAGATCAAATTGTTCACACAATGAAAATAACTGGAGAAGCACTATCTAATGATTATAAAGAAACATCAATTGGTGGCATTTCAAAAGCAATAAAAAAATAAGCAAATCTCATTTACGAGATTTGCTTTTTTTCTGGAGGAATTATTTCTCCGGCCTTTGTTAATGCGTATTTTGTTAAAACTGGACCAACTAATTCATAAATTAAGGTACTTACTAGAACGCAAGATATAATTAACGAACCAATTTCTCCGCCAAGAGTAGAGCCGGCTTGA
>JAVWAV010000006.1:52239-56170 GCA_036649855.1 Bacilli bacterium | reverse complement strand
TATATAAAAAACTAAACTAAATATCAATAAATTTATACATTTTTTTAGAATTATTCTCATTTACTTTTGATTAGTTCCTAACTACAAATTAGGAACTAATCAAAAGTTAATCGTATAAAGTTTTACTTAAAATTTAATAGTGTTTTTTTGTTTAAAAAACACCTCTTTTATAGATAAAAAATAAATAGTGCTACAAAACTTTAATGTTTTATAGCACTATTTGTTATTTTAGATTTAAGATTTCTTTTAATGCAATACTTAGTTGATCAGGACATGATGTTGATTTAAATCCACATTTAATACCTTCAAGACGTGAGATAGCATCTTCTAATTTCATTCCTTTAAGAAGGGAAGAAATACCTCTAAGATTACCAGAACATCCACCAACTACTTCAAGATCTAGAATGGTGTCATTCTCATACGTAATAATCATTTGTCTACTACAAACGCCACGAGGTTTAAAAGTATAGATATTAGGCATGTTTAATGATTTCTCCAAAGACTTGTCCACTGCATGATGCAGCATTTGCTTCATCAGTATCAATGTGCATTGCTAAGGCAAAGTTATCATTAACTCTTATAACAACGTCTCCTAAAATACATGATCTATTTGGTGTATCTAATTTAACTGAGACTATTTCTCCGTTTTTAACACCATATTCTTTAGCATCAGCCTCAGTCATATGGATATGACGTTTTGCAACAATTAAACCTTCAGTTAATTCGATTTCACCAACTGGTCCAACAATTTTTATTGGAGCAGAACCTGCAATATCTCCTGATTCTCTAACTGGAGCAGCAACTCCTAAGGTACGAGCATCAGTTAAAGATACTTCAACTTGGCTTGCCTTTCTTACTGGTCCTAATATTGAAACACCAGCAATTTCATTTTTTGGTCCTACTAATTTAAGCTTAGTATCGCTAACATATTGTCCTGGTTGGGATAAATATTTCTTTACTGTTAAAGTAAATCCTTTACCACAGACTTTTTCAAGATCCTCTTGAGTTAAGTGAATATGTCTTGCACTTGTTTCTACTAAAATTTTATTCATACTTATATCTCCTTGCGCTTATTATTTTAGCACAAATAAAACGAATAATTTACTAATATGTTTATTGTTTATTTACGATATTTGTAGTAATATTTAATTCATGAAACAAGATACCAGAACTAAGGAAATTATTCGTTTTATTGTTGTAGGATTAATAGCAACAATAATTGATTATTTAATTAGATTAGCAATTATACAAGTTTTACCAGAAACAATTGGTCAAAACGGTATTTTAGCAATCCAATATACGATTGGTTTTTCAATATCTTGTGTTATAAATTATGCTTTAAGTGCCATTTGGGTTTTTAAAGGCATTGATAAAAAGAGTCAGAAATCTCCATTAACAATGGTAAGATTTCTAGTCTTTGCTGCTATCGGATTCTTTATCGGATTAGGTTTAACTTACTTAGGAGATTATATTTCACAAGTATCATTTAGTGTTTCTATTATTGATTTTAAGATTATAGAATTCTTTAAAAACTTTAATTTAGCTGATACTAGATTCTGGTGTTATACCTTAACATTCATGTTTAGTACATTAATAGTATTAATATTTAACTATATTACTAGAAAGAAATTTGTCTTTTACAAATCAAAAGAACAAAATACCGAAAATATTAGTAAAGATTAATTATTTTAGTTGTTCAATATCTACTTTTATTATATAATTTTCATATGCGCGAATGGCGGAACTGGTAGACGCGTACGTTTGAGGGGCGTATAGGGTAACCTGTGTGAGTTCGATTCTCATTTCGCGCACCATTTGTTAAATTATGAAGGCACATAGAAATATGTGCCTTCTTTTTTATTTATATGTAAAATCATGCACAAAAAAGTAAATGTCACTAAATAAAAAAGAAAATTCTGTTGCGTTAAGTTTGTCACTTAACATTAATCTAAAATAATACAAATAATCTTGTATACGTTAGAAATTTATAATACAATACGCCTTAGGTAATTATGGATATTATATTAACAAACATGTGTATGCTTATAGATAAAAAAACAGGAAAGATCCTTGTAGAAAATCGTAGTAAAAACGATTGGCCTGGATTAACTTTTCCTGGTGGTCACGTTGAAGAAGATGAAAGTCTTGAAGAAGCTGTTATAAGAGAGATGTTTGAAGAAACAGGCCTTCGTATTAATAATCCAAAACTTGCTAACGCAATTGAATGGATTATAAATGGCGTTAGACATTTATCAATTCTTTATAATTGCGACTCCTATTCTGGAGAACTCCACTCCTCGCGGGAGGGAGAAGTCTTCTGGATTTTACCAGAAGAAATCAAAAATTATGAACTTTCTAATGATTTCGAAATCATTTATAACAAAATAAAACCATCTCAAGAATGAGATGGTTTTTTAAATATAGTGAGGTTCTGCAGTCTATTTTGAAATAATTAATGATTCTTCATTCATTTCAACTGGTTTTTTTGCTCCTAATAAGTCAAGAATTGTAGGTGCAACATTTGCAAGTTTACCAACACCTTTTGGCATTAGTTTTAATCCTTTTATGTTAATACAAAGTGGTACTAAATTAGTTGTATGAGCAGTCATTGGTCTATTATCAACATCAAGTATTTCTTCAGCGTTTCCATGATCTGCGGTAACAATTAAAGCAGCATTATTTTCATGTGCCCAATCTATTACTTTTCCAACACAGGTATCAACTGTTTCAACAGCTTTAATAACAGCACTGCCAACTGCAGTATGACCAACCATGTCACAGTTTGCAAAATTTAAAATAACTACATCAAGATCTTTTTTATTTAATTCTTTTAGTAAAGCTTCTGTAATTTTAAAAGCAGACATCTCAGGTTGTTCATCATAAGTTGCAACTTTTGGAGAAGGAATTAATACTCTTCTACATCCTTTAAGTTCTGGCCTTTCTTTTCCATCATAATTTACGGTACCATCAAAGAAAAATGTAACGTGAGCATATTTTTCTGTTTCAGCAATACGAAGTTGAGTATAACCATTATTAGCAAGATAAACTCCTAACATGTTTTCGTTTGATGGTAGTGAAAAGGCAATTTCGCCTTTTACGCTATCAGCATATTTCATCGTGCAAACATAGAATAAGTTTTTTAAGATATGTTCTGGAACATATTCTTTAAAAACTTTACTTCCGTCAGCGTTAACTGGTGAGGTTTTATAAAAATATGGGTTTGTAAATATGGTTGAGATTTGAATAGCTCTATCAGGACGGAAGTTCATAAAAATAATGGAGTCATTATCTTTTATTCTTCCATCTACTAAGGAATTGTATGCTGGAATGATGAATTCATCGCTTGCATCACGACCTTGAGTAACTAGTTCTTTATAAGATTTAGTAAAGAATTCTTTTGTATCTGTAAAGGAATCTCCGATATGATCAACCATTACTTTATAAGAAACATCGTTTCTTGCTAAGTTTTTATCTCTATCCATAGCGTAATATCTTCCAGAGATATCAGCGATATGACCAAAGTTAAGTTCTTTCATTTCATCTTCTACACGTTTAATGTAGCTATATCCTGATTGAGGATCAACATCTCTTCCATCCATAAATGCATGTAAATAGAGATCTTTTAATCCATTCATTTTAGCCATTTTAATAATAGATAATACGTGTTCAACGTGAGAATGAACTCCGCCATCACTTAATAAAGCGAAAATATGTAAAGTTGAATTATTTTTCTTTACATGTTCAAAAGCATCAAGATATTTTTGATTTTTATAAAAACTTCCATCTTTTACTGCTTTATTAATAAGAGTTAGTGATTGATAAACCACTCTTCCTGCTCCTAAATTACAGTGTCCAACTTCACTATTACCCATTTGACCTTCAGGTAATCCTACTTCTAAGCCTGAAGCATGAATATAAGTTAATGGGTATT
>JAVWAV010000006.1:45746-52139 GCA_036649855.1 Bacilli bacterium | reverse complement strand
CCTTCAGGTAATCCTACTTCTAAGCCTGAAGCATGAATATAAGTTAATGGGTATTCACTAAAATACTTATCTAAATTAGGTTTTTTAGCTGCAGCAATTGCGTTGCCGTGTTTATCTGCTCTACTTCCATATCCGTCCATAATGCATAATATTACTGGTTTCATAATTTTTTTCCTTCTTTCTCGTACATTAATATTTTAATGATTTTATAGATAAATACAATTTATTTACCTTATTTAGTGAAAATAAAAAGACGTTCTTTGAAGAACGTCTGTTTTTACATTTTTGCGTCATCGAAGTTATCAAGAACTTTAAGAAGTGGTTTAATGTTTTTCTTCATTGTACCTTTCTTAAATGGATCTCTTAAATGAGCTTTTTTAAGTAATGTTCTAAATGGATATTTACCACCCATTGAACAAAGTTTTACATATTTATTCCAGGTTTTTTCTTTATCTTCTAAAGATTCATCAAGGAATTCAAAAGCAACAACTTGAGCTAAAGTATAATCAATATAATAGAATGGAGAAGAGAATATATGTCCTTGACGTAACCACCAAGTTCCACTATTTAAGAATTTAAATCCATTATATTTCTTAAGTGGTAAGTATTTCTTTTCTATTTCTCTCCATTTTGCACATCTTTCAGCGTGAGTAGCATCGACATTTTCATATACATAATGTTGGAATTCATCAACAGTTGCGCCATATGGTAAGAATTCAATAGCATCGGTAAGATGCATAAATTTATATTTTTCAGCATCTTTTCCAAAGAATAAATTCATCCATGGCCAAGCAAGAAATTCCATTGACATCGAATGTATTTCACAAGCCTCATATCCTGGCATGTGATATTCTGGAATTTTAATGTCTTTTGACATATAACCTTGGAAAGCATGACCAACTTCATGAGTTAATACATTTAAATCGTCTGATGTTCCATTAAAATTAGAGAATATAAATGGAGCTTTATAAGTTGGAAGATAAGTCATATATCCGCCAGGAGCTTTTCCTAATCTTGTTTCAAGATCTAATAGGTTAGATTCTTTCATAAAGGTAAAGAATTCTCCGGTTTCTTTTGACATTTCATTGTACATTTGTTGAGCTTCACTTACTAATTTAGCAGCATCACCATTTGGCATTGGATTTCCTGTTAAGAATGATAAATTTAAATCATAGAACATTGGATTCTTAATACCGATTCTTGCTGCTTGTTTTTTAATAAGCTTTTTATAGATTGGGCAAACATTTTTTCTAATTTGTTCACGATATTCTGCAACCATAGTTGCATCATAATCTACACGTCCTAAATTAAGATAACCTAATTCAATATAGTTTTTAAAACCTAATTTATGAGCCATATTGTCTCTAACATGAACTAATTTATCATAAATTTCGCCTAATGCTTCATTATTCTTTAAAAAGAAATCTGAAGATAATTTAGCAACTTTTTTTCTTTCTTCTCTATCTAATGACTGAGAAAACTTTCTTAATCCTGATAAATTATATATTTGTCCTTTATATTTAATTTTAGCACCACCTAAAATTGCATCATATTGTGTGGTTAATTTACTTTCTTCAATTAAATCAGGAATGATTTTTTCATCAAACGACTTAACTGTGCCTTCATATTTTTGGAATAAATATTCTCCAAAAATATTCTCAAGTTCTTTTCTAAATGGTTTAGAAAGAATTTCTTTAATAATTGGCATCTTGTAAGAAGAAATAACTGGAATTATTTCATCCGTAGCATTTTTAGCATCTAAATAATCTTTGTTTGCTGTATCAATTGAATAACGAATAGAAATAACGGTAACGTCAGTTTCTAAATCCGATTCAAATTTATACATTTTTTTCATTAAGCTAGCAACTTCTTTGGCATTATTTGCTAATTTAATTTTCTCATAAGCTTCCTTATAAAATTTTTCGCATTCCTTAATATTAGGAACTCTTAGTGGTAATTCATTAAAATTCATTGCAAAACCTCCTTATTTTAATAAATAGACTCTCTCTTTTTAAATTTGCATAACTTAACTAACCATCTTCCAATTATAAAATTAACCCAGTAGTTATAGCCACCTAAGTTACTGTTATAATCTTCAACAACTTGATTATATAAAGCTGAGTTTTCGTCAGCAAATTTTTTAATAGTGGCAAGTTCTTTAGCAAAACCAATGTTTTCTATAGTACTAACAGAACGGTATAATTTTCTAAAAAATTTGTCCGTTTCTTTATAAAAAGATGAAATTGTCATTGATGGATCAACGCTACTTAATCTATTTCTAGGAATTACATTTCCTGTATCAATGTTATTTTTACGGCATAAATCAATAAGAAGTTTAGTAATATCTATCTTTTCTGCCACAACAACTTTAAGAGGACGCATATAAGAATCTAGCTTTTTCTTAAAATATATAATGGAATACATTTTCCATAATAAAAAAGCTACATAGTAAACAATTACTATTGTAAGCACAAGTGAGGTTATTTCATACCAAGTAAGGGAAATAATTAACATATTACTTAATTATAGTTAAAAACGTACAAAAATAAAGAAATATCATTAATAATTTGCTTATTACAAATACTAATTTTCTAAAATATGGTATAATTAAGACATATTTAGTGAGGAAAAACATGAAAAAACCTATTGTGGCATTAATTTACGACTTTGATAAAACATTATCTACAACCGATATGCAAAATTATACATTTATCCCTTCTCTTGGACTTACTCCAGCTCAATTTTGGGGTGCAACTACAGAATTTGCAGATCGTGAAGGAATTGAAAAAATTCTTTCTTATATGTATATGATGTTAAGTGAAACAAAAAAACATAATATTCATCTTACTAAGAAATTCTTAATTGATTGTGGAAAAGATATCAAATATTATCCAGGAGTTGAATCTTGGTTTGATAGAATCGACAAATATGGAAAAGAACATGGCGTTAATGTTGAACACTATGTTAACTCATCTGGCAATAAAGAAATTATCTTAGGATCATCTATTTGCAAATACTTTAAAGCAGTTTATGGCTGTGAATTCCTTTATAGTTCTCAAACAAAAGAAGCTATTTGGCCAAAAACAGTTATTAACTATACCCAAAAAACTCAATACTTATTTAGAATCTCCAAAGGTGCATTAGATCTTAAAGATGATAACAAAGTAAACAAAAAAGCTCTTAAAAAGAGAGTAGAAATGAAAAACATGGTCTATATCGGTGATGGATTAACCGATATTCCTTGCATGGTTTTAGTCCGTGATAATGGTGGTATCTCTATTGCTATTACAGATGATGAAACTACATTTACTTCTTCTACTTTATTAAAAGATAAACGTGTTAACTTCTCTTGTAAACCAAACTACAAAGAAGGTTCAAAACTAGAAACAATTATTAAAAACTTTATTGATAGAGCCTCTGTTCAAGCAAAACTTGATGAAACAGATAGACAATTAACAGACAGATAATAAAAATGAACTATTTTATATTATTATGTGGTGGAGTTGGTTCTAGATATAGATCAATTACTCCAAAACAATTCACAAAAATAAACAATACATATGTATTTATGTATTCTTTAATTGAAGCCAAAAAAGCTAATATTTTCGATCAATATATCATCGCTGCTGATGATAGCTTTTTTGATTTAATTAAAGAAGAAACAAAAGATCTCAATATTGATATCAAGTTTGCAAAACCTGGTAAAACACGTGAATTATCTGTATATAATTCTATCTCAGTAATAAATGATGAATCCGATAAAAGCATCGTGATGATTCACGATGCTGCTCGTGTTTTACTTAAAGCTTCTTTAATTAATGAATTATACGTAAAATGCAGCGAATTTAACTCTGCTATTCCTTATAAGCTTGAGAAAAATGCGATTTTTGATATAAATTCATCCACTTATTTAAATAAGAAGGAACTATACGTAATTGAAACTCCTCAAGCTTTTAACTTTTTAAGTTATCGTAAAGCTATTAATATCGCTGTTGATAAAGGAGAAATTTCGGCTGAAGATGATGGATATATTTATAACATGTACGTTGATAATTTAAAATTTGTACTAAATGATAAACCAAATTTTAAATTAACTACACAAGATGATATTAGTTTAATCGAAAAAGAATTAAAAAATGAAAGTAAATGATATTGTAAAAGCCAAAATAATATATATTAGACCTTATGGTTTATTTTTAGAAACTGATGATGGATGTGAAGGGCTTTTACATATCAGTGAGATATCTGAAAGATATATCAAAAATATTTATCTTCTTTATACCAAGGGGCAATACATAAGTGTTAAAATATTAAAGATTGATGAAAATAGTAAACACATCAGTTTTACCTTAAAAGGTATGTCTTTAGAAGAAAAAGAATTAATAGAAGCTCCGCTTAATGATTCGACAAAATTACTAAAAAATATTGGATTATGGATAAAAAACTATAAAAAAGAGGATAAAAATATGAAATTAAATTTAAATTATGTAAAAAATCCAGCAAACATCAAGTTTTACGAAGAAAAAGTAAAAACTATTAACCATATGATTAATGAAAAAACCGGACTTGGAGCTGAATATTTAGGTTGGACAACCTACCCTGCTGATTTTGATAAAGCTGAAGTCGCTCGCATTATTAAAAAAGCAAAATATGTTCGTGATAACTTTGAAGTTCTCGTTGTCTGTGGCATTGGTGGAAGTTACCTTGGTGCTCGCGCTGCAATTGAAGCCATTAATGGCGTTCATTCAGCTGATAAACTTGAAATCATTTATATGGGGCAAACTTTTTCATCAAACTATATTTCTTCAATTCTTACTTATTTAGAGCATAAAAAGTTTGCAATAAACGTTATCTCTAAATCCGGTACTACCACTGAAACTTCTGTTTCATTTAGACTTTTAAAAGAATTATTAGAAAAGCAACTTGGAAAAGAAAAAGCTCGTGAAGCAATTATTGCAACCACAGATAAAGCAAAGGGTGCATTAAAAGAATTAGCAAAAGCTGAAGGCTATGAAACTTATGTTTTACCAGATGATATTGGTGGTCGTTATTCAGTTTTAACTGCAGTTGGTTTATTTCCAATTGCTTGTGCTGGAATTGATATTAATTTATTATTAGAAGGCGCTCACGATGCAATGATTGAATTTGATAACGATGATATCTATACAAATAAAGCTTATCAATACGCTATTTTACGTGATTCTTTATATAGATCTGGTAAAAGTGTTGAAATGTTTATAAATTATGAACCATGTTTAGTTGAACTTAATGAATGGCTTAAACAATTATTTGGAGAAACAGAAGGCAAAGATAAAAAAGGCCTACTTCCAGATAGCGCTCATTTTACTACGGATCTTCATAGTTTAGGACAATTTATTCAAGAAGGTTCTCCAATTCTTTTTGAAACAGTCTTATACTTCCATTCTTCTTCTTCCCAAGTTCTTGTTCCACACGATAATGATAATCTTGATGGACTTAACTATTTAGAAGGAAAATCTTTAGACTATATTAATGAAAAAGCCTTCCTTGGAACGCTTGATGCTCATGCTAACGCCGGAGGCGTTGACAACATCGTTCTTGAATTTGATAAATTAGATACCTATACCTTAGGTTATATGTTTTATTTCTTTATGAGAGTAGTTGCAATGAGTGCATATCTACTTGAAATCAATCCATTTAATCAACCTGGCGTCGAAATATACAAAAAAAATATGTTCCATTTACTAGGTAAAAAAGGCTACTAGACAACAAAGCCGGTTAAAGTCGATTATATTTAAGTAAAAACTATTTAATTCAATATTTTTTCTTGAATAAACATCCCTTTAATGATATATTTATTAAGCACATGCTGAAAAGGACAACGGATGTTTAGCTCAGTTGGGAGAGCATCGCCTTTACACGGCGGAGGTCGTGGGTTCGAGCCCCTCAACATCCACCAGTAAGTTTAAAAAATGTGTCATTAAAAAACGGAGGGGTAGCGAAGTGGCTAAACGCGGCTGACTGTAAATCAGCTCTCTAGGGTTCGGCAGTTCGAATCTGCCCCCCTCCACCACTTTATTGGGGTGTAGCCAAGTGGTAAGGCAATAGACTTTGACTCTATCATTCGCTGGTTCGACCCCAGCCACCCCAGCCAACTTTCAACATAGATGATCCACTAGCTCAGTCGGTAGAGCACTTGACTTTTAATCAAGGGGTCTGGAGTTCGAATCTCCAGTGGATCACCATTTCCTGCCCGAGTGGCGGAATAGGTAGACGCACAGGACTTAAAATCCTGCGGTAGCAATACCATGCCGGTTCGATTCCGGCCTCGGGCACCATTTACTTTCATTCACATCACAAAATGTGTTTATATATAGGCAACCAGGGTTTACCTGGGTTTTTTTATTTTTACGC
>JAVWAV010000006.1:38406-45646 GCA_036649855.1 Bacilli bacterium | reverse complement strand
TTTTTTTATTTTTACATTCTTTTTTCTATTTAAATTACCAATTTTCTTCTACAATAAGAGTATGAAAAAAGAATGTGACATTTTACTTGAAGCGATAAAAGCTGCTAACAAAATAGTGTTTTTTGGTGGCGCTGGAGTTTCAACGGCATCAGGTATAAAAGACTTTCGTAGCAAAGAAGGATTATACAATTTAAAATCTAAATATGGCGTTCCATATGAAGTAATTCTTTCTCATGATTACTTTACTTCTTATCCTTCTACTTTTTTCGAATTTTATCGTAACTTTATGATAAATTTAACAGCAAAACCTAATTCGTGCCACGAATTTCTCAGTATGATCGAAAGCGAAAAAAGTGTCACAATAATTACTCAAAATATTGATGGATTGCATCAACTTGCAGGAAGTAAAAATGTTATTGAATTACATGGATCGATTTATCGTAATTATTGTGAGAAATGCGGTAGAATGTATCCAGTTGATGTTATTTTAAATAGTGTACAAATTCCTCATTGTCCGGTATGTGGAGGCATTATCAAGCCTGATGTTGTCTTATATGATGAGCCACTCTTAGAAACAAGTATTGCGAAAGCATTAATAAAAATACAAGAAGCAGATTTACTGCTTGTTGCAGGAACTTCTTTACGAGTTTATCCCGCAGCTAATATGATCAACTACTTCTTTGGTGATAATATATTTGTTATAAATAAAGAAAAGTTAGATATCAGAAAGCGTGTTAAACTCGTTATTAACGACGATATTGAGGAAGTATTTAAATATTTAAAAGATGTTTATCATTCTAGTTGAAACAACGACGTATATTATATAAAATATATATCGTTATGGAAAAAGAAGAAACAATAGTCCTTATCAAGAAAACTCTTGAAAAAATACGTCCGTTTATCAACCGTGATGGCGGAGATGTCGAATTTGTAAGTTTTGAAGAAGGAATAGTTTATATAAAATTACTTGGTGCTTGTGAAGGATGCGTTATGATTGATGAAACGCTATCAAACGGCATTGAAGTAATCTTAATGGAAGAAGTTCCTGGCATACTTGCCGTAAAATTAGCACAAGAAAAAATGGAGATTTAATCTCCATTTTTTTATTTTACCAATCAATATCAGCTTCAGTAACGACGCCCTTTTTAACGTTTTTTATGTAATCAACAACGTAGTCGCGGATAAATTTATTTTCGTTATCTATTTTTATGTCAGTAATTTTATCTTCATATTTATATACGACGTAATCTATTCCTGAAAAAGTATAAATAGTGTTATCTGCTAAGTCAGTTTTATTAAAATCTTTATTAACGTATCTGTTGTTTCCACTACACATACTTTTAATTACGGATCCTTTTGCTTTAAAAGTAACAATGACGTTTTCAAATGGTAAGGAATTGTATATATCGCCATATGTTAGTTCAGGACTGCTTTCTAGCGACTTTCTACCTTGATTATGAACAAATCCTTTAAGTGTAGGTTCCGTTGATAACAAAGAGTTAAATCCAGCTTCAGCTGCTAAACGAGGTAATTTACCTTTCTTTCCATATCCATCATACGCATAAAGTTTCTTATCAAGACTTCCAACTACTGCGTTTTTAACTCCATCAATAATACTGCGATAATTATCATTATAATTCTTATCAATATTTAAATCATTTCTATAACTTGCTGTATTAAATTCTTCGACATTAGCACTAATAATTTTTATTTCTTTTGTAATAGTATTAAATGTTAAATTAACATTATCATAATGTGATCCTTCTGATTTTGCTTGTAATATTGGTACATTATTATGTTTAAGTTTTTGTATTTCATGAGAATGAGCTGCAAAAACTAAATTAATACCACATTGATCAATAATATTAGTAAAAGAAGCTGTTGTTTCCCACTTTCCATGATCAGCTAGAACTATAAAATCAGCGCCAGCGCTTCTAGCGCTATTAGCTGCTTTTTTAACATGTGCTAAACGATCTTCAAACGTATATTCTTTCACTCTTGTGGCAAGAATATCGTTTTTGCAACTTGGGTCAATACTACCAACCACTCCTATTTTAATACCATCTTTTTCAAGTACAACGTGGTCGCTATCTGCAAAAACCGGCAAATTTCCATTAGAATCTCTGATATTTGAGGTTAAAAATGGGAAATTTGCAACTTTTTGATTTTCAATAATGTATTTTTTGTCCCAGTCAAATTCGTGGTTTCCTAAGCACATGGCGTCTAATCCCATTTCGTTGAAACATTCTGTAACGTACTTACCATGATTGTAATTTGATTCAATTTGCCCAGCCCAGACATCACCCGCAGCAATTGCAAATGTTGTTTGTTTGGCTTTTTCTTCTTTCATAAAAGTTGAAAGTCTACTTACACCCATATATTTTGGATCAACATTTCCATCGTTTACTAAACCATGGAAATCATTAAAACCAATGATTTTAAAGTTCTTTATTTTTTCATCAGTTGATGTAGTTGAGGTTGTAGTCGTTGTAGTAGTAGAGGTTGAAGTAGAAGAAGCAGGACTTGGTGGAACTAATATAGTTGAATCACATCCAACAAGTAAAGTCGAAAAGGCAATAACTGGTATTAGTCTTTTTATTTTCATTTTAATATATTCTCCTTCCTATTAACTACAACATATCCTTCATCATTATAAACATTTTCTCTATTATATTTCATTGGTAGTCCGTCTGGCTTTAAAACAAATCCACCAGCTTCAGTTACAATAATATCAAATGCAGCAGTGTCCCATTCTTTAGTACCTTTATTAAGTCTAAAAGAAACTTCGGCGTTTCCTTCAGAAATATAACAAGCTTTAATTGATGAACCTACTTTTTGAATATATTTAATAACGTCACTGTGTCTTTCAAGTAATTCAACTTCGTTTTGCCCAATATGGAAACGCGAAGTTAAGCAAGTAAGATCAGTTGTTTTAGCGTTAACATGAATTCTTTCTTCAGTTCCATTTGCACTAACCTTAAAAGCTCCAGCATTTTTAATAGCGTAATAATAAACATTTTGAGCAGGAATAAGTACCACTCCTGCAACTACTTCATGTTTATAAGAAAGAGCAATGTTCGTAGTAAATTCTCCGTTTTTAGCAACAAAATCTGCGGTGCCATCAACTGGATCTACTATAAATACATAATCATTATCTAAACGAGTTTTATCATCAGTTGATTCTTCAGTTAAAAAGGCATATGAAGGATATCTTTCTTGTAAATAATTTTTAATTAAAATATCAGCTCCTTTATCTGCTTCGGTAACTGGACTATTATCATCTTTTATTTCTACATCAAAATTTTGGTGATAAACAGTAAGAATAACCTCTCTTGCTAATAACCCTGCTTCTATCATGTCGTGCATTTCTTTTTCAAACATTTCTTTTTTCTCCTTTAAGATATTAAAGTGCCTCCGCAAAGGAGGCACTTTAGTGTTTATTTATTAAATTAAATAGCTTTTCCAACGCAACCAAAGACTTCGCATTTTTCTTTTACGACGTTTTTAATGCCTTGTTTTCCAGGTCCAACAAGTTTTCTTGGATCATAGACTTCTTTATCTTTTGCAACAACTTCTCTAACGATAGCAGCGAAAACTTGTTGGCATTCGGTGTTAACGTTAATTTTGCATGTTCCACATTCAATAGCTTTTTTAATTTGGAAATCTGGGATACCAGAACCTCCATGTAAAACTAATGGGATTTCAACTAATTTTGAAATTTCAGCCATTTCTTTAAAACCAAGTTTAGGTTCGCCATGATATGGTCCGTGGACTGATCCTAAAGCTGGAGCTAAACAATCAAGGTGTGATTCACGTACTAATCTTAAACATTCTTGTGGATCAGCATATAAAACTCCTTGAGAAATAACATCATCTTCTTGTCCGCCAACATGTCCAAGTTCAGCTTCAACTGAAACGCCATGAGCGTGAGCATAATCGACGACTGATTTAGTAATAGCAATATTTTCATCTAATGAATGGTGTGATGCATCAATCATAACTGAAGTAAATCCTGCATCAATAGCCTTTTTACAAAAATCGAAACTTGAACCGTGATCAACGTGAATTGCGACTGGAACTGTAATGTTTTTATCGGTAATATAACCTTTTACCATTCCAACAACGGTATTAACGCCACCCATATATTTGGCAGCGCCTTCACTTACTCCAAGAATTACTGGAGCTTGAAGTTCTTGAACCTCATCAAGAATTGCAGAAACCCATTCAAGATTGTTGATATTGAATTGTCCTACTGCATAATGTTCTTTTTTTGCCTTAATAAGCATTTCTGTCATGTTAACTAAACCCATAAATTTTCCTCCTGTTTGTGAAATTATTAGTTGTTAATTAAGTCTATTACTTTCTTACTATTTTCTTCTAAATCTTCTGGTTCGCCTTCGATATCGTCGTCATCATCGGATTTCTTTTCATCATCATCATCGTAATCATCGCCAACGTCAGCATAAACTGCTTGCATATCGATGTGAACTTTATCAAATGGTTCATTTTCTCTAAGAGCCCATTTGTTATCGCTTAATAAAACAAATCTTCCATCAAGTGATAAATTTGTATAAAATCTAGCTTTTCTAGCAATTTTATTTTCATCATCAATTGCTTGTTCCTCACAAACGTGATCCCAAATTACATCAAATAATACTTCTTCTCCGTGACATTCTTTTAATAACTCGTAAGCTATTAATAAATTTGACTTTGTTGCCATATATTCTCCTTTATTACATTTTTTCTGGAGCGCTAACTCCAATCAACTCTAATGCATTCTTAATAACTATTGAGCAAGCCTTAATTAATGAAAGTCTAGCTCCAGTTAAATCAACATTATTTACATCTAAAATTCGACATTTAGCATAAAATTCATGCACATATCCTGATAATTTTTGAATATAATTGCAGATTTTATAAGGTGCACGTTCATTTGCGGCATCTTGAATTATTTTACCATATTCACTAAGAGATTTCATTAAAGAAAATTCAGTTTCATCAATTAATAAATTGTATTTATTGTTAAGAGGAATAGTAGAAAGAGATAAAACGTTGTTCATACGAGCGTATGCATATTGAGCATAAAATACCGGATTAGATGAAGATTGAGACAAAGCTAACTCTAGATCAAAGTCTAAATGTGTGGCTGCATCGCGAGATACGAAGAAATAACGTACAGCATCAATTCCTACTTCTTGAACTAAATCTCTTAATTTAATCGCATTTCCAAGACGTTTTGACATCTTAACTTCTTCCCCGTCTTTAACAATCCTAACCATTTGAATTAATTCAACTTCTAAAGAATCTTTACTATATCCGTTCATCATTAATGCTGATTTCATACGATTTATATAACCATGGTGATCTGCACCAAGAACATCAATTAATAAATCAGCATTCCTTGATAACTTGTTTAAGTGATATGCAATATCTGGCCAAAAATAAGTAGCTTCACCATTAGACTTAATAATTACTCTATCTTTATCATCAACAAATTTAGATGTAGCTAAATAAGTTGCTCCATCTTCTTCATATATATAATCTTTCATTTTTAAAGCTAAATCGTCAAGTGCACTTCCTTTTCTTATCGTCGTTTCAAAAGAGAAAACATCGAAATGAACTCTAAATTCATCTAAATCATTTTTCAATTTATCAAGTTCTTTTTCCATACCAAACTCTTTAAAGATTTCGATGTTTTCGTCGCTTTCTTCAAGATATTTGTCGCCATATTTGCTTTTAAATTGTTTTGCTATTTCAATTATATCTTCGCCTTGATATCCGTCTTCTGGTAAATCATATTTTTTCTTGTAAAGTTCAAAATATCTTGCTTTAAGCGATTCACCTAAATGAAGTATTTGAGCGCCGGCATCATTTACATAATATTCTCGAATGACGTTATACCCAGCCTTTTTTAATATTCTTGTAATAGAATCACCGATTGCAGCTCCACGAGCATGACCTAAATGCAAGTCACCAGTTGGATTTGCTGAAACGTATTCAACGTTAACTGTTTTATTAATTTTTTCATTAGTTCCAAATGAATCTTTTGTATTTAAAACTAGATCAATAACATTAGAAAGAGTTTCATTAGACATGAAAAAATTAATAAAACCTGGACCAGCTATTTCAATTTTTTCTAGTCCTTCTTTATCAATGCTATCAATAATTTGTTGAGCTAAAGCTCTAGGATTTGTTTTTTGTTTAGAAGCAAGTTTCATAGCGATATTACTAGCATAATCTCCATGAATTTTATCTTTAGCAGCTTCAATGATAATAAAATTGTCTTCTACTTCAATATTAAGTTTAATTAAAGCAGCTTTTATTTTATTAAGAAGCAATTCTTCATTGTTCATTTTTTTCCTCCATGGTTATTTCATAACTCGTAATATCGTTTTTAAACTTTTCTTGATATAAATCAAATGAGATTTTTAAATTGTGTTTAAATATTTGTAAAGATTTAGTCTTAATTGAAAAAGAATATTTGTTCTTATTAACATCAATGAACGTTGCAGAGGTTACACTTACAACATTGAATGAATACTGATATTTAAGACTTCCGATTTCATTAACAATTGAGATTAAATTTGATGTTTGAGTAATAATATATTTTCCAGGTATTCCAAATTCATCTGTATATAAAACTGTAAATCCGTTATCAACGTCGAGAGCAGTTCCAACATATTTTGAGTAACGTTCGGATTCAATTGTAGTATTTTTTGACTTAATAGATATTTGTACTTTATTCATAATATTTTTTAATTCGATTTTTTATCTCTTCTTTTCCTAAAATAGAGAGAATATTATAAAGTTCGATTCCATGTTCTTTTCCAGTAAGTACTAATCTTATTGGCATGTATAAATCCTTTCCTTTAATTCCTAAATCTTTTTGAATACTTTTCATCATTAAATTAACTTGTTCTTTGCTTAAATCGCAGTCATCAATTCTTAATTTAAATGCATTAAGAACTGCAGAACTGTTGTTCGACTTAATAAACGATGTTTCTTCTTCATTCAAATTGGCGTAATTTAAGAATATATCGTCAAGAAGCGTAATAATTTCGGAACCGCAACATATTTCTTGTTTAAACATTAAACTAATTTTAAGAAGTTCTTCATCATTGTATTTTTTGTCTTTAAAGTAAGACGCAATAAAAGGATTAATAAATAAAGCATATTCTTCATCGTTCATCTTTTTTATATATTGTCCATTCATCCAATCAAGTTTCTTTTGATCAAATGT